>CAZNHE010000027.1:6592-30297 GCA_964572735.1 uncultured Chitinophagales bacterium | reverse complement strand
GTGCAGCAACTCACAGACGATCCTAATTTTCCCATCCTGAATGCGAAATGGTCACGCGACGGCCGCAAGATTGCCGTTGTTTCCCTGGTCGGGGACTCACTGACCTATCCCTCATTCCGCCGTTCTATTTTCATCATGAATGCTGATGGAAGCGGGCGTTACCAATTGACCGGTCAGTGGTTTGATACGGTTGATTCTACCAATGAGAAGGTGGAATATGGCGGGGCGTCCGGGCCAGTATGGTCACCGAATTCAAAACAGATTGCCTATACAAGATTAATGGTTCCGGAGGCCCTTGCTAATGGTGATATTTTTGTAATCAATGTGGACGGAACGAATGAGAAAAGGATTACAAAGAGTTTGGATGCAAGTGAAACAGTAACCGATTGGTCGGCAGATGGTAAGTCATTCTTAGCAACGGTTTTTGCCGGGGCAAATCTCCGGTCAAAGGTCGGTATTCTCTCCATTGATGGGAAGCTGCAAAAACAAATCACTCCTGATTCGGTTACCAGTTATAATGCTCTGTGGAGTCCGGATCAGAGTCACATCGTTTATACGTCGAGAGGGGGAATTGGTCAGGCACTGTTTCTCTCGGATGGTGAAGGAAATAATGCAAAGATTCTTCCAACCACAAAAAATATCTTCCACAATCCCGTCGCATGGTCAGGCGATTCTAAGCAAATATTATTTAACGCCTTTAACATTACCACCAATTCTCCAGATTCCTCACGGAGAATTCTTCTGGTAAATGAAGATAGAAGTAATCTCAGGAACATTACACCGTCTAATCTTACCCATGTCTTAGCTGTCAGTTGGCGAAGGAGGTAATGGACACCCTGCGCGGGCAGATCGCCGGAGCCGCCGATGCTTCGGTAAAGAAGATGCTATTGATGAAATAACCGTTGGCCGCCCCTCCTGTGGTTTCAGATAGCCAATTAAACGCCTCTGCTAAAAAAACCTCCAGGGTTTTTCGAAAACCCTGGAGGTTTTAAATTACCTACTGATTTAAGACTTCAAGGACGTCCTCATCCCTCAGATCGGAAAGATCCCTTTCGGTAATGAGACGCACTCCGCGACGGAAGGAAAGGTAGTACCACGACCATTCCAGCATCACACGAAACCGGTTGCGGAATCCGATCAGGTAAAAGATATGTACGAATATCCACGTCAGCCAGGCAACGGAGCCGGATAATTCCAGCGAGCCTATTTCGGCAATGGCTTTTCCCCTTCCGATGGTGGCCATATTTCCTTTGTCGGTATAGGTGAAAGGTTTATGCCTGGGGTGGTTTTTGTCCGAACCTATTATTTTTGCGACGTAACGCCCCTGTTGCATGGCCACCGGAGCCAGGGCGGGCAACGGCTGACCCGTTTTCAGGTTGATGCAGGATGCCGCGTCCCCTATCACAAAAATGTCGGGATTGTTGGGCAGCCTCAATTCCGGCGTTACTTTTATGCGATCCGATTTGTCCCGTTCGGCGCCCAGGGTATCGAGCAAAGGCACGCCTCTGACTCCTGCGGCCCATATGATGTTAGGTGTATGAAACGTGCCGTTTTTCGTCTGCACTTCATGCCGGTTAATCTGGGTCACGGGTGTGTTCAGCAGGATTTCCACGCCCATTTCCTCCAGATCGTGCCGGGCTTTTTGCGCGAGCTTTTCCGAGAAACCGGCTAAAAGCCGTGAGGCCGCCTCAATCAAAAGAACGCGCGTATCTTCCATCCGGATATGCCGGTAGTCACGGATCATATTTCGTTTGACAATCTCCGAGATGGCCCCGGCAGTCTCGACGCCGGTAGGTCCGCCGCCGATAATCAAATAAGTAAGGTAGGCTTTCTTATCCTCCTCATTATTTGTCTCTTCAGCTTTTTCCAGAGAATAAAGAATTCGCTCGCGGATGCGCAGGGCTCCGTCCAGCGATTTCAGTGAAGGTGCGTCCTTTCGCCAGTTTTCATTGCCGAAATAGTTGTAGGTCGATCCCGGCGCCATCACCAGGTAATCATAAGACAACTCAAGACCGTTGGTACACCATACCTTGCGACGTTCCTGGTCAACAGAGTTAACTTCGCCCAGCAATACGTCTACATTCGGATCATCTCTGAATACGGCCCGGATGGGCATGGCAATATCGCCGGGCGAGAGAGCCGCGGTCGCTATCTGGTAGAGTAACGGCTGAAACAGATGGTGGTTCGTGCGGTCAATAATTGTGATGTGCACCTTCTTTTTCCGCAATGCACGCGCGCAGATGAGTCCGCCGAAGCCACCCCCGATAATGACAACGTGTTTCTTCTTCATGAATGATTTCCGTTTTATTTCTTTTCTTTGTGTGAAATCTCCGGAAGCTCTGTGGTCAGGGTTTCTCAAAGCACCTTTAGAATAAACCACGATGTTCACAAAGTAAACACAAAGGATAGTCGTGGTGTCCGGTGTGCTAATCTTGTATGCTCCGGTACTTCTCCCTCAGGGATCTCTTTGGAAAAGCTCCAGGTACTCCAAACTCCGGGTACTTGGAGCTTTCTGTTCATAGCGGTGTTATCCTTCCTGACCGGCCTGCTGATACGCCCCGGGCTGATAAGAGCCGGGTTCAGTACGGAAACTGATGGCCAGCCGATTCCAGCCGTTGATGGCGACAATAGCCATGGTCAATGCAAGAATCTCCTGTTCGTCGAAATGTTTCCTTACCGAATCGTACAGTTCGTCGGACACATCGTTGGCGGAAATAAGAGTCAGGGCCTCGGTCCAGGCCAGGGCGGCCCGCTCACGTTCCGAATAGAACGGGGTTTCCCGCCAGGCGCTTACCGCATACAATCGTTGTTCGGTCTCGCCCCGGGCACGGGCATCTTTCGTATGCATATCGATACAAAAGGCACATCCGTTGATCAGCGAGGCGCGCAGTTTTACCAGTTCGAGAAGTGAGGCTTCCAGTCCGGATGAGGTAACATATTCTTCCAGACCTCTCATGCTTCTGAAAGCTTTCGGGTCTGCTTTTGCGTAATTCAATCGTTGAGCCATGATGTTTTCTTCCTATTGTTAAATTTACCGTGAAAAGCAATTTCCAGGTTCTTAGCCAAAAAGTGACGTGTTTTCCAGAGGGTAAAGCTGAATGATCAGATTAATTTTCGGATTTTGCAGTTTATATGATCAAAAAATAAACAGGATTTAATTTTCCGGGATGAACTTATAGATTTATTGTTGAGTCCGCCATAAAAAGTCGATTTCGATCTTTCCGAAGAAGACCTGTGGAAGCTTCAAAGGCCAGAGAACAAACGATTATAATAAAGTTGCTCTTTCTGGTTTTGTGTCTTTGCGACAGGGTTATGTTTATTGACTTTTTGGAGTGAACCCATTGTTTAAAGCCTCAGGAATCGTCGGATAGTTCCATTTCTTCCATAGCCAGGGCGGCGTGAGCGTAGGCGGCCCCGGCACGCATCTCCGAGGCTACCCAGATGGCTTCCATGATTTCTTCATTGCTGGCCCCGTGATTCAGAGCAAGTTTCGTGTGCCCGTGGATACAATAGGGACACTGGGTGACATGTGCCACGGCAACGGCAATGAGCTGTTTTGTTTTTTCCGGAAGGGCCCCTTCTTTAAAGACCGTCTTGCTAAAGTTGCGGAAGGCTTCCGTAATCTCCGGAGCCAGCGAGGCCCGCTTTTTTGACATGGCCGGTGTTGCCGGCGGGTAGAATTCTTTCGTTTCCATTGTGTTTTTTTGAGTTGTTATTCATGTTTTATGTATCCGGTTGCTACCGGACTGCGAATACGTCCATTGTACTGCCGAAAGAACCGTTGTTGTTATTTGTAAGTGAGTACCCGGCCCCACAGGCTTTTGGTTCCCCAGATTCCCCGGCGCAGGGTTTCGAGCTGGACGATCTGGCTGTGATCGACAAATAAATTAACTTCCGGTCCATAATTCTTTATGTACCATGCGAAAACCCCAGGGTCTGCTGCTTCAAACATGAGTTTTTCCATACCGACCTCGTTGATAAACCTTGCCGGGACATCCGTCCGCCAGGGATCGGCATTTTCGGTAATTCCTTCCGATTCAATCATAATCAGATACGCTCCGGCATCAATGAACCGCTTGATTTGCTGAACGGCATAACCCGGATCCAGTATCCCTTCTGCCTCCAGTTCACCCTGTGCCGTGTCTCCGCCGGCCCCGAACTGGATGCCGACCTCCGGCTTTGCCTTCAGCCCTGCTTCCTGTACCTTTTCGATCAGCCGCAGCCAGTCATCAGTGGGAAGGGTGATAAAACCGGCAGATAATTCAATAATATCGAATCCATAATCCTTACAGGTGTCGATATACCGGGTCACGGCTTCTTTACCCTGGGTGAGTACATATTCCATAAACCCGCCTGTGGAGACCAGCACGTCATGCTGATGAGCGATGTCAATCAACTCCTGAACGGCGGGTTTCGGCATGAGAGAAAATGATCCGCCTGCAAATTTCAGTGAATCGATATGTTCGCTCATCGTCTCCATGATATCATTCAGATACCGTTTGCCCATTACCGCATAATAAGGGCCGCGGATTTCAGTGACGCCTCTTGAACGTGGTTTTGATTCTCGTTCATTCTTTCTGAGGAAATCGAATGTTTTTTCTTCACTCATGGCATTACCTCTCGATTATTTCTGATGGTTAAAAATCCGGCGAAGATGCATGTGTTCATGGAATGACAACCCGGCTGAGCAAATTTGTCAGATCCGATACGGGGTGACGTTCTATTTCCGCCACAATATTCGAAAGATCGTCCCGAAGGCTCTTTTCGGTATAGGGTTCGGCCAGGTGTTCAAATTTGGTTTTTACAGTATTCCAGTTCATGGGATTCGTGTGGAATCCCTCGTAATCTCTTTTTTCCTTTGTATAAACAGTTCCATCTTTCAGGGTCACCGTCAGGCGTACGGGCATTTGCACGGGGAAAAGGTTTGAAAACTCGTCATTTGGTCGAACCTTTATCTTATGCAGCAGAGTTTGGATGTCATCGGCTCGAATCCGCTCTTTTTTGTATTGCTCCGGCATCACCCGGTCGTCGAGTAATGCCGCCGATACCATATATTGCAGGCTGTGATCCGCCTCTTCTTTGGTTCGAACTATGGTCTTGTCTCCTTCTTCCCCGCCGCCGATAATATGATAAGCCACGTCGAAGATGTTAATGTCCACCCGGTCAATCTCATCCGGATCGATATTTTGTTCGGCCTTAAGCTCCAGGATACCTTCAATGGATGACTGGGAATGGATTTCCGCATTGTACTTTTTCACGATCGTCCGGGTGATTCTTTCCAGATCCTCTTGTTTCCAGTCGATACGGAAATTTCCTGCTATCGCATCCATAAAGCCCTTATTTCCCTCGAAAACAGCCGGTGGTCCGGTAATGCCGTATTTGGCCAGAAAAGCGGCGTGGGTCGCTCCGAAGGCGGTATGGGGGAAAGCCAGTCCTTTCCAGTTTGATAAGGCCCCGGTTCGTGTCACCCGAAGGGCGTTCAGTGCGGTACCGGCTATTGCCAGGGCGTCGGCCGTTTGCCCGCGGGTTAGTCCCAGGGCCTTTGATACGCCGGCCGCCACGGAGTAGGATCCCTGTACGGTATGATCGAATCCCTTGTCCCGTACCGGGGCTTCGTCGCTAAGACGGCATTGTACCTGGTAGGCCACGGCCATAGCCGTCAGAAAATCTTTGCCGTTTGCGTTGTTGTATTCGGCGGCTGCGAGAACCGGACTGATGTTATCACTGGGATGGCAGGTTTCCCCTTTGGCCAGGTAGCTGTCGTTGAAATCCAGGTAACGAATGAGGGCACTGTTGTAAAAGGCCGCACGATCCGGGCTGGTTTTTCCTCCGCCGATGAGCGTTGTCAGTTCACGTCCGCCAAATTCTTCAGTCATTTTCCGGATCAACCGGACGGGCGCTCCCTCCACGGCTCCGATACCCGTACCTATAGAATCGAGCAGGTGAATTTTTAGCTGTTCTATCGCTTCTTCAGATAATTTCTCAAAAGAAGCTTCTTCAATAAATTGTGCAAGGTCGTGAACGATCATAATAAGCGTGTCTCCTTTGAGAGTTGGAATGGAACCTGTGCCAGGAAATAGTTGTAACCACGTAACGCATTTTGCATGAGTATTTGTTCGTCCGACGAACATGGTTTTTCAGGAAGCGTCACAAATCCCGGTGGGCTGATCGGATGGTGTTTTTGGCGAAGCAGGATCTGATGAGTCGAGGGAAATGCAACTCCTTGTTACATACCGTCTAAGATCACTCTGTCAACACCTGTATGATAAAGAAAAAAGGAGAGTAAATCAATAAAATAGTTTTTTACCTATTTTATAGTTGAAAACTATTTAAGGGAGAAGTATCTTTAGGATGATCCTCGAAAAAACCTGCATAAAGAGGTACCATTATGGCTTACGTTGTAACCGAAGCATGTATCCATTGCAAATACACAGATTGCGCGGCTGTCTGTCCTGTTGACGCTTTCCGGGAAGGCCCCAACTTCCTGGCTATCAATCCCGGGGAATGTATCGATTGTGATGCCTGTGTATCCGAGTGTCCGGTAGATGCCATCTACGCCGACGACGAGGTACCCGAGCAGTGGGTGGAATATATTGAGCTGAATGACCGGCTTTCTCAGGAATGGGATGATCGTGTTATTAATGAGGCGAAAGACCCTCTCCCTGACGCCGATGTTTGGGCCGAAAAAACGGAGAAGAGAGCCTATCTCATTGAAAAATGGGAGGAAGCGGAAAAGGCCGGTTAACCGGCTTGCTCTCATTATTCTCCGTACCATCATGCCGGACTCTGTTCCGGCCGGTTGCATCCGGCCGGGCGGGTCCGGCAGTGTTGGCAATACGGGTTAATTCATCCTTATTTTTGCCTCCCGCAGCATCTCGGCGATTTCCTCTTCACTGACGCGGTAATGCTCGTTGCAATAATGGCAGACAAGTTCCTGGCCCTCTCCGGCGATCGCCTTCAGGTCCTCATAACCGAGTGTTGCGATGGCATCTAAAAACCGCTCCCTGTTGCATCGGCAGAAGAAATGCACCGGGTAACGATCCAGTTCCTTCACTGGGTAAGGTTCGACGGCGCGTTTCATTACGTCGTCAATGTAATCTCCATCGGCCAGCAGGTTGGCTACGGGCGGAAATTGTTTCAGGTGATCTTCCAGTTTTATACGTTCCGGTTCCCCGGAAGACGGCATTGCCTGGATGAGGATGCCGCCGGCCTCCCGCACCTGTCCTTCGGATTCGAGCTGTACGTCAAGCACCACGGCCGAATGTATCTGTTCGGACTGCAATAAATAATGGGCCAGGTCGTCGCTGATATTTCCCGATTGAAGAGTCACTATGCCTGTCAGGGGCCGGGCCTCGTTGTAAAGCACCTTGGAAAAAGACAGCACGCCGGTCCCCAGGCCGTCGCCTATTGTTACATCTTCGTTTGTATAATCCAGTTCGGCATCGGGATTGGCAACATAGCCCCGTATCTCGCCCACGCTGTTTGCCTCGGCAATGAGCAATTCAATCGGGCCGTTACCTTCGATGCGCAGCTGGATCCGCTCCTCGCCTTTCAATTCCGAAGCCATCAACATTACGCCGGCAAGCGCCCGTCCCAGAACGACGGTGCTCAGAGGAGACAGCCTGTGGCGCTCCTGGGCCTCTCTGACCACATCCGTGGCCTTAACAACCGAAATCTTGAATTCTCCATTTTGCGTGATCCCTTTTATAATGCGATCCTTGTGCAAGAATTCTTTCCTGGATATCATGATCTTTTAAAGATATTTTGAGAACGTTAGTTGTGGCAGATATTATCCTTATGCTTTCAGGAGTTCCGGCTCAGGGTTGCCGGCTTTCGGCAACCCGCTTTTCGCCTCCGCTCCCCGAAGATTTCCTTGGAGCAGACGGTTAAAAGGGTGAACCCGGTCGTTTCGCGGATAATCACCCCTGTTTTCGCATCTCCGCAGCTACAACGAAATATAATGAAAGAACGTACGCGGGGAATCATCGGGTGAAATAGTCATCCTGAAATGAAATTATCGGGGAAATGCTTTATCTGATTTTTGCCGAATTATTGTCATTTAACCTTTGCCGGCGGATGGAAAAACGATGCGTACAGATCAAAACCGGATCAGGAAACGACAGGTCCATTCCGGAAAGCTGTCGGTATATCGAATTCACGTTACCTTATGTATTGTTATGATTTATGAATTCCTCAACCACTCGCCACAGTTCGACGAGTCTAACTTTATTGCTCCGGACGCCGATTTGATTGGAGATGTCATTTTGGGAAAGGAGAGCAGTGTCTGGTTCAACACGACGATCCGGGCGGACGTAAACCGGATTACCATTGGGGCGCGCAGCAACATTCAGGACAATACCTGTATCCATGTTATGCACGATACCGGTCCGACGTTTATTGGAGACGAGGTTACGGTCGGGCATGGTGCGATGATCCATGGATGTACTATTCACGACCGTGTGCTGATCGGGATTCATGCGGTCGTTCTCGACAAGGCGGTGGTTGAATCCGAATGCATTATTGCGGCAGGCAGCCTGGTTGCCCCTGGAAAGGTGATGCCGTCCGGTTACCTCTGCATGGGCGTCCCCGCCAGACCGGTGCGCCGGCTGACGGATGAGGAGCGGAAGTCAATTCTGGAATATGCGCAAAATTACGTTCGTTACAGCAGGGCGTATCAGAAAAAAGATACCTATGAAGTCAATCCTTTCTACAAGGCCAGGTAGCTGTAAGAAGGGTCCAGGATGGCATTTTTTGGAAAGGAGCCTGCCATATCTGTGGTCTGTACTATCTTCCGCTGACCTTCCACGCAAATTATCACTTAGGGTGATCGATCTTTGTGATATTCTTCGGCTTCGGAAAGCTGAATATCAGCGACACTCGGATGTATCTGTAACGGTCTATAGGGAAACCGTTTCAGATCTTCGCGTTTGCTCACTCCCGTCAGTACAAGTATGGTGTCCATGCCTGCCTGGATACCGGCGAGGATGTCGGTATTCATGTTATCGCCGATAATCATGGTATCTTCGGAATGGGCATTCATATAATTGAGGGCGGCGCGCATCATCCAGGCATTCGGCTTGCCGATAAAGAAGGGCCGGCGACCGGTGATTTTCTCGATCGGTGCACATAAAGCCCCGCAGGAAGGTTTTCCCATGGGACCTGAAACATCGGGGTTCGTGGCAATAAAACGCGCACCGCGGTTGATCAGCCAGGAAGCTCTTTGGATCATCTCCATGTTGTACGACTGAGTTTCCCCGACAATCACATAATCCGGATCGGTATCCGTAATCATAAAGCCGATATTGTAAAGTTCGTGCGTCAGTCCTCCCTCTCCGATCACGTAAGCACGCCGGCCCTCCTGTTTTTCAAGGAAGGCGGCCGTAGCCATTGCAGAGGTATAAAAGAGATCCTCGCTCACATCCAGCCCGGCTGTGGAAAGCCTGCTCTTCAGGTCGAGCGGAGTTTGTGAGGAATAATTCGTCAGGAACAGCAGCCTGTAGTCATTATTCAGAACCGATTCGACGAAAGATGCCGCTCCGTCAATAAGTTCGTTATCATGGAGGATGACTCCGTCGAGGTCACAAATGATATTCTTTTTCATGATTCCGTATGGAAAACGTCCTTTTTCAACTTATCGATATCGCAGCGGTGAAATTAACCCTGGCTGAACGCGGCTTTTAAGTCGCTCCAGCTAAAAGAGCCGGTTGCATTGATATCGGTCCAGGAGATGATATGCCACAGCCCGAAGCCGTCTGCCTGGAGAATAAACACCAGCTTGCCTGTAGCAACCGATGGTATGCCCTGGCTGCTCCGGTTATGCACGACAGTTAAAGTGTAATTGGCTGAGAATTGCTCCCGATTGCCTGATTGCTGTACGATATCCTGATCGTTCAATTGCAACTGGTCTCCTGTCAGTTTTTCGCCGGAGGCGCGAAGATTATCGAAATAGAGTTGTTCCTGGGCTTTTCCCCATTGATTCCAGATAGCCGGGTTTGACTGTTGCGCCTTTACCGTTGGAGTAAAGTGAAACGCGCTGTCGGATAAACAGCGGAGGTAATTCTGGGTATTCATCGTTTTGACGGCATCCTGCAGATTGCTGATCACAATGTCGGGCTGGACGGGCTGCACAAAGACCGACCCGCCGGTCGAAGGCGGTTCTGCTTTCCGGGTTTCAAAGATGCCGCAGCCCTGTAACAGAGTTAACATCAGCAGCCAAAACAGGCACCCTGTCCCGCCGGAGAGAGGAATAAGATGTTTCGTCGGACGATTCATAGTTAGCGTCATTGCGGGCAATACCCGCTGGTGTAAATCGGAAACTTGTCTGGTACACAGAATGAATAATAAAGAAAGAATATCAGAAGGGATACGCCCGCTGCAATCCGGCCGAAAATGAGGCGGTGCAGGATGCCCCTATCAGGAAGACGGGTGCCTTTTTTTGAAATCAGGTTCGAAGTAATGGTACCATTTGTGAAAAGGTGCATGGGTGTTTCCGGGATCGAAAGGCCGCCGGTACGGACTCTTTCTGCATTCTTCACAGCAACAGCCTTCCATTTCGCGTGCTCCTTCTTCCGAGCAGATAAACAGCCGGTTGCATTCCATGTTGGCACAATTAAGATAGGTGTCACATGGCCGGCCGGTAATCTCGCATTTAGTCAGGGGAACATCATCCTCAGGATTTACCGGTACGGCGAGACGGTCGTCAAACACAAAACATTTTCCGTGAAAATGCGCTCCCTGCTCCTTATGCTTATAATTCAGGATTCCCCCATGCAGCTGATATACCTGGTCGTATCCTTTTTTTCGCATTAATATTGAAAACTTCTCACATCGAATCCCCCCTGTGCAGTACATCAATATCTTCTTATCCTTATCAATGCTTTCAGTTTCGAGCCATTTGGGGAAATCATAGAAATTATCCAGATCGGGGGTCCGGGCGCCTTCGAAGTGACCGATTCTCGATTCGTAGGCATTCCGGACATCAATCATCACGTAATCTTCGTCCGATTCCATTATCTTACGCCATTCATGAGGCTCCAGGTATCCTTTTCCTTCTCTGGAAGGATCAATTTCCAGGCTTGCCTTCAGCGATACAATCTCGGGACGTATTTTCACTTTCAGGCTGTGAAAGGGGATGTTTTCGGTACGTTCCTCTTTAAAAGCAAGATCTTCGAAACCCGGTTCCCTGTGCCATAACGCCTTGTACGCCTCTATGTGTTTGAGTTTTCCGGCTACCGTTCCATTCACTCCTTCGTGGGAAATATAGACCCGCCCCAGCAGAGCCAGCCTTCGGCAAAGCGCTATATGCTTTTCTTTGAAAGCATGAAGGTCTTCTATATGAACAAACTTATAATACAGGATGGTGCTATACATATACGACAGAACGGGTTTATAACATTAACGAAATATAATCTTGTAACTCTCTAACGTTTCTCGACTTACGTTGCATCTAAAGCCGGGTTTGCATTAACTTGCTTCCATGATAAACCCGAGTACCGGATCTGTTGGGGGTTACAGACTACTCGCCGGGGCATGGTCACAGATGAGTTTTCATGAATCATAAGAAGCTACCGTATATTTTTATCGCTATTACGTTTGCCGCTCTTCCCTTGTTTGCGTATGCACAAAATACGACGCAGGGAACGGAGGAGCCTGTGCCTTATTCTGCGACGGCCCGTCGGATTGATCAGGCGCTTCAGCAAAACCGCATCAGTCGGGATCAGGCCCTGCTCTATCAGTTCTACAGCGTTTTTGATCCGTCGAAATTACCTCAGCAGTATGCTCATATTGCCGGTACAAAGCCACAGCCGGTAAAATGTTTCACGCCGGTGATAGCCGAATACCATCGCATCCGGTCAACGTTATCCAAAAATACGCAAAATATCATTAACCATTACCTTACGGCTTATGGGAATGAGGATGATCAATCCTATACCTCTCCCTCCGGAAAGTTTGAGTTGTATTATACGGTAGATCCCGATTCCCGCGATGCCGTACCCGCAGCCGATTCCGATGGCAACGGCATTCCCGATTATGTAGAATGGGCCGGACAATACGCCGATTCGGTCTGGAACAGAGAAGTAAAGGAAATGGGCTTCAGCGATCCGGTAGCTGCTGATGCAACACCGTATGTTATTCGTTTTGCAAGACTTGGCAATGACGAAAGTCCGGTTTACGGGTATACCCAGTTAGATATGCAGGGCCACCCGGAGATGGTGGTCCATTGTGATTTCGGGCTGGATGGCTTCCCTCACAACACGGATCCCGACGGGAAGGTGAAAGGAGATTTGAAAGTGACCATCGCCCATGAATTCAAGCATGGAATCCAGTTTATTGATGACGGATGGTCGGGAGAAAGCGCCCGATGGCTCGAAATGGATGCCACGATGATGGAGGAGGCCGTTTTCGATACGGTTAACGATTATTATAACTATCTCAAAAGCCCGGACTCTATCTTCAATAATCCTCAGTATACCATATATCCCGGCGGTTATTATCAGGTAAGCTGGGCGATTTATTTCCTTGAGAAATATGGTATCGGCTTCTGGAGGAGAGTGTGGGCCCATATTTCCCGGACTAATGATAGCTATATCAATAGCATCACGGCTGTTCTCAATCAGGATTATCATACTTCCTTTACAGATGCATTTATTGAATCGGAGTTGTGGCATTATGCCTCCGGGGATCGGTCTCCCAAAGATTATGGGTTTCAGGAACGGATGAATTATCCCAATGCACGGGTCATTTATCAATATTCAGAGGTTCCGAAGACGTTTAGCCCGCGGCTCTACTCGAATATCCTGTCGGCCAATTATCAGGAGATTACCCCGGCTTCCGGCCAGGGCGGACCGGTCATTATCAACCTGTATACTTCTTCGGGGGAGATGGATGTGGGGCTTTTGGCCGTATTCAAGGACGGCAGCACAAAAGAACTCCTTCATACAACTCATTCTCTGGACGGACAGATTCATATCCAGACTCCCTGGGATTGGCAGAACATTTCCCATGTGGGAGTGGTAACCGCCAATGTCTCCTCTTCAACGCCTGCTACCAGCCGGCTGTTGGCCGGGGTCAACGATGTGCTTTACGGCGATTATAATGAAGACGGCTATCTGGATCCGTCGGATGTCGATGGTATTCTGGAAAATGTTGCCATCAACGGTGATACATATGCCGATCAACTGGTAGGTTCCGATCTGTCGGGGGATGGCACCATCTCGGTCTATGATGCCGCGCTCATTTTAAAAAAGCTTGCCGGAGCCGAAAAATACTTCCGAAAAGATCACAATAAAGACGGATACGGTCCGGAAGCAGATATGTTTACCAAACAACAGGGAGAAACTGAAATTCCCGGTCTCGTGCCGGCAGACCAGGTGCGTTTGCAACTGATCAAAGGAGACACAAGTGCGACCGGAGATAACACGATCAATCTGAAGCTGAGTAACCCGGGAGGGCATCATTACTCCTCCTTTTTTATACGCCTGTCTATTCCGTCGGACTCAATGATCAGCGCCGTCACTTTTGATACAACCGGAAGCGTCTGGCATCAGGCTCGTTACAAAACCAGTTATGACCAAAACATATTCGGTCTGGCAATAGCGGAAGCCGACAGCTTTTCAACAGGGAACCTGGGCACCATACATATTAAAGCCGCTGTAGAAGGAGATATTACCATTACAGTGGGTGCGGTTGGCCTTGATGAATCGCCGGATAAGATTTCGGTCAATACCCTGAAGTATCACATCATCCCTAAAACAACGGTAGCGGTTGAGAAGCCGGTTGCTCAACGGCCGTATAAAACGGAGTTGTCCTATAATTATCCCAACCCGTTTAATCCTGTAACCACGATTGGCTACAGTCTGAAAGAAAAATCGCAGGTCACCCTCGAGATCTATAACATCCTGGGACAGGAAGTAACGCGGCTGGTCAATGCCGTACAACCGGCTGGCGTTTATCATTATCAGTGGAATGCTTCTTCGTATTCAAGCGGGACCTATTTGTACCGGCTCGTCGTCCATTCGGGAGGACAAACAAGGGTTCAGACGCGAAAAATGCTGTTGATCAAGTAGCCTGCCCCGGAAATTTTTTTGGCTAATTAAAATCAAATGGAACGAGTGCTATGCTCATATCTCCCCAGGTTGAACTGGCTGAATATGATGATGAAAGCTATATCCTTCACAATGGCAGGGAGCGATATTTTGTAATCAATCGTGATTCATATGACCTGATAACGATTTTAAGGGAATCGTGGGATTTTGACGAAGCCTTCCGAACCTACTGCCTTTCAAATGATGATATTCCCTCATTAGCCGACTTTGAAAGCCACGTAAAACAACTTTTCCGGAATAAAGGGATTTTGTCGACAGAGGAAAATGAAGACAATGCACTCAAAAGGCGTAGAAGATCAGTATGGTTCCGGCTGACATTATTGTCTGCAGGCGTTGCTGGGCAATTATCACGTTTGTTATCTCCGCTGTATCATAAAAAGATTTTCCCGGCTGCTTTTGCTGCGGCGGTCATCGGTTCGCTTTTTCTTTTATACCGCTATAGCGATTCCGGTTTCTCCACGGCACCGACGAGCCGAGAAATCCTGTTTCCACTGATTATCTTCGTGTTGTCAATTGTTATTCATGAGCTGGGCCACGTGAGCGCCTGTAAGAGATACGGGGGTAGACACGGGGGGATCGGAGTTGGGTTGTATTTCATTTTGCCCGTTTTTTGGGCTGATATTCATGGGATATGGATGCTCCCCAAAAAGGAGCGACTCATGATTAACCTGGCAGGTATTTACGTTCAGCTATTGATCGGTCTCTTTCTGGCTGTCTTGCATGCCCTGTCGGGGAAGGCATTTCTCATGAACAGTTCATTACTGATCTGCTCGTCCGCCTTGTTTCAATTGTGGCCGTTTATCCGCCTGGACGGATATTGGTTTATGAGCGACTGGCTGGATATCCCTAACCTGAACAGAATTTCTCTTGAACGGACAAAATATATCATCAGGTATTATTTATCGGGAGCAGCTTTGAAGAAAGATCGTACAGCAGGCTTTTCAAAAAAAGAAATAATATTATTCTTCTACACCTGTGTTAGCTATGGTTTCCTGCTTGTACTCGTATGTTATTTGATCGTACTGCTTTGCTTTATGTTCATTTGAAAAGGATATTTTAAACTTAAGGTCACTCCGAAAAGTCAAAAAAAGTGCCACGAAGACACCAGGACCAGCAAGTGTTTACAAGACAGCAACATACGGTCTATGTTTCCTTTATAACTTTACGTGAGTTCGTGACAAATTGAACGAAACAGACTTTTAGAGATGGGTTCAAGCTTCGGCTAAATGAGGATTTTACAAAGCCCTCTAAAGGGGCATGTTTTATAAAAATTTAATGGTTGTAGAAATGAAAAAAAGATATCATAGAGTCAACTGTCAGTAATGAAAAGGGTTGGTAATTATGGAATATTTACAAAACACTACATCAAAATTCGGAATTGAGGAGCTGGATAGCAGGGTAGAATTCTTCTTGTTTAGTGGTTTTTTAGATTATGTGAGTAATCTGTTTCACATTGATTGGTCCAAACTCGAGGAATTGTGGAAGAATTGTAATTTTAACATCCACGATTTCTTCGCCAAGATACATGATTACCTTTCACAAAATCATTCCTGTGCAACTCCTCTCGAGTGATAAATAACAGGATCGGTTTTTAAGGATCAGGAAAACCTTTAACAGGCCATTCCCGGCGACGGTGAATGGCTTTTTTGTCATAGCTCTTTTCTTTCAAGGACTTTTAGGCATTAAATATCTGCAATTATATGCTTTTAACTTGCATGTGAACCTTCCGATACGGATTATAGGTTCATCAATATTTTTAAACCAGCTTATACATTCATGTTTGCAAGTTTTTCCTGGCAGCGTTATCAGCGTATCATCACAGGTGCGGTATTAGAGCGGAGGATGCAGAGGTCGTTGATCTCAAAAGAGGCACAGAAGCGGTTTCTGTATCAGCGGAGGCTGGTTCAGCTTCTGGCAGAGAACTATCCCCGTCTGGATGCTGAAACAGTGGAATCGATCGCTATTGCCCATTTTCTTCATTTTCAGCATCTTCATTTTACTATAAACCATAGATGTCTCCCTTTTCATGTCGAAGACCGCCTGGAGGCAATGAGAGCGTTACGGCCGCTGAGGGATGAATCCGAAGAAATCGTGTTCACACTTCTTCATAATCCGGCAGACCGAGAGCGGTTAGAGACTGAATACCACTTTCTGAATGAATATATAATTCCTTATAGCCGGTTTTATGAGAAAAAGGAGTGGATTAGCAACGAGTCATATGTAGCATTTGAGACCCCGTTTGCCAAAATGCTTCATCTGCCGGTGTGGCTTCTCTCACTTTTGTCGGGCGATAGCCGCCCGGATGAAATACTTATATCGGGGCTGACTAATTATTTCCTCGGTAAGAAGACGCTCATGGATATTATCGACTTCAGGGCAGCTGCTGCGGCCGGGGTATGGAATTATGTTCAATCCTCCTTTGCACAGCGGATGATGAAAGAGGGAATTTCTGTAGAGAATATGCCGGCATCCAAAAAGATTCGTTATTTTTACGTCAGCGGAACGGCAGAGGTTTTATATGATGATGCGGTTACTTTCTTTAAGGAGAATATTGAATCATGGGATTCTCTACCAGAACAAAAACTGAAGCTGTTTCCCGTACGGGAAATCGAGCAGATAGGGAATATCAGGGTCGCACTGAACCGGCTGATCTCCCGGGCGGCACAGCAGACGGGAGCCGCCACCGGGTGAGCGTTGTGGATTTCGCTCTTATCAGAAAATCACTGAGGGTAAGCAGCTACGACGCCAACCGGTATGTCCTGGATAAGGGTAATGGGAAATATTACCTGATCAGCCAAAAAACACACCATTTGATTAACGGGTTGAAGGCGGCCGGCAGCTGGGAGGAAGCCCATCGAAATTTCGGAAAACAGGAACAGGTTGAACTTTCTCTGGACGAATTCATCGGTTTCGTCTATAAGCTGCTCCACATTGATGCGGAGGAAGAATCGGGCAGGCGGCACTCATACCTGCGCCTGCGCCTGACGGTGATCCCCGAAAAACCGGCCGGGATTCTTGGAGAGAAACTGGGATTCCTGTTCATAAAGAAATCGTTCTTCTGGTTGTTCGGGGCTCTCGCTCTGGTTAATGTGGCATTTTTCCTGTTTACAACAACCGGGATACCTGCCGAGAGTGGAGGATGGACCTATTTGACGGTTTTTCTCCTGTTTTCATTTTCGATCGTCTTGCATGAAACCGGACACATAGCCGCCTGCCGCACGTTCGGGGCCCGCCACGGCGGGATGGGGGTCGGATTTTATTTCATTTTCCCTGTTTTCTGGGCCGACGTCTCCGGTTTATGGATGCTGCCGCGCAGGGAACGGATCATCACGAACCTGGCAGGTATCCATGCCCAGCTCTTCACAAATGTCATCCTGATGATATTGTATCTGCTGATACGGCAGCCGGTCCTCTTACTTGCTATCGATGCCATTGTATTGGGGACACTGTTCCAGCTCTGGCCTTTTATGAGATATGACGGGTATTGGATCCTGAGTGACATATTACAAACGCCCAACATGCTGAAAACCTCCTGGAGACACCTGAAAAGCCTGTTTTTGGGGTGGATTGGAGTGGGAATGTCCGAGAAACGGGATGCCAGGACGTGGTCTCTTGTTATATATGCATTTTTTAATGCTCTCTTAACAATATTCTATTTACTTTTTGTTTTAGTAAGATATGACGAAATAGTGGTTCACTATCCAGATGTCACAGGACGTTTGGTGTGGGGGTTGCTTAAAGAACAAAAAATGGATATAAGCTTGCTTATTAATTATCTGATTGTTACACTTTTTTATTATATTCTGATAAAGAAGTTGTTTACTATAGCAGGTCATTACTTCAGGCGACAGGGGTGGTCGCTATTTCGTTTGCATCCTTTTAACACCTAAAGGCAGAGAGGCACAAATGGACAAATACGAACAACTGGCGCAAGCCTTTGAGATCGAGGAACTGGAAGAACGCATTGAGTTTTTTCAATGTGATTTCACGACGATCTACAATCAATGCAAGGATTGGGTCGCTTCAGCCAAGGATGCTGTTGGAGGCGGCCCCGACGGCTGCTCGACAATAGCACCTTCATGACTCGTTCTCGGGGTTAGGCATTCTTAAACAAGCCGTGCAGTTATGTTGCTGCACGGCTTGTTTATTATAAAAACTCTGCTAATTTTGAGATGATTGCGGGTTTTGGCTGATTAAAGAAGGAAGTATGCGGCTACAAAGTATAGTATCTCGCCTTTTCTCCCTTATTATGGGGGTGATCTTTATTGTTTCGGGCGTCAGCAAGCTGGTGAATGTGCAAAATTTCATCGGTTATATAGACAACCTGCGCATCTTCAACAAGTTTTTCTTTGCAGGTTACTTCATTCCGCCTTTCGAAATTGCACTTGGGATTTTTTTCATCCTCGCCCTGTATTCACGCCGTACGGCTCTGGTTTCCATCATCACGCTTCTTGTCTTTACTGGAATTTATTTGTTTGGATACTTCACGAGCGGCCTGGCCGAATGCGACTGCTTCGGCAACCTCGCCTTGTCAAAGATACCACCGGGAATGGTTGTGGTACGTAATGCCATATTTTTGCTGCTGTCCATACTTATCTTCTTTTTTCCCGTCCCGAAACCGTTCTACCAGAGAAGCCGGTGGCCGTATTATTCGACAGGTGTCGTAATAATGATTGCACTGGTTATCAGCGGGATTACATCAATTAAGCCCCTTGTGCACGATCGCGGCGATTTCATCGGGAAGAATATCTCCGATACACCATTGGGAGCTTTTGCCCATACCAGTCCGGATTCGACGTATATCATTTTTGCCTATCACACAACCTGTCATTTTTGTTTGAATTCTGTTGAAAATGTGAAGGCATATGCCCGCACCCATACCGTCAACCGCATTATCGGTCTCACTATCGGGTCGAGGAAGGATTTCGATAATTTCGTGAAGATGACACAGCCTAATTTTTCAACGACTATTATCGATCGGGCTGATTTCGCGAAGTTTGCCCCATCTGTTCCGCGCGTTTTCTTTATAAGGCACAACGTCATAACAGATGTCCTGTATTTCCCGGTAACCGGACCATATGTCTACTGGCGTTCTCATCCTGACATGAAACCGGCAGGCATGCCGTAGCAGACAGGTATTTTAAGCAATGAGGTTGAGTTAGAGGGTTGAGAAAACTCTGTTTGACGGGTCTGAGACACTGTTAATTCGCCGGTAAGCCTGGCTGAAAAAGACATCGATTCTTCCAGCTCACACCAGAAGACACAGATTCCCGCCTTTTTTGTATTTTCTGATTGCTGTACCCCGTAACCTTCAACTTTTTCAACCTTCAACCCGCACCCTCCGTATGGCAACCGGGCATCACATCACATTCCGGGAACGAGACATCTTTTATCAGACTACGGGCCAGGGAAAACCGCTTATCATGCTTCATGGCTGGGGATGCAACAGTGAACTGATGTTACCGTTGGCTGAAGCTCTTTCAGATATCAGAACAGTGGTAATCCCCGATCTGCCGGGGTTTGGGAAGTCTCCTGAACCGGTCGGGTCCTGGTCGGTCGATGATTATGCCGACGGTGTCCTGGCACTCGTCGATGAACTTCATCTCGATTCTGTGGATATTCTCGCGCATTCGCTCGGAGGACGTATCACCCTTAAGCTTTGCGCCCGGTCCGCTGCCGCCTCCCGCATTCATAAAGTGCTTATCACCGGCGGCGCGGGAATGAAGCCACGGCGCACCGCGGCCTTTCATCTGAAAAAGTACACTGCAAAGCTATTGAAATTGCCAGCTTCGGTACTTCCGGAGCCTCAACGTTCCAGACAATACGAGAAATTGCGAAAAACCCGCTTATGGAAGAGACTCGGCTCTTCAGATTATCAGCAGTTGCAGGGAATCATGCGTGAGACATTCGTGAAAGTGGTCAGCGAATTCCTGGAACCCTGTCTGCCCGAAATCCCGCACGATATCCTGCTGCTCTGGGGTAACAACGACCACACCACCCCGTTATATCAGGCAGAACGCATGAACGAAGGTCTCCGCAACAGTGCCCTGGTAACTATTGACGAAGCCGGGCACTATGCCTTTTTGGATCAGCCTTACCGGTTCCGGCAAATTGCGCGCGCCTTTTTTACAGGATAATCGGTTATGTCCGGCATTTATATTCATGTTCCATTCTGCAAACAAGCCTGCTCGTATTGTGACTTTTATTTTATAACCCGTCAGGAACATCAGTCCGCCTTTGTCGATGCCCTGCTTGCCGAAATAGCGTCTTATAGAGAAAGTCCGTTCAGCCGGGAGCCGGTGGATACGATCTATTTCGGCGGAGGCACCCCCTCACGGCTTCATCCAAAAGATTTCGGACGAATTTTCGAAGCTCTCCGGCACAATTTTGATACAAATCAGTGCAGTGAAGTAACCGTTGAAATGAATCCGGACGATGTCACGCCTTCTTATCTTGGAGAACTTCGGAGGTTGGGGGTTACACGGGTCAGTATGGGGATTCAGTCGTTCCAGCCGCGGCTTCTGGATCTGATGCATCGCGCCCATACTGCATCCGAGGCGATTTCATGTATGAAATACCTGCAGCAGGCCGGCTTTACTTCCTGGTCGGTTGATCTCATTTACGGAAACCCGGGCCAGTCGCTGAGCGAACTGGATGATGATATCGACATCCTGCTTCAAGATCCTCCACCTCATATTTCAGCTTATTCGCTTACGATTGAACCTTCGACGCGACTTGGAAAGCTAAAAGAACTCGGAAGGCTTCAACCTCCGGAGGATGATATCGTGGCAGAACAGTTCGATCACATTGGTGAACGCCTCGCGTCGGCAGGTATAGATCGTTACGAGGTGAGCAATTATGCCCGGGAAGGTCACCGGGCCCGGCATAACAGCCATTACTGGCGGCACATCAATTATCTGGGACTGGGGCCCGCAGCACATTCCTTCTGGTGGGATTCTGCGGGCCGCTCCGCCAGACGCTGGTATAATCCTGCGGATTTTAAGGCTTACATACAGGCAGAACCGGATGCGCACTTCCGGAACTATGAACACCTGGATCTTCGTATCCTGGCGGAAGAACGTATTATGCTGGCGCTTCGGACCAGCGACGGGATCTCTCCCGATCTTTTGCATGATTTCTATGATTATGATCTGAACGATGCCCAAAAATCATTCATCCTGCAAATGCAGGAAGAAGGCCGGCTGGAAGAGTCGGATGCGTTAATCTGCACAAACGAAGGTTTGCGTATCGCCGACCGGATCACTCTTGAGCTGATCAGCAGGCAGAAGATTACGATATAGTCGCTTTCCAAAAGTTTAAAACCTTTGGAAAGCTTTTGTCGCCGTTCCGGCTAAACGTTGCCGGCAGGAACAACAGCCATTTGTAAGTGAAGGGTTTCTCTTCCCACAGGGATTCCTTAAGGAGACGGCGTGGCGGCCTCATCCATCTGCGCAACGGGTGAATAACAAGTTGTGGCTCACCTTGAAAATGAGCCATAATTCCCTGATATGAATACGTCTGTTTATAGATAGCCCACTGAAAAAGTGTAATATCGGGCAAATAAAACTTGTGGTTATAAAAATTTATGATCATTTTTTAAAAAAGTAGTGAGTTTCTGATTGCAGCGATATGATTGAGGAAGGTGGTATATCGCTGGCAAGAAGGCTCAGGTGGCAAACGATCCGTGTGTGAGTGATTTGTCGAAATGGGGTACTGCAGGGCAAACGCTTTTTGACGCGGCTTAGTTATTGAGCTATGGATAAACAAACAAAATCAGCCGCAGGAGGATTTCTTCCTTTTCGTAATCTTCGGGAGCCAATATTGCGGTTAGACAAAGAGTTCGTTCTTGCGAAGGGTGGAATCAAGAATATTTTTTACGCGGATACCAAGTGAACAGCTAATTACTAAAGTGAAAATATCATGGCATCGAAAACATCTCAAATCATATGTTGCATACTCTCTATTGTATGCGTGGTTGCCTTTGTAAGTCCCAGCACTGCACAATTTAGACTGCTGAACAGGGTACCCATTAATTCGATGAACGTTAAAGTTATTGATCAGAATGGGAAGCCCATTCGGGGGGCAGAGGTTGAGGCATCTAATGGCCGCAAAAATACGACCGGCAAGGATGGGGTTGCGAAAATCCGCTTTGGAAGCGTCGGAGTCTTTACCGTAAGCGTTTACGCCGATAACTATATGCCCTCCAATTTTGTGATAACGATGCCTGTTGACAGGGGAAAAACGATAACCCGCCGCCTGACGGGTGAGGTTGACCTGGCAGGGGTAAATCTTACCGGGGCATATCTTGCCTCAGTAAATATCTATCCGCTTATTTTCAATTATATGTTCAGCAGCTATGGCTTTAGCCCGCAGGTAGAGTCGTATAAAGAGGGCCAGGGTACAACGTGGAAGATCACTTCCGGAGATGATGATGATGTTTTCATCATGAGCAAAGCGTATCTCAAGAAACTGGATAACGGGAATCAATGGTGGCAAATTAAACTCACAGAGCAGGGAAGTGACAGTACAAGCTATGTTGCAGAGATGCTTTTTTCAAAAGACCAGTCGGAACTCCTGCGGTACCGCGATAAGATCGGAAACGGTAATGCAGAGGAAAAGCCAGTCTCGAAAGGGTGGTACACCCAGCCCGTTGCCTTAACGAAGGAATCGATGGAGGGAGCTGTAAAAGAAAAGGATGTAAGCGTCAAAGTCCCCAAAGGGACGTTCAAAGCGGATATGCTCCAGTTCGGCGTTGCCCCCGATACCTATCTCGACATATGGCGGGCTAAAGACTCGTCGATACCTGGCGGAGTGCTGAAATATCAGGTAAAAGATGACGATGGAACAGTTTATATCAGCGCGCTTAAGGATTACAGCGATCATGCTCACACCGTTTTAAACAGTTATTAAGCAGGCTTTTCTCGCAGGTGTGACGTACTTTTAAAGTATGCCACACCTGCTGAGAATCGGCTTTCCAAAAGTTTTAAATTTTTGGAAAGCTTTTGATCCGATATTAATGAAAAATGCGTTGATATTATGTAATGGAGAGCCGCCTCCACGGGAGCTTATTTGGGCATTGAAATCGCACTCTCCCCTGTTCATTGCCACCGACGGCGCAGGAAATACGGCTTTGGATTATGGCATTCCTCCGGATGTCATTATCGGCGACCTCGACAGCTTCCGGGAAACGGGTGATGAAACGTTGCAACTCATCAGGGATGATGACCAGGAAACCAACGATCTGGAAAAGGCACTGATTTATGCTTTAAAACAAAAGATCGAAGAGGTGACCGTGATCGGAGCAACCGGCAAACGAATTGATCACACACTGAAAAACCTATCAGTATTGAAGCAGTTTACCCCAAAATTCAGATCCCTGACGTTCCGGGATGTGTTCGGTGTGACATACCTGCTGCCGCACGAGCATACGATTGATCGCCCTATAGGTACCGTCCTCTCTCTTTTCCCGCTTTCGGGCCGTGTTGATGGGATTACAACGGAGGGGCTGAAATATTCACTGAATGATGAATCTCTTGAGAATGGCGTCCGTGACGGGTCTTCCAACGAAATCATCAAACGTCCGGCACGTATTCGTTACGG
>CAZNHE010000027.1:0-6492 GCA_964572735.1 uncultured Chitinophagales bacterium | reverse complement strand
TGAATAGGAATCAGGTACTTTGAATCGAATGCATCTTTATGGATGCCGAGAATGCCGGTTCCGCGGAAATCAACTACGCAATAGGCTTCAACCATACTGACTATCTCACCCACACCGTAAAATTCAGGGCAGGGGCCGTAATAAACCAGATCGCCGGGCCCGAGATCGTTCGTCGCCCTGCGGTGAAAAGGATAAATCACCGGAAGTCGGTCGAGTCGGTATGGCAGTTTTTTTCTCAACTGGGTCATGATGAAAAAGATACAATTTATTCTTCACTCCTGGAGAGCGTCATCTTGCGAAAAGTAGCCGAAACAACCTCAATTCGCAACCATAGTGCATCGGCCGGCAAGAGAGAGGCAACCCGGCCGGGCCATTCGATGCAGCTGATGCCATCTCCGTAAAAATATTCTTCCACGCCGATATCAACGGCTTCCCGTGAATCCCGGATGCGATAGAAGTCGAAATGATATAGGGGCATGTTGTTTCCGCTGTATTCGTGGATGAGGGTAAAAGTCGGCGAGTGCACGGTTTTCGGATCAATCGACAGAGCGGCGGCCAGACCCTTTACGAAATGCGTTTTCCCTGCCCCAAGTTCCCCTTCCAGGCAAAGTACATCGCCCGGCATGAGCAATGGCGCCAGTTCGGCCGCCAGGCGATGGGTGTCTGCCACTGAACGGGATTCATATTCGACATTTAGCAAAGCCGACAATCCGCCTCCCGAATCTTTTTGCAGAGGCCCCTTATCGGAGTAAGATTCGCCGGTCATTTCGGAGTCAGTGTAGCAAGCGGCAGGATCATCTCTTCCATAGAGGCCCCGCCATGTTGAAAGGTATCGTGATATTTATTTTGGAAATGATGGTAATTCGTCGGATAAACAAAATAATAATCTTCCCGGGCGAAGATATAATTGGTGGATACCGCCCCGCGCGGCAGCCGGTATTCCTGAGGATTCTCAACAAAAATGGCCGTGTCCCGGTCACATTTCAGGTTGCGGCCGAATTTATAGCGGAGACTGGTAGAGGCATAGCGGTCTCCCAGCACTTTGGTATCCCGCAGGGCACGCACGGAACCGTGGTCGGTAGTGATGACTACCGTAACATCTTTTTGGGCCACATTCATCAAGAGCTGCAGGAGGGCTGAATGTTCGAACCACGTGCGGGTAAGGCCGCGGAAAGCCGGAACGTCAGGAGCAATTTCCCGGAGAACATCCGAATCGGAGCGGGAATGTACCAGAGTATCCACAAAATTGAACACAAAAGCACTCAACGGAGTCTGGAGATAATTCTGGGCACGTTCAGCCAGGCGCTTTCCTTCCTCAGCCTGAAGAATTTTTTCATATTTGGGTGTGAAACCGAATCCCAGATTTTTTATCTGGAAAGCAAGGAACTCCTCTTCAAAGCGGTTGAGGGAATTCTCGTTCTCGTCAGAGCTTCGCCACAGGTCAGGATGCCTTTTTTCAATATCCATGGGGTAGAGTCCCGCAAAGATGGCATTCCGGGCATAGGGTGTAGCCGTGGGAAGGATCGAGAAATAGAAGTCCAGGTCAATATTGTAGTAGGGGTGCAGGAATCTTTCGAATACCAGCCACTGATCGTATCGCATGCAGTCGACGATGATGAATATGACCGGACGCTTATTTTCTTTCAGATGAGGGCCAAGGTATGTTTTCACGACATCCGGGGAAAGCCTGGGGCGTTCCGGATAATTGGCGTGCAGCCAGTAGGGGTATTCCTTCCCGATAAAAATACCGAATTCGCGATTCGCCTGCTGGATTTGGTCTGATAATACCTGGCGCAAGGCTTCATCTCCGTGCTCCAGTTCAATATCCCATCGGGTAAGTTGCTGATAAATATCAATCCATCCATCCCATTCAACAGATTCCATCATCCGCTGGGAGATGGAATTGAAGCTGCTGAGGTAGCCCTGTGCCGATCGTTCGCCTCTCAGCCGCCGCTGATCCAGTATCTTTTTGATGGCCGACAGGATTTGATTCGGGTTTACCGGTTTGATCAGGTAATCGGATATTTGGGCACCAATGGCATCCTCCATGATCGATTCTTCTTCACTTTTGGTAATCATAATCACCGGCAGGGTAGGCTGAATCTGCTTGAGTCCCTCGAGGGTCTGTAAGCCGTCCATGCCCGGCATTTGTTCATCCAGAAAAACGAGATCGAATCGGGTTTCACGGATCATGGAGAGTGCGTCTTCGCCGTTTGTGACCGGCGTTACTTCGAATCCCCGCTGTTTCAGAAAAATAATATGCGGACGCAATTGATCGATTTCATCGTCTGCCCAAAGGATATTGGTTGCCATGTGTTCCCGGTTATTTCCTGGTTTTGTTGGTTTTCAGTTTTAAAAAGGGCCGTACGTGCTGTAGTTTCTTCTCGCCGATTCCCGATACTTTTTTGAGTGAGTTCAGATCCCGGAACGGACCGTGCGTGTTTCTGTAATCTATGATTTTCCCCGCAATTATGGGGCCTATTCCGGGCAATGTGACTAACGCCGCCGAATCGGCACGATTGATATCGATGCTGTGCCTGGGAGGGGCGCTTTTTTGTACTCTCTGCTTCTCTGCGGAAGAAATAGATACGTCGCCTGGTATAGCAAACGGCACCCCATGTGCAATATTTTTCGGGCTGTCGACGGCTGTATAATAATAGTGATGGATGAGGGAATCGCGCGTGTGAATATGCTGTACGTAGCGGGCATAAAGGGAGTCGAGCGGCTGATAGAAGGTATCGTTGTACGGCGGCTTTGAAGGAGCAACGAATCCGTCTGCCAGCCATATCGTTAAACTCGTGATAATGGCGGTTACCACAAAACGACGTTCCCCCCGCGTGATATTCAGCCGTTCAATCCAGAAAAAGAAGCGTCTCCGAATATTGCCCATAAGTATCCCCGGTTGCGTTGCAACGTTCTCTTAAAGGATACGTCCGGGGAGAAATCCTTACAAAGATAAAGTTTGGAGTACTTGAAGTTTAAAGTACTTAGAGTAATTGCAGAAGAAGAATCAACGCGGCCGTTGCGGCGAAAATGGACCACTGTGTTCGCAAAGGTCGCACAACGTATACAAAGGTTTTGCAATATTCATCAAGATAAAAGCATAGTGAACATTGTGATATTCATTGTCCCCGTTGTGATTTTTCCCGACCTGTTATTGGTAAATATGCCGCTGTCACTCCGGCTGCATGTACGGATAGACCCACTCTTTGTCAGGATTCATATTCTCCTTGATGGAACGCATGGAGAGCCAGCGTAACATATGGGAGATACTCCCCGCCTTATCGTTTGTGCCGGATTTACGGGCGCCTCCAAACGGCTGCTGATTGACAATGGCCGCTGTCGGTTTATCATTGATATAAAAGTTTCCGGCGGCATTGGTAAAGACGTCGCTCATATGGCGAAGGACGTAGCGGTCGCGTGCAAAAACGGCGCCGGTTAGCGCAAAAGGAGAAGTCGATTCGCAAAGCCTGAGTGTTTCCTCGAAATCATCATCTTCGTATACATAAATTGTCAGTACGGGACCGAAGATTTCCTCTCTCATCAGCTTGAGGTGCGGGTCGGTGGTCAGGATAACCGTCGGTTCTACGAACCAGCCCGTTGCATCGTCGTAACCGCCGCCGGCCAATATCTCGGCTTTATCCGATTCCCTCGCATAATCGATATAGGAGCAGATTTTGTCGAACGCTTTTTTATCAATAATTGCTCCCATGAAATTGCTGAAATCTTCAACATCCCCTGTTTTGACCGCTCTGACTTCCGGGATGAATTTTTCTCTGAATTCATCCCAGATTGATCGGGGGATGTACATCCGTGAAGCGGCTGAGCATTTTTGTCCCTGATATTCGTAGGCGGCACGCAGCGCTGCAACGACAAGAGCGTCTATGTCGGCAGAGTTATGGGCGAAGATGAAATCCTTCCCGCCCGTTTCGCCTACGATACGCGGGAAATATTTGTATTTATCGATATTCCCGCCAATCTGTTTCCAGAGATGCTGAAAGGTAGGCACCGAGCCTGTGAAGTGGAGTCCTGAAAGGTCCGGACTATTAATGGCGGCATCACCCACATCAGCGCCCCGGCCCGGCAAAAAATTGATAACGCCGGCAGGGAGTCCGGCTTCCTGGAACAATTTCATCACGAAATAATTGGCGTAAACGGAACCGGTCGCCGGTTTCCACAGCACGACATTTCCTGCCATAGCGGGCGAGGAAGGCAGGTTCCCGGCAATGGCCACGAAGTTAAAAGGCGTCACGGCAAATACAAAACCTTCCAGGGAGCGATATTCAATGCGGTTCCAGATGCCTGCCGGTGAATGGGGTTGTTCAGCCATGATCTTCGCCAGGTACCATGCGTTGAATCTCAAAAAATCGGCGAGTTCGCCGATCGCCTCAATCTCGGACTGGTGCGGGGTTTTCGACTGGCCGAGCATGGTCGCAGCATTCATGGTAAAGCGCCAGGGACCGGTCAGCAGGTCGGCTGCCTTCCGGAAGATAGCGACGCGTTCCTCCCACGGCATGGCTGCCCATTGAGCACGGGCTTTCAGGGCCGCTTCAATCGCCATATTCACTTCTTTTTCCCCGCAGAGGTAAGCAGTGGCAAGTTTATGCCCATGGTTGTGAGGCATGACTACATCGAAAGTGCGATCGGTTTTTATCTCCTTTCCACCGATGACGGCAGGGATCTCAATGACTTCCGACTGTAACTCCTGAAGCTTTTCTTTCAGAGATTTCCGTTCCGGGGTGCCTGCCGCGTAGGATAAATAGGGTTCGTTTACCGGTTCTTCAATCTTGTAATAAGCCTGTGACATAATATCTCCAAATTTTCTGATCGTTTCGAAATCGTCTTCACTGGTTCAACATACATTTTACCCCGAATAGTTTTGCAGGATAAAGTACCAATATCGGCCTGTAAACCAAAGCGAAAGAGAAGCAGGGGGTGTGTCTGCAGAGGGTTGTTTCTGCTTTGCTGCCATGGCTGAGGCCGTATCTTTTCACGTACCGTTTCCACCCGCCATTTTATCCTGATACTCACGAATAACACGGTCGGGATCTGCCTCAGGATTCAGTTCCAGGTAGAATTCCGTGGGCAATTCTCCAAGAAAAAGCTGCAATGTCCGCTCCTTGATCAGTTCAAGGACAGCCAGGAAGGTCACAACCATTTTGATGCGATATACAAACGCCGAGCAAAGTTCCTGGAATGATAACCGGCCTCTTTCCCGCAACTGTTCGATCACATGAACGCTCTGTTCCTCGATACTGGAAGGAATCCGTTCCACATTGTGGTAGACCTCTTCACGTCTGGCCTCGGTCATTATCTTTTTGAAAGCCGTCATCAAGTCGAAAAGCGTGATGTTTTTAAGCACCTCGCCGCTGTCCACTTCCGGCTCAAGTACGTCGGCTTTCCGGTTTCCGCGGTTATAGAGATTCCGTGCCTGCACGTCCATTATATGCAACTCTTCGGCCATTTCCCGGTAACGTTTATACTCGAGCAGGGCCTGTACCAGTTCGTAACGGGGGTCTGCCTCCGGGTCATCTTCAAAGGCATCTTCGTCATGCGGAAGCATAAGCCTGGCCTTGATCGCCATCAGGGTGCTGGCCATCAGGATGAATTCACTGGCGATATTCAGATCCAGTTCTTCCAGGAAATGAATGTACTCCAGAAACTGGTCGGTAATATAGGAGATGGGAATATCGTAGATGTCGAGCTCATCTCTTTTGATAAAGAAAAGCAGCAGGTCGAGCGGACCCTCGAAGTTTTGTAGTTGAACCCGATACATCAGTGGGGATGATTTTTTCTGATTTTAACGTTATGGCCTGGATCCGCCCGGTCTTATGAAATAATGATTCGTCTAAACGGAGGTCAGATCCAAAAGATGCCCGCGAACAGGCGGGTTCTTCAAATATCGGAAAAAATAGGAAGGATACTAATGTTATTCCGGATTCGGTTACGGACGACCTCTTTGTGGGGCCGCGGGCGTTCCCGGAATGAAGCTTTTTCCGTTACGGCTCGTTGACCGGCTGCCTGTTTTGGAATGTTTCCGCCATTCTGGAAACATCCTTCAGCGGCCTGACCTGCACTTCATAAAGACGAATGGCCACCTGGTGGGCAATTATTCCAACCGCCCCCCGATGAAGCCTCTCTCGCGGTTTATTGATGACCAACTGAGGCTTTGGTTCCTCCTGTTCCGTGCGCCATATGGCAAGCGAATACCGTTTCGGATGGATTTTCAAGCGAAAACAGTACTCTTTATTGAGCCTTAATTCTGTTACATTCGGGGTCAGGCCCAGCTTCTTCTGCAGGATGCTGGTCCTCCTGCGCCATATGCTTAACGGGCGCGATTTGATGTCGTAGTCTCCCTTCTTTCTCCCGTTTTTGTCAATGTGCACATTGACCCCATAGCGAAGGCGTATCCCTGCATGAGAACCGTAGGAGCTATAATAAGCCAGCCCCGTACTCCATTTCGTGGGCAGCCAGGTTCCATCGCCGGCTTCG
>CAZNHE010000026.1:25132-33108 GCA_964572735.1 uncultured Chitinophagales bacterium | reverse complement strand
GAAGGGAAAAAGCTGTTTGACAATGGCACGATTCCGGCAGCATTTACACTAATGGAAAGTACGATTACACCAGGCGGAGAGATCAACGCCAATTACAAGAGAACCGGGGAAGTCAAGACCGGCACTATTGAAGTTTAGGACAACTAACCTGTTACTGTGTACCACGTAGCTCATACGACATGGCGATAAAATGAAATGCTCTCGGCAAATGATCTTTCTAATTTTGGCTTGGTCTACCTTATGAGCGAAGTAGTAATAATTTTCCGGGCAGGCATTGTTTTTGAAATGTAAACTACAAAAAATGTACGGCCAACCTAATATTACTGTAGAAGCAACTATCAATGCACCGGTAGAAAAAGTATGGGATTACTGGACAAGTCCGGAGCATATCATGCAATGGAACAATGCCTCCGACGACTGGCATACGCCTCATGCTGAGAACGATTTTCGGGCAGGAGGGAGATTCCTTTCAAGAATGGAAGCCAAAGACGGAAGCGTAGGCTTTGATTTCAGCGGGGTGTATGACGGGATAAAAGAGCATGAATGGATCGCTTACACCATCGGCGACAGCAGAAAAGTTTCCGTTGAATTTTCCGGCAATGGAAATAAAACCAAAGTAACGGAAACGTTTGAGCCGGAAAGCATGAATTCTATTGAGATGCAAAAGAGCGGATGGCAGGCTATCCTGGATAATTTTAAGAGATATACGGAATCACATTAAAAATGAAATTGGGTTTCGATGTGAAGCATATGAGAACGAGAAATGGGCAACTCTTATGAAGAGGAAAATATTATTCATACAAGGTGGTGGCAACGGAGGCTATGAAGAAGATGCAAAATTGGCTGCCTCTCTACAAGCAGCACTGGGAACGGCTTATGAAGTGCATTATCCTCGTATGCAGGTTGATGAGGCTGCCCCCGACTTTGGATGGCCAGAGCAGATAGGCAGAGAAATTGACGGCATCAAAGGTGAAGTTATTTTAGTGGCCCATTCGCTGGGCGCTTCCCTGACGTTAAAATACCTTTCTGAAAGTGAAGTGAAAAAACAAATAGGCGGAATCTTTCTTATTGCTACGCCGTTTTGGAGCGGTGAGGAAGATTGGGTTCGTGGGCTCAAACTGCAAAAAGGTTTCGCAGATAAACTACCGAAGGATGTTCCGTTCTTTTTTTACCATTGCAGGGATGACGAAGAGATATCGTTTGACCATTTTTTACTTTACAAACAAAAGCTTCCCTTTGCAATCTTCCGGGAAATAGTCAAAGGCGGTCATCAGCTTGGCAATGATTTGACGATGGTGACGAAGGACATAAAAAGAGAAATAAAAGGAGGAAGCCGACATAACCATTGACAATTTTGCCAACCATGAGGCTATGATAGCCGATGATGAATTGCATGACTTTTATACCGATCTTCTTGGCACAATTGATATTATTTCGTTCGGACGAAAAACATATCGGCTCATGGAAAGTTTCTGGCCGATAACAGGCCGGGACCCGCGTAGCACAAAAAGCATGCTCCGGTTTGCGGATAAATATAACAGTCCCCCTAAAATCGTTTTTTCAAAAACACTCGACAGAGCAACCCGAAACAATACGACCCTGGTAAAGGGAAATGCCGTTGAAGAAGTTTTGAAGCTGAAGCAGCGGCCGGGGAGAAATACTTTAGCAGGAGGATTAAATTCGGCATTGCAATCAATAAAACAGGGTTTGATTAATGAATATTGGTTTTTGTCCAACCCATTATTCCAGGGAAGGAAATTATTTGACGATCTGGCGGATCGGCAGAGGATACGCAGAAAATTATTGCAAATGCCGAATCTGTCTTTGAGGATACAAAAACCATTCAAATGTATCTCATCAAATTTCATATTGTCGCATTCAGCCTCATAAATTGCCGTTTTTACACCTCCTGATTGTCATTTCGCTGCAATATCTTGGGTTCTATACAACTGAAAGCAACGACCGGTCAGTTCGACCGAAACCGATTTTGCGAAAACTCATTTATATACCTTCATGGCCAAGACGGATTTTAAAACCATAGATGAGTACATCGGTACATTTCCTGGAAGCACGCAAACTATTCTGAAGAAAATGCGTGACAGTATTCTAAAGGCGGTACCCGAAGCGAAAGAAGGGATCAGCTATCAGATCCCCGCCTTTAAGATCAATGGAAAGTATTTCGTTTATTTTTCGGGCTATCAAAGGCATGTCAGTCTATACCCGGCCCCCGTTGAGGGTTCTCTGAAGAAAGAGCTGGCGCCTTACCTGAGCGGAAAAAGGACTGCAAAATTTCCGGTGGATAAGCCGATTCCTTTTGATCTGATCGGAAAAACGGCCGAATTTCTGGCCGAAAGAAAAATAGACAAGGAGAAAAAGAAGCAACAATCGTCCTCTGCAGATAAGAAGCCTGCGAAATGAACGCTTAATGGGCCTCAACCACTTTGATAATTTATTAAACAATTAAATTTTCAGTCATGGCAGCAAAACCGAAAATAACCTATTGCCTCTGGCTCGATAAAGAGGTCGAAGAGGCGGTCCGTTTTTATACCTCCGTTTTTGCAAACGCGAAAGAAACAAATATTGCGCGTAGTCCCGTAGATACGCCCTCGGGCAAAGCAGGAACAGTACTTACGGCAAATTTCGATCTCGGCGGAGAGCAGTTTATGCTGCTGAACGGCGGACCGGAATTTAAGCTGAACCCCTCCGTATCATTCATGGTGCACTGCGACACAGCAGCAGAAGTGGAAAAGCTCTGGAACAAATTATCCGAAGGGGGCAAAGCGCTGATGCCGCTGGACAAATATCCTTTCAGTGATAAGTATGGCTGGGTGGAAGACAAATACGGTGTGTCGTGGCAACTTATTTTGCCGCAGCAAGAACCGCCTCAGAGAGTAATGCCCTCTCTGCTGTTCGTCAATGAAGTCTGCGGCAAAGCGGAAGAGGCTATACAATATTATACCTCTGTATTTCATAATGCAAAAGCCGGGACCATGGCGCGTTATCCTGCCGGCATGGAGCCGGATAAGGAAGGAACGCTCATGTATGCCGACTTCATGCTGGAAGGCCGGTGGTTTGTTGCCATGGACAGCGCACACAAGCATAAGTTTCATTTTGATGAAGCTATTTCTTTTGTGGTGCATTGCGATACACAGGAAGAAATAGATTATTATTGGGATAAGCTTACCGCCGGAGGTAAAGAGGTGCAATGCGGCTGGCTGAGAGATCAATATGGCGTGGCATGGCAAATTGTCCCTGTTCGTATGCTTGAATTGTTGCAGGGAAGAGATAAAGAAAGAGCCAAACGTGCCATGCAGGCCATGATGCGAATGGTGAAGCTGGATATCGCTGAATTGGAAAACGCCTGAAGGGGGATGCCGATAACGCAAATCCTCCTAATGATCATTGATGAAAATCATGGCTATAGACGTCACCTGTGTTCTGTCACGCCATTAAAAGACGACGATTATGATTGAACGGCTAAAACTGCTTTTAGGCGAATGGGAAATGGAAGCTTCTGTTGAAGGAGTGCCTTTAGCGAGGGGCAAAACAACTTTTGAATGGTTTGAGGATAAAGCGTTTCTTATTCAACATTCGGTTAGCGAACCACCGCTGCCCACTACTCCGCAGATATGGATAGATAATAACCCCAATCCGATCACGGCGGTTATAGGGCTTGATGATTCCAGCCAGAAATTCTGTTATATCTATGTCGATGCACGTGGTGTGCGACGTGTTTATCAGATGGACCTGGAGGATAACATCTGGAAAATATGGGGGCGCACAGGAGCAAAATTCTATCAACGTTTTGAAGGCATATACAATAACGATAAGGAAACGATAGAGAGCAAGTGGGAAAGTTCAAAAGACGGGAAAAAATGGGAACTGGATTTTGATGTGAAGTATGTGAGAATAAAAAGTGAATAACGTCTTATAAAAGAGGGAATACTATTTATACAAGACGGCGGTAATGAAGGTTATGAGGAGGTAAGGGAAACGGCGTTACCGGGATAAACAAAAACCATTAAAGAATTAAGGGCATTAAGCCCTTGGTCATTCCCAACTCCTTAATGTTTCAGAAAAATAAAACAAGAAGGCGACAAGACGATGGAAATATCTACGTTAGATCATGACATTAAAGTACTTTATGTAACGGCTGCCGCATTCCCTGAAGGAGTTCCGGATGCACACGCACGGCTTCATAAACTCGTTCCTTTTTCCGAGGATAGAAACTATTTCGGTCTCTCGCGTCCCGAAAATAACGGGCCAATTGTGTATAGAGCCGCTGCCGAAGAAAAGAGTTTGGGAGAAGCGGAAAAATACCATTGTGAAACACTTATTCTGAAGAAAGGAAAGTATATTTGCCTGACCGTTACGGATTTCAGGAAAGATCCGCGGAGTATGGACCGGGCATTCCGGGAACTGCTTGCCGTGCCGAATTTAGATCCCGAAGGTTATTGTGTTGAATGGTATGCGAATGATAAAGAAGAAGTAAAATGTATGATAAGGTTACAGGAATGATAATCATATTTGAAACCTGGGTAAAATGAAACATGCTGTTTCTTCCGTCAAAGAAAGTTATTGGATAAATACAAATGTTTGCTGCGAGGTCAAATGACAGCCTGACTCAACACATACTCTAAAATATGCAATTTGGCCAATTAATATTTTCAGTTGCTTACAATATGACAGGTGATTGTGAAACAACAAAAGATGTTGTTCAGGATATAAATGTGAAATTCTTGGAAAACCCGATACCTGAAGCGATTACCGACAAAAAAAATTACGTGATCAGAACAACGATCAATCATTGCTTAAACCTGAAGAAAAGGGAACAACGACTGCAATACACCGGGCTTTGGTTGCCGGAACCCATCGCCTCAAATGACAAAACTATAAACGCTCATTCCGAATTTGAAGAAGGCAATTTGCTCTGTTATGAGCTGTCGTTTTTAATGGAGCAGCTTTCACCGACTGAGAGGGCCGTCTTTGTTTTAAGGACAGCATTTGACTTTAATCATAAAGAAATTGCAGAAGCAATAAATATTTCCATCGATAATTCAAGACAACTTTTCCATCGAGCGAAGGGAAAAGTCGCAACTTTAAAGCACAATTCTGATTTAGGAGCCGCAACTTTAGAAATGGCGGAAAAATTCGTTTCTCTTATTAAACAGGGAAATACGGAAGCGCTGATTGCCCTTTTCAATGATGATATTTCGTTACTTGCCGATAGCGGCGGCAAAGCACCCTCAATTGTAAAACCGCTTTTCGGGAAAGAACCGATTGCTCGATTTTTCCTAAAACTTATTCGGAACAAAGCCTATGCTCCTGTATTCTCCTTCGCCCGGGTTCTATCACAACCGGCAGTTATCATTCAACTCGAAGGAGAAATAATTTGTGTCCAGATTCTTTCACTTCAGGAGTATAGAATCTCAAAGATTTTTGCGGTCCTGAACCCCGATAAACTCGCATATCTCAAAAAAGAATTTCGTCCTTTGTCACTTAATTAGGTGTAAGATTGTTTTAGAAACGTAACAATCTAATACACGGAATCATGGATAATACACAGACGTTTCTGCCTCCCATCGAAAAGCCTAAAGGCTTAATGATGAAATTGGTTTACTATCTTTCCCGCAAGCAACTTGGCAGGGTTATGACACCCTTAAAAGTGTTCGCGGCGAGGATGCCCATAGCCTTTGGCAGGCTGGGAGGAAAAGTATATCAGTTGGACAAAAAGTTGGTGCTCTCGAAAGAATTAATTTTCCTAATTCGCCATCAGGTGGCATGCACAAACATTTGTGAGTTTTGTATGGATATGGGAAGATATACGGCATTGAAGGAAATTATGGCCGAAGATAAGTTTGATGCCATAAGTGAGTATCGTACAAGCGATTTGTTTAATGATGCGGAAAGAGCCGCCCTGGATTATGCAACCGAACTAACAAAAGAGAAGAATGTAACTCCACAAACTTTCTCAAGATTATCTGCCTACTTTTCTGAACGTGAAATTTGCGACATTGTTTACCTGGTTGCCAGTGAGCATCTGCCCAACATAACCAATATCGGTCTGAACATCCATTCGGATATGCTTTGCGACCTTACTAAAGGAAAGACTAATCGAAACCAGTAAGGTAAGACTATTCGATATAGTAAGAGCGAATTCTTATCGGTTGAGAAAATGAAAATTAATATTCCACCTTTTAACAAAAATAAATTGGTTTTTTTTTTAATAAAAAACGACCTTTATGAGCAGAGGATTAGTCGCAAAAGCAACTATCGACATTAATGTTCCTATCACAAAAGTTTGGGAGGCACTCACTACGCCTGGAATCATTAAGGAATATATGTTCGGAACAGAAGTTATTTCGGAATGGAAAGAAGGGAGTCCCATTATTTGGAAAGGTGTATGGGAAGGAAAGCCATACGAGGACAAAGGGATTATCCTCAATATAGAACCGATGAATGCTCTACAGTATTCTCACTTTAGCCCTCTGTCAGGACTGCCGGATATCCCGGAGAATTATCATACCCTGACCTATGAACTTTCAAATAAAGAGGGTCGCACATTTGTATCGTTGTCTCAGGACAATAATGCGAACGAGAAGGCTAAGGAACATTCCCAAAAAATGTGGGAAGCTTTACTTGCTGGTATGAAAAGAGTGTTGAAGAATCAGTGAAATTAAAGGCTATCAGTCTAATATAACGATGCGACAAAATATTTATATTATTTTAGGTACCATGATATGGCAATAAAAGACAGAGAAACATTTTTTGCACCCGAACTTTTCATTAACAATGGGGTAAAGGACATTTCGTTTTATGAAAAAGCGTTTGGAGCAACAGAACAATTGCGTTTCTCCAATGACGACGGCAGTATTCATGTCGCAGAACTTTCTATTGACGGAGCAATATTTCATGTACATGAGATAACCGCAAAACGGTACTTGTTTTCACCGGATACTTATGACGGCACAACAGTTCGTGTCGGCTTATTTGTTCCAGATGTGGATGAAGTAATAGATAAAGCAATTAAAGCAGGAGCGACTGAGATAAATCCTGCACAGGATTATGAATATGGTTACAGACAGGGAATCATCAAAGATCCGTTTGGGCATTACTGGCAAATACAGAAGAGAATATGAATTAGATAAATGCAATGCCTTTGGCAATAAGCATTTGTTGTTATGATGACCAATGTACAACGCTGGAAGATGTACTACTATTGAGCTGTTATGCTAAACATTAGTTGACAGAATGCTATTTAATATGACGGATTATGGATATAAAGCTTAAAGTAAGGAATGATGGATGAGATATAATATTGTGGCTAACGGAAATTGTCGATTTAGAATGCTTCCTTACATTCCAACTTGATGGGGAAGCAGATTATTTAGCCGCTTTCACATCTAAAAACCCGACAGGCGGAAATAGAAAAATGTATTTGCAAACTAACGTGACAACAGCATTGTTCGCAAAGCCTACGACACTATCACCAAAATATATAAATATATATGTAGATTAAACGCTCAAAAATAATCTTTTACTCATTAATAATGATCACATACAACATTGAAAATGATTTAAGCGCCGAAGAATTCAGAGACGTCCTGATCCGCTCCACCCTGGGGGAAAGAAGACCTGTGGATGATCCGGACCGGCTGCGGAGTATGCTGAAACATGCCAACCTGATCGTTACGGCACGCGACGGGAAATTATTGGTGGGCATATCCCGCGCCCTGACAGATTTCTCTTACTGCACCTACCTTTCCGATCTGGCCGTTGACAAAGCTTATCAGAGGAGGGGAATCGGAAAAGAATTGATCAGACGCACAAAATTGGAAGCATCACAAGCCAAACTGATTCTATTATCTGCGCCTGCCGCCATCGATTACTATCCTAAAATAGGAATGGCACATTTTGAATATTGCTACTTATTGGATGATGTGAATAAATTGAAATAGAAAGTAAGAATATCATCA
>CAZNHE010000026.1:0-25032 GCA_964572735.1 uncultured Chitinophagales bacterium | reverse complement strand
CACGTCCCTGTCTTGAAGAGGATTTCGTATGAAAGTATTGATCCTGGGCCCCTCAGGTTCCGGCAAAACGTATATATCGCACGCACTGCAGCGCTTAGGCATCAGCGCGTTTGACGATGGGGATATCAAGGGCCTCTCTGCCTGGTACGATAAGTCCGGAAATAAAGTGGCAGTACCCGAAACCGCAGATGAAGCGCTCGAGAATCATTATTCCTTCCTTTGGAGCAAGAGATTTCTTGCTAAATTTCTGGACAAGTTTTCCGGTACGGATGTGTATATCTTCGGCGGTTCCGGCAATATATTTGATATGTTCAGCTTATTCGATCAGGTGTATTTTCTTAAAATCACACCTGAACTTCAAAAAGAGCGATTGTATAGCTCTTCCCGGGAAAACCCGATGATGGATAGGAATGAAAACGGCCTGGTTGTTTGGGGTGACTGGTTTGAGGAACAGGCAAGAAAGTATGACATCCCTTTTGTAGATGCTTCTCAGACACCGGAAGAAATATTTGCCGTCATTTCCCGCAAGCAAAAGCAAACGAACAAAGAAAAAAGAAGCCGGACTTCTTTGGGAGTATCTATACTCAGAGCGGTTCATCAGGAGCTGGACAGTGGCTCTAAAATATTAGCTGATGAAGTGATCCTGAGGTTACTGCCTCCGGATATGATCCGTCATATCCGGGAAAATCCGGACCGGTATAGCAACGTGGGTGCCAGGAGACTTCGTTCGCATGTGCTTTTACGAAGCCGGTATGCAGAGGATTGTCTGGCCGAAGCGTTTCAGCGTGGGATCAGGCAATACATTATTTTAGGAGCAGGACTGGATACTTTTGCCTATCGTCGGCCGGAATGGGCATCGGAGTTAAAAATTTTTGAATTAGACCATCCAGCAAGTCAGCTTGAGAAAACGGAAAAACTGGCGTATGCCGGCATCGGGATTCCCGAAAATCTGACCTTCATCCCCATAGACCTGGAAAGTCGTTCCCTTTCAGACGCATTAAGCGGCACCTCATTTCATTTCGATCAGCCGGTATTCATTTCCTGGCTGGGTGTAATGCCTTATTTGTATCCTGAAACCAATGATAAAATACTTCAGTTTATCGCTTCGCTTCCAGTCAGCAGCGAATTGGTGTTTACTTTCGCTCCAAAAGATAACAGAGGAAAACCTCATCCGCTTGCCGCCGGTGCTGCAGCATTAAATGAACCCTGGCTCACCCGGATAAATTCAGATGAGTTATGGGAAAAATTGATCGGTTTTGGTTTCTCACAGGTTTCTTTTTTGAAGTCTAAAGAAGCCGAGAAGCGTTATTACGCAGATTCCGGAAATAATCTTCCGCCGCCATGGAGAGAGGTCATTGTGCGCGCAGTGGTCTGACAGGGAATGAAAAACAGGTTGTTTCCGGCCGTTATCAGGCCGGGTAATCACCTGCATACCCGTGTTGCAAGGCTTTCAGCATCGGTCTGACTTATAATAAATGAATGACAGAAAGGCCGCTTTTGAAGTTAATTTATCTTATTATATATCTAAATCAATAAAATTAATTGCGAAGATAACCAGGCCGGCGGAAGAAAAGTTCTGGGGCGAATATGGCGGTTATTTTCAGGATCCGGACGGGTATTTATGGGAAATAGCCTGGAATCCCCAAATGCTGCCTGAAGAATAAATTCATTGCACCACAACCAGCCCCCGGAATATAAACCCGAAAGCTATTCCAATTCCCGACAGTTATCATTCAGGCTACTTTAAAAAGCCAAAAAACACAATAACTTATCTATGTAAACAAAAAGATCATGGCAACAATAATACCCATCTTCCGGATTTTCGATTATGACAAAGCTATAGAATTCTACATAAATTGGCTGGGCTTCAAAATTGACTGGGAAGACAAGCCGGCCCATACACCGGTTTACATGCAAATCTCACTGGGGGATATTGTCCTTCATTTGACGGAACATCATGGAGATTGTTCGCCGGGTGCAAGGGCATACATTGGTAGTTTTGAGGGTCTGCGTAATTATCACCGGCAGCTTTTGGATAAGCAGTATAAATATAACAAGCCGGGAATCGGACAGGCACCCTGGGATCGGGAAACCTTATGCATGGGTGTGATCGACCCATTTGGAAACAGACTATCCTTTAACGAAAAAGAATAAACGAGGATGCCCGGCTAACTTTAAAAGTCGTGCCGGTTAATTCCGCAGATCCTTCACCGATAATATTCATAATAAACAATATCATAAGTAATGGAAGACATCGTAAAAAAGTTTAAGTTTCGTGGTAACGCAGTCGTCCTTAACGCACCTGCAGCAATTGAAAAAGAGCTGGTGAAGCCTGGTTTCGCAACAAGTCTTGACAGGAAAACTAAAAGCACCAACACTTTGATTTTCGTAAATAACAGGAAGGAATATGTAGACTTTCTTAAAAAAGACCTGAGAAATATCGAACCGGACAGCGTTTTATGGTTTGCCTATCCCAAAGGAACATCGAAAGTTAAGACAGACATCAACCGGGACAGTATTCGGGAAACAGGCGAAGGGTTTGGAATAACAACGGTAGCCGCAATTTCGATTAATGATACCTGGAGCGCGTTACGTTTCAGGCCCATTGACAAGGTTGGTAAATAAAACGAACCGTCGCCGTTCTGGCAACAGCAATCTGAATGAGAATCACGGTCTTTTTAACGGGCCTGGAAGCAGAAATTCAAATTCTGACCCTCATCATTCCTAATAACTGGAAATAGAAATACGGGAGACAGGGGGTATTTCTAATAATATCTCAAAAAAAAGTTGCGAAACCGGAAGGTTGCATATATATTAGCAATCGAATGGTTGCATAAGACAAAGAAAAGAATGAGAAGAGATGTTTTTCAGGCCATAGCCGACCCGACAAGGCGTGCGATCATTGCGCTGATCGCATTGCAGGCGATGACACCTAATGCCATCGCCGAACATTTTGACACGACACGGCAGGCGGTTTCCAAACACTTACGTATTCTGACCGAATGTGAATTGATAACGCCAAAGCAACAAGGCCGGGAAATTTATTACCGGCTTGAGCTCCATAAAATGAAAGAGATTGATAAATGGCTCAGTCAGTTCCGGGAAATGTGGGAAGATCGTTTCGATAATCTGGATAAATATCTGACTAAAGTTCAAGAAAACGATAAAAGTGGAAGAGCAAAAAAGTAGTACAACAAACCGGGAATTGCGCATCACAAGAACATTCAACGCATCTGTTGAATTGGTTTGGGAAGTATGGACAAAGCCCGAACACCTTGCAGCATGGTGGGGGCCAAACGGCTTTACAACTACTATTCATAAAATGGAAGTGCGTAAAGGCGGCGAATGGAACCTGACCCTGCATGGACCTGACGGGAAAAATTATAGAAACAAAGCTATCTTCAGGGAAATCATTCCTTTCAGGAAAATTGTGTTTGAGCATTTCAATCCCCACTTTCTCACAACCGTTGTGTTTGAGGCGCAGGAAGGAAAAACTTTTGTGGAATGGACAATGTTATTTGAAACAGGTGCACTGTATGAGGCCGTGATAAAAGCGTACAAAGCGGATGAAGGCTTGAAACAAAATGTAGAAAAACTGGAAAAATATTTATCACAATATAAATCATCAAAATGAATTCTAACTTGTTGTTCGATTTTTCCGTAAACAGGGAAAGCAGAACCATCCGGGTAAAACGCGAATTTGCGGCAAACCTTAAGTTGGTTTGGGATGCGTGGACGAAGCCTGAAATCCTTGACCAGTGGTGGGCGCCCGGACCGTGGAGGGCAGAAACCAAATCCATGGAATTCAAGGAAGGAGGTACAAGGCTTTACGCCATGATAGGTCCCAACGGAGAGAGGCATTGGGCGATATTTAACTACCATAAGATAGAAAAATTGAAGTATTTTACCGGGCTTGACGGCTTTACCGATGCCGATGGCGTCTTGAATACTCAATTGCCCCGCACAAACTGGAAGGTATCTTTCATTGACCGGGGCGAAACAACATTAGTGGAAACTGTGCTTACCTTCGATAATGTAGAACAGCTTGAAACACTCATTCGGATGGGCTTCAAAGAGGGCTTTACCATCGCTTTGGAAGGGCTGGATGAATTGCTGCCGGCCTTGTAACTTACAAATTCGGATGAATGATGAAATCATTAAGAAGCTGAGAGGCATTACGTCTTAAATATCCCTAAATCCTTATGGTTCAGTACTACAGTGGGGTCGATTTATAAATATGGTGAGAAAACGACCCATCCTAATAGTTTTAATGTTAGGTGCGCTGACTACAATAAATCCCTTTTCGATCGATATGTATTTGCCGGCTTTCGGACAAATCGCCGCAGATTTTCATACAGATGTTCCCAAAGTCTCTCTGTCTCTTTCCAGTTATTTCATCGGACTGGCGATCGGGCAAATCTTTTACGGACCTTTGTTAGACCGTTTTGGCCGCAAACGTCCGCTTTATTTTGGATTGAGCCTTTACATTATAGCATCCTGCGCCTGCCTGCTTTCTGTGAATATTGAGTCTCTGATCGCTTTCCGCCTTTTACAGGCGCTGGGAGGATGTGCGGCGCAGGTAGCTTCGGTGGCAATGGTACGCGACTTTTTTTCACCTAAAAGCGGGGCCAAAGTGTTCTCCGCGCTTATGTTGATCCTCAGCGTATCGCCTCTTTTCGCCCCTACTGTCGGTGGTTTCATGGTTGCATCCGTGGGGTGGCAGTCGGTGTTTATATTATTGTCGGTTATTGTCGTCGTAATCTTACTGATCATTTTCTTTTTTCTTCCTGAAGGACATCAACCTGATCGCTCGGTTTCGCTCGGGCTTCCGTCTATTGTAAAAGGCTTTGGTATCATTTTTCGCACGCCGGAATTCCTAGCTTATGGCCTGGCGGGTGCATGTTCGTTTGCGGGGCTTTTCGCCTACCTGGCTGCGGCACCATCAATTTTCATGAGCACTTTTCATCTAAATGCAAAAACTTTCGGTATTGTCTTTGCTCTCTTGTCAGTTGGAATTGTGGGAGGCGGACAGGTTAACATTTTATTGTTACGCCGTTTTACCAGTGAACGCATTTTTAGCATCACCCTTTTTTTGCAGATGATGACTGCCGTTTTGTTTTTAGCCGGAACCCTGATGGGTTGGTATGGGTTTTACGCACATGTTTCGTTTTTCTTCATTTTTCTCTCATGTATTGGGTTTACGAATCCTAATGCGGCAGCACTTGCTCTTTTTCCCTTTGAAGGGAATGCAGGGAGTGCCGCGGCTCTTTTCGGATTTTTAGAAATGGGAGGCGGCGCACTTACGTCAGCGGGTTTCGGCCTTCTGCATTTTAGTGCAAGCATCTCACTCGGCATCCTTTTTCTTGCCGCCACCGTGGCCGGATTTATCATTCTGAAGTGCAATGATGCCATACCTTCCGACAGGAGATTGATGAACGTTGAATAAGATAACGTTCATCAAACAAAACGGATTTATCGGGATGGAATGGTCTGTTCCATAAATCCGCTAAGGATGAAATGAGTGTAATCTCAAAATAAAGAATCATCATGATGACCCTGAAAGGGTGGCATCCTTCTTATCTCGAATCCACGTTAATTATCTTACATTCCTTCGAAACCGGGAGAGGGCAGCGTCAGTCCCCCGTCGACGTTCAGTATTTGTCCGGTCACAAAACCGGAGGCCTCACTTGCAAGGAATGTTGCCACGCGGGCGACGTCCAGAGGTTGAGTCAGGCGGCCGAGCGGCGTGTGTTTAATGGCGTTTTCACGGAATTTGTCATAATTGTCTTTCGCGTAATATTTGGCGGATTCCGTATCCACAATGCCCGGAGAAATAGCGTTGCTGGTGATTCCCTGGGGACCAAGTTCGTATGCGAAATATCGCGTTAAGGATTCCAGGGCTGCTTTTGCCGATCCGATATTCGCATAACGGGGCAGAGTGTACCGGCTGCCCAGGCTGGAAACGGTGATAATTCGTCCCGCACTTCCTTCCATCAAAGGAACACTCCGCCGGACGCTTTGCATCACGCTTTGGATGATCACCTGATAGGTTCTGGCGATGTGATAATCCTTCAGTTCCAGCACCGGTTTAAAAGCGGTGGCTGCTGCATTAGCGACGAAAATATCCAGATGTCCCCAATTATCGCGAATGGAATCGAACACGGCATCGATTTGTTCGGGAGATTCCAGATCTGCTTTGGATACGAGGACATTGCGCCCCATTTTCCGGATTTCATCCGCTGTCTGTTCTGCTGCTGCATCTTCCCGACGGTAATGAATAACGACATCCGCCCCTTCTTTTGCAAACATCAGTGCACATGCCCGTCCGATCCCGCGTGAGCTTCCGGTGATTAGTGCTTTTTTTCCTTCCAGTAATCCAGCCATTTTATGTCCTGTTTTTTATGTGTAAATAATATCATGTTATGTTCATTGCCGCCAAATGTGCCTGACGAATGGCCCGTGCGGCGTTCAGTTCCCGGGCATCATGAGCACCTCCAACGATCTCGAAAGGCACTTGTCCATCCAGGGATTCCGCCCATTTTGCTTGTGGAATTTGCCCGGTACAGAGAATAACCTGGTCTGCTTCCAGAAATTCTCTTCCATCCGCCCCTTCGATCCAGACGCCATTTTCTTCAATGGAAGTACATTGGAAGCCTTTTTTTGTAATGACACCTCGTCGCCTTAGTTCAGACAATAGAACCCACCGTGTAGTCACCCCGACTCCTTTAGCCAGCCTTTTTGCCCGCGATACAAGAGTGATGGATCTTTTGGCAGGTATTTCGATCCCCGTCTCATATTCCCTGTGGAAATCCTCAACAGGTAATGGAACCCTCGAGATCTCCGTCAGGTAATGAGCCACATCGCACCCGATCCCGCCGGCGCCAATGATGGCAATGTTGCGGCCGATCGCGACCTTGCCGTGAAGAAGATCGGCATAGGTGCAAACCAGTGGCAGATGAGTGCCTTCGATTTGCTCCGGTACGTACGGCTTCACGCCGATGGCCACGATTGCCTTGTCAAACGGGCGTAACATTTTCGTATCCGGGGAAGTCTCCATCTGGACGACAACCCCGAGGCGGTTCAGCATTTCCCGGTAATATCTCAGTGTTTCCAGAAAAATTTGTTTCCCGGGGACCAGGGAAGCGAGACGGAATTGCCCGCCTAATTCTGCAGTTGCTTCGAATAACGTGACGCTATGTCCGCATTCGGCAGCCGTTTTTGCCGCTTCCAATCCGGCAATACCTCCCCCGATAACCGCTACGTTCCGTTTGACAACAGCTTGTGATTTCCTCTGTTGCCATTCCTGTTCGTGTCCTGTTTTCGGATTGACCAGGCACCCTACAGGGAGCGGAGGATTTCCCAGCGTATGATCCAGACACGATTGATTGCACGAGATGCATATGTTCATTCCGCTGCGGTCATCTTCGATGATCTTTCTGGCGAAAGACGGGTCGGCGAGCCACGGCCGTGCAGGAGCGACGAAATCAATGTGGTGTGTGGCCATCAATTGCCGGATGATTTCCGGTGTGTGGATACGGTTAGCCGCAATGACGGGGATTGTCACTACTTCACGGATGCCTGCCGCGATATGGGCAAAAGCCCCTGGCGGCACTATGGCAGCCACTGTGGGAATGGTTGATTCATGCCATCCAATACCGATATTCAAAGCATCGGCGCCGTTTTTTTCCAATTGGCGGGCAAATTCCAGCGTTTCCTCTCGCGTGGTGCTGTCTGCCATACAATCTTCGCCCGACATGCGAAAGATGAGAGGGAAGTCCGGACCCAAACGTTCCCGAATGCCACGGACAATATCCAGGGATAATTTCATTCGTCCGGCCAGATTTCCTCCGTATTCGTCCTCCCGCTTATTGGTCAGGGGAGACAGAAATTCATTGAGGAGATATCCCTCGGAAGCCATGACTTCCACGGCATCAAAACCCGATTGCCGTGCGATCTCTGTTCCGCGAACGAAGGCTTCCCGGATATTCAGAATTTCATCGGTGTTTAGTTCCTTTGGCGTTTCTTTGGTGAATCTGGATGCTATCGGACTGGGTGCTACCGATGGAAGTCCCGTTTCCGAACTTTTTGCGTAACGTCCGGAATGAAAAAGCTGCAAGGCGATCTTCCCCCCCGATTGATGTACGGCCTGTGCAATTTCCGCCAGCTGGCTGCAATGATCCTCACACGTGAGACAATACATGTGATCGCCGCCGCCTTCAGGAAGAACCGCCACACCACCGGTGGTGATCAGCGATGCTCCTCCTCTGGCTCGTTCGGTATAAAAAGCTTTTAGCTGGTCCAGGCGCCCGGGTTCTCCCTCGATACCCAGATGCATGGATCCCATCATGATACGATGGTCCAGCTTCATTGACCCTATGTTACCGGGCCGGACCAACAAGGGAGTTGCCACGTTTTTACCTCCCTAGCAGCAAGTGTTTAGCGATCACTAATTTTTGAATCTCAGCGGTACCTTCTTCAAATTTTTGGGCTCTGGCATCCCGGTATATCCGTTCTATTTCATATCCTTTGAAATAGCCTATGCCACCGAAGATTTGTTGAGCGTGATCTGTGACCCGTTGCAACATTCCCAATCCATATAGCTTGGATTTCGCTGCTTCGCAGGGAGTCAGTTGGTTTGCGTCCTTTAGTCTTGCAGCGTACAAACATAATTGTCGTGCCGCTTCAACGTCCGTAGCCATTTCGGCGATCCATGTTTGAATGACTTGCCTTTTACTCAAAGGTTTTCCGAATGTAACCCGCTCATGTGACCTTGCAATGGCCAGATCCAGGGCACGTTGTGCCAAACCGACACAGGTCATACCCACACATACGCGGCTCGGGTCAAGGAATCCGCTCAAAGCGACCGAAACACCTTCCCCTTCCTTACCAAGTCTGTTCCCGACGGGAACTCTGCACCCCTCCAGTATGATATGTCCGTGCCCGGTTCCGGTGAGACCCATAGAGGGCGGCATTTCGTTTACCCGAACCCCATCCAGGTCTCTCGGAACCATCAATGCAATGGTACCGTCATAGCCGGTGGTTCCTTCCAGGCGGGCAAAGAGTAACAGGTAATCGGCTGTATCACCAAAGGTAATTAACCATTTCTCACCGTTTAGAACGTATTCATTGCCTTCTTTGCGGGCTTGTGTGCGAATGTCGGCGCCAGAGCCGGCATGCGGTTCGGTCAGAGCGAAAGCGACACTGATGTCCCCCCGTACCAGTGGCTTTACGAACTTATCGCGTTGTTGCTCGTCGGATAAAAAATCTATAGAGCGCCAGATGCCATTGATCACGTGTACGATCATGCGGATCGATCCATGATCCTGTGAGAACATCTCAAGTAATTGTATATATTGGAAAAAGGAAAGACCTTTACCACCATATTCTTCGGGTGCGGCCAATCGAAGGAACCCGTGTCCTTTTAATTCCTCCCAAATATCCGGCCCGCATTTCCCGCTTTCTTCAATCTGTTTGCCGAGTTCCCTTCCGCGGCTGTCAACCCAGGTCCACACTTCCTTTTTCAGGCGCTGAAAATCCGTTTCATTCATTTTTTGATTTACTTTATGAATTACCCAATGCACCCGTTGTCACAGATCTATTCTTCCTTCTGGCCAACGGTAATTTATTTTGATAAACTTATACCCTTATCCTGGAGGCTGTTTCATGGAAAGATTTGTTTATTGAGAAATTGGGGTTTTTGATTTTTTCTGTAATCCATTCCCTCAGTACATATTTTTGTACCTTACCGGTTACCGTCATGGGTAGTCCGTCGAGTAATTCCAGCCGTTCCGGCCAGTATATTTTCGTAACTCCTTTCTCCTCCAGGAAATTGATCATTTCCTCAAAAGTGAATGTTTTCATCCCTTCCTTGAGAACAACCATTGCACAAACCCGTTCATTCAGGCGGGGATCGGGCATAGCCACCAGCGCCACATCCTGCACCGCCGGATGCGAATAGAGCAGGTTTTCTACCTCAGCCACAGGGATCTTCACACCGCCACGGTTAATGATGTCCTTGGTGCGTCCGGTGATGCGAAGATATCCTTTCTCATCAATAATCGCCAAATCGCCGGTACGGAAAAATCCATCGCGGTCTATGGCTTCTTTGTACCAGTCGGGGTGGTCCAGGTATTCGATGAACATGGCCGGGGTTTTGACCTTAAACATTCCTTCTGTTCCAGGGGGCACAGTGATACCTTCTTCATCCGTGACCTTCATCTCCATACCTTCGATCACCTTTCCGTCCGAATTCCACATCTCGTCAGTCGGATTTTGTGGGTCTCCGACGGAAATCATATTTGATTCTGTCGAACCCCATCCGCCTACTACTTTACAGCCGAGTGTTTTGATAGCGTCATGAGCCAGTTTACGGGGAACGGCGGCTCCAGTGGCGACAAAAACCCTGAGCCCTCTTGGAGGATTCGAATCCCTGCTCATATCGGACAGGAAGGGCATAGCTGCCTGTACGAAAGTGGCTCCATATTGTTCGATAGCTATGCGTGCCGTTTCCACCTTCCATTTACTCTGACAAATTTGAGTAGCATTCAGATACAATGCCATAAACATTCCATACAAGAAGCCGGTTTGGTGAGCCATCGGTGAGGGAATCCAGAGCTTATCTTCCGGGGTCAGTGATAAGGCCTGTATTTGTTTCATCGCTCCGAAAGCCAGTGTACCTTGTGTATGAACGACTCCTTTTGGTTCCCCGGTTGTTCCCGAAGTGAATAACAACTGTGCCCTGGTGTCCGTATTGGGGCTTCGTTGTGCGAGTCTGGCATCATCGTACTCCTGGGAAGAAACCAACCCTCCCAGGCAATGCCCCTCATCAGAGGGATCATGATACCGTGTATTGATGGTGACGACAGATTCGAGATATGGCAAATTCGGCGATATCTTTTCAATAAGGGGGGCGTATTTATAGTTACGGATCTCGTCCTGGACTATCAGGAGGCGGCTTTTTGATTTCCCTACTATGAAACTGACTTCCCGCTCTCGCAGGGCTGTAATCAACGGGCATACAGCCGCGCCGGCTTTCCAGATTGCCAGGCAGAGCACGATGAATTCCCAGCTGTTGGGCAGCAGGAACGCCACATATTCACCCGGCTGAACGCCGCGATCAATGAGGCTTTGGGCCGCCCGACTGGACAATTCATCCAGTTCACCGAACGTCAAAGTGACGGGCTGAGAGCGGCTGATGTCAACAACGGCCGTTTTCGAGGGATCAGCTGCCTTTAGCCGGTCTAATAATAACGGACAATCCTTCAGTGGACTCTTATTCATAATGGCGCCTCCTACTTTGTAGGTTTCTTCGGGTTTCGTTTCTTCAATGCAGGCATCTACCCCCAGCATGGTCATGTGGTCCATAAATTCCGGGTAAGAGATTCGGAAAGCATTGGGATGGGTTATAAACGTTTCTCCATAGGCGCGGGTGCCGGCCAGTGCAAACGCCATCTGGACGCGATGATCATCATAAGATGTAATAAGATTGCCCCTTAAGCGATCCACACCGCGGATAATCAGATCGTCGCCCGATTCCCTGATATCGGCTCCCATCTTATTTAATTGCAGCATCGCCTTCACCCGGTCGGATTCTTTCATCCTGCCGTGGTTGATATTTTTGAGGACGGTCGTTCCTGTTGCCAGCGAAGCGACTACACAAATGGCAGGGATCAGATCCGGGATGTGCTGCATATTGATCGTCAACCCGCTTTCAAGCCGGATCCCGTCGTGCCTGACATGGATGGTGCCCTGTTCGGGGTTGATTTGCATGGGGACACCCATGGCTTGAAGAATATCCAGGATTTTTCGTTCGGGGTGAGTTCCGCCCCCCGAGATACCGCTGAGAATCATATCCGAGGGATGAAGCGCTGCCAAAACAAGTAAAAACGCGGCTGACGATATATCAGCTTCAATCCTGATATCCTCGCAGGGATGATATTGCTGACCAGCCGGAACTTTCCAGAATTCTCCTCTTTTTACTTCATCGATCTGCACCCCGAACTGCCGCATCATTTGCAATGTCAGGTCGATATACGTCTGTTCGTTATGGGGAGGTAAAGCTTCGATAGTCGTATCCTGAGTTGCAAAGGGAGCCAGCATTAGCAAGCCGGAAATCCATTGGCTGAGAGTTCCTTTTATCCGGATATGTCCCCCTTTCGGCTGGGCGGGGTAGACCGTAACCGGCATCCTGTGCCCTTTTGCATCCCATTTTACGCCCATCTGACCGAGGCATTCCAACAGGGGACCTATGGGGCGGTTCCGAAGCGCCTCGTGACCATCGAAGGTAACCGGACCATCCTGGGAGAGGCTTCCGAGGCCAAGCATAAACTGTAGTGTAGAACCTGAACTGCCAACCCGGATATTCCCCCCGTTTCCCGGCAGGTAACATCCGCCTTCCACCATATATCCGTCGTGATAATGGTGCACCCGGACACCCAGGTCATGTAGTGAACGAAGCGTGTCCCAGATATGCTCTGCGTTGGAAATGCCCTTAATCACGGTATTGCCGTGAGCCAGAGAACCCATGATTAGTGCGCGGTGCAAATGATACTTTGAAGGTGGTACACGTATTTCTCCCCATATTTTCCCTTTATATGCTCCAACTTTCAATCTTGCCATTTTATAGTCTCCTCATTTAAAACAGCTTAAAACCATCACAGGTATGATCACATTTATCAAAAGCATATCTATTTATCGTAAGTATATCCATAACATCTCCATGCGAAGATTTTCTATTTCTTCAACGACTCGCAGCACAAACCAGTTCCTCAACTTCAGGCTTGTTCGACAACCCCGCATATTTCCAATCGGATTAATACTTCCGCAGTATCTCTCAAAGGAATAAACCAACACCCTGATAACCTGGGAGCGTCACAGAGAAAGGTCTTTTTCTTGAATTCATCATAGCCGTGTTATTCTGTTATTCTCACTATTCTCAATCATTCAACAACTTTGGGTAATCCATGTTGTAATTTGATTCAACGAACTAACAAGTTTCGGAAACCGTTCCCGCTCGCCGTGAAATTGATTACGGGGAAAGAAAAGCGACATTATCCAACACGGCAATGGGTAGAACGAGTTTCGGCGTTCTTTTTTCAGTTCGCATTTTAACGTAATAAAAGAATTTCGTCAAGGCAAGTGCGGGCAGTAACGGATAGTTCGGACTTTCGGGTCAGGTAGTCCTGAGCCGGATCGGTGTACTTCTGCATGGGTCTCAAATGGGAATCAATGGGGAGATGAAAGCCGATGGCCATTTAGGCAACCGATAAGTGCCGGCTCGAAGGACTATGGCAGGCGGTGATCCCTGTATTATGTGAGTATATCTAAAAGCGGCGTAAAGATTGACATATTTCGCTGTCCGGACATAAAGAGTGCCGGCGGCTCTAAAAATGAATCTGCTATGGGATTGGCCCGGCCCGTTGTTTCCCACGATAAGGATATGAGATAGAATCATCCGGAGCGGTTCATTGGTTCTTAACAATGGAAGCCGATCTTAGCAATGCAGGCCGGCAATGGGATGAGATTGCTAATCACACATTGAACCGGCCGTAAGGCATCGTAATATTGTGTCCGTCATTATAAATACGGTCGAGAAAATGGTATCAGATCATCTGCTGAAAAAGTACAACCGGGAAGTGCCTCGATATACAAGTTATCCTACGATACCATTTTGGAGGGAGTGGACAGGTACCATGGAATACCTTGACAGTTTTAGGGATAATTTTGAGAGGTATAATAAAGAGTGCGGAATTTCTCTTTATATCCATTTACCATTCTGCGAATCCCTGTGTACGTATTGTGGCTGCAATAAAATCATAACAAGGAAACATGGTGTAGAAGGAAATTACCTGAGCGCTGTACTCAGCGAATGGCAACTATATCGTAAACTGATGGGAACCGCTCCTCTTATCCGGGAATTACATTTGGGCGGAGGCACCCCGACCTTTTTCTCTCCCGAAAATTTAAGAAGTCTTCTGGAAGGCATTTTTGATATATCCGATATCCACCCACAGAAAGAATTCAGCATAGAAGGGCATCCTAATAATACCACTAAAGCCCATTTGGAAACGTTGGGCCAACTCGGGTTCGAGCGGCTTAGCCTCGGTGTGCAGGATCATGATCCGAGGGTGCAGCGAATAATAAACCGTATCCAACCCTATGAGAATGTAAAGAGGGTCACCGAGACAGCGCGACAGGTCGGATTCACCTCTGTAAATTATGATCTTATCTATGGACTTCCGTTGCAAACTTTCGAAAGTATACAAAAAACAACAGAGGACACCATAGCGCTCCGGCCGGATCGGATTGCCTATTACAGTTATGCACATATCCCATGGAAAATGAAAGCACAGCGCTTGTATGATGAAAAGGATCTGCCTTCCGCAGAAAGGAAGCTGGCATTTTACCAGCTTGCAAGGTCTCTGTTTTTGTCTTCCGGCTATAAGGATGTGGGTATGGATCATTTTTCGCTCCCGGGGGAAAGCTTGTGCGAGGCTTTTTTGGAGGGGCGCTTACATCGGAATTTTATGGGTTATACCACCGTTCATACACCCTTTATGATCGGACTGGGTGTATCTGCCATTAGCGATACCGGATCCGCTTATGCACAGAATAGCAAGAAGCTGTCGGATTATTACAATAGATTGGACAGATCCGAATTGCCGCTAAAGAAAGGTTACGTTTTAAGCGACACAGATATCGGGTTCAAAAATTATATAATGGAAGTAGCCTGCAATGGGGCAACGACTTTCAAACCTGAACATGCAGGTTTGCTTGATACCTATGTCATGCCGGAACTAAAGGAGATGGCAGATGACGGGTTAATTGAATTAGACCGATACCGTCTGAAAGTAACATCTGTCGGCAGATCATTCCTTCGAAACGTCTGCCATGCATTTGACTTAAAATGGAAGCTTTCGGGACCTGACAATGTGAATTTACGATTCAGCAGATCGGTTTAGCCTGGACGGTGGTATGATCTTACGGGGGTGGAAGCAACTAATCTGGAGAATGAGACAAAGGATTAGAATAGCGACTCATAGTAGCGATGGAATTCCTCCATCTCAGTCCAGACGTAATGATCCGGTTATATCACCCCGTTACGATCGCGAAACCTGATTGGATTAGGCTGATGATTCAATGACTGTGACTATTGTTCAACTCACCCCTTTAGCCGATTACAATCCACCCGATCACATTTTTCCTTTCATCATTCTATTCCAGTACATATATGGCAGGCCGTATTTTTTGAGCAGCCATAATCTCCAATGCTCTTTAGCGCTGTTGTGAATCAGCAGGTATTTCAACTTCGGATCAGGAGTAAGCTCTTTTTTATAGTTGAACTCTGCCAAAGTCATTTTCCCGTAACCCGTCACTAATGGGCAGGCTGTGTAGCCCTGGTATGATTTGTTGTTTGCAGGCCGGGCGTTCAGTAGCATCAGGATATTGTCTACAACTATTGGGGCCTGTCCTTTTACAGCGGCACCTGTCTTCGCCGTGGGGAGTGCCGTTACATCACCTAAACCAAAGATATTATAGTATTTTTTGTGTTGTAAGCTGTTATTATCAACATCGAGCCACCCTGCATCATTAGATAAGTCCGAATCCCGGATAAATGGCGGCGCCGTCTGCGGGGGAGCCAGATGCAGAAAATCGAAGGGAACTTTAAGCAGACCCTTTGAAGTGGCGGTTGCACCCGGGATGGGTTTTGAATCTTCCATTCTGCCATCCGGGGTAGAAACTTTGAAGTAGACAAACCTGTTGGCGGCATCTATTTTAACCGGTGTATGGAACAGCTTCAGATTGACATTGTAACGGGCAATAACCTTCATCAAAGTGTCGGCAATGGGCTTCACGGCAAAAATAACTGATCCGGGTGTTGCAAAAACCACGTTTGTTTTATCAGATAACCCCTTTTTTCGGAAATAATCGGAAGCCAGGTACATTGCCTTTTGCGGAGCGCCTCCGCATTTTATCGGGGTGGCAGGCTGCGTGAATATAGCATTGCCTCCTCTAAAATTCTGCAGGCTTTCCCAGGTGTATTCGGCGTTGATATAATTACTGCAAACCACACCCTTTTCCAAAGCATTTTCCAGGCCCTCTATCAATGAAAAGTCATAGACAAGCCCGGGAGCTACGACCAAATAATCGTAACCAATGTTTCCATTCTTCTCCATGACTACTTTGTTTTCCTCCGGCAGGAAAGAAACAGCCCTGTCCTTCAGCCAATCTACTCCTGGAGGAATAAGCGAAGCCTCATTTCTTCTGGTATTCCGTATTTTATACGTACCGGCACCTACCAGCGTGAATGCGGGTTGATAATAGTGTACCTCAGATGGTTCGACGATGGCTACCGACACCTCTTTTCTTCGCCTTTTCAATTGAGAAGACACCATAATGCCTGCTGTTCCACCGCCTACGATCAAAACCTGATAATGCTTTTTCATTTTCCTTGACCTGGTTTAATAACGTTATTTTGCAGCTTACGTAGCGGATAGTAACTCAACCGCCTGTCAGAAGTGTTCCAGGCATTACCTGTTCCCGAACATCGCAGCCAGATTGATTGGTCAATAGCTATGACACCCAGAAAGTAACTCACATCCTTGATATAGCCGGCCCGGTATCTCATTTGATGTGTGGAAGTCCTTTTGATGTTAATACATGGCTATCTTATGTTACAACTGCCGTTACGTGATAGATTATATATGAAATGTGAAGGTCTCGTGAAGCCTTTATTGGAAATATCATCACGTTCAAAAGAGTTTCTATCGATACAAGATGCAGATTACAGTTGGGGGATAGGCGCTTACCCAGATATAGAGTCATAGTCGATTCATATGAAGATTCTTGATAACACTAATATGCGTTTTATTCGGTAACAACCCGGAAGGGATAGTTCAAAGATTCTGAAGCAGGTTAGAGACGACCCGGACTAATTAGCACATCTAATATTGCCGCCTGCTGTATTACTATAGACTACAGAGAAACCGGTGAACTCCACCATCTAAAAAGGTGCTGGCAATATTCCGTTCAGGCAAAAACGGCGGATCTTTTTTGATGATATTGGATTCCCGGATAAGAAATCCACGCCAAAGAAGTCCTGTTTCAGCGCCCGTTAGTCGGGTTAACAGCCTTCAAAAAAAAGTGGTTATGGACTGATGTGACTCATTTTATATAGGCTTATGAAGGTATAATTATAATATAGAACTGATCTAAATAGTCGTTGTATCTCATGATGCCCGTCCCTATATTTCACCTCACAATTTTTTATTAAGAAATAGTCTAAATAGAAATATCAAATCTGATCTTATGTTTTTTTCGACCCGACACGCAAGAACGGCTTTATTGCTTTTAGTGATTGCCCTGGTCATGGGCGCGACCCAGGCTTATGCCCAGCAAACAGCAACCATCAAAGGACGAGTAATTGATAACCATCACCAGGGCATTGCTTATGTGAATTTGGGACTGCAGGGAACCGATATGGGCGCCGCCTCGGGAAAAAGGGGGTATTTTACGATTCACGATGTGCCCGCCGGCAGTTATGTTTTCATAGCAACGGCCGTTGGTTTTAAGGCCATCAGCAAATCAATTACGCTGAAAGATGGACAAACGCTGACGCTCACTATCCATTTGTCGAAGGCCACTCAACAGCTCGAGCAAATCGTTATAGAGGGGAAAAACAATAAAAATCCTTATACGGTTGAGGCAAGCAGTTATGTGGCTAAAATTCCTCTCGTCAGAATGGAAAATCCACAGGTCTATAGTGTCATCTCGTCGAATCTTCTTGAAGACCAGGATGTTACCAGTTTTGGAGATGCGATGAAAAATGCACCGGGGGTTACTAAATTATGGGCTTCAACCGGGCGCGGCGGCGACGGAGCAGGCTACTATTCGCTGCGTGGGTTTGCCGTTCAGCCACAAATGACGAACGGCCTCCCATCGCTGACCAACGGTCCGCTCGATCCGGCGGAGGTTCAACACATCGAGATCATTAAAGGCCCCTCGGCCACACTTTTCGGAAGCAGCGAAACCTCTTACGGCGGGCTAATTAATGTAGTGACAAAAAAGCCATTCTATTCTGCAACCAGCGGTGAGGTTTCCTATCACCTCGGCAGTTTTGGTTTGAATCGTATCACCGCTGATTATAATACGCCTTTTGGTTCGAATGATGATTTAGCGCTTCGGGTTATCGGTGCTTACACAAAGAAAAACAGTTTTCAGGATGCCGGTTTCCAAAAATCCTTTTTCCTGGCTCCGTCATTACGGTATCGGGCCGGCGACAAATTGTCCTTTCTGATCACGACCGAATTTTACCAGCCGGAGAGTACCAATCCACTGATGCTTTTCCTGAACCGTACGGATCCGCTGGATGCCCATAATATCAAAGAGCTCGGCTACAACAGGAATTTCTCCTATACGACGAATGATCTTACAATCAGGAATCCGACGCTGAATGTGCAGGCACAGATGAATTATCGGTTTTCGGATCGCTGGCACTCCCAAACCGTAATTTCACGCAGCTCGGCACAATCCAATGGTTATTACAGCTATGTTTCTACCATCGGATTGCCGGATAATATATACGGTCGTTTCATCAGTGACCAGAATTCTACGACCGACGGCACTGATATTCAGGAAAATCTGCGGGGGAGTTTTAATCTGGGTAGTCTGAGCCATCAATTGCTTGTGGGCGTGGATTTTTTCCAGAAAACACTGATCAATAATAGTACCGGTTATATATCTTATGACAGGATCAACATTCATGATCCTAATCCGCCGATGATTTCCAAAGCGGCAGTAGATACAATGCTGGCTTCGGTCCCGGTTGTCAGCACTAAAACACAGGAACAGGTTTATAGTGTTTACGCTTCGGACGTGATTGAAATCCTGCCCCGGCTTTCGGCAATGGCGAGTCTCCGGCTGGATCATTTTGTGAACGAGGGCAGTCTCAGAGTCAGTGATGATGGCTATCATCAAACGACACTCTCACCAAAATTCGGTTTGGTATTTCAGCCCATAAAGGATCGGCTCTCGCTTTTTGCAAATTATATGAACGGATTTCATAACACAGGTCCGGTAACGCAGGGAGACGGCTCTATTGAAAACTTCGCACCTGAGCGGGCCAACCAGTGGGAAACCGGCATTAAGCTTGATCTTTTCAAGGGACGGCTGGACGCTGCGGCCAGCTATTATGATATCACAGTCTCGAATATCCTCCGGCAAGACCCGAACCGGCCTAACTTTACCATTCAGGACGGGGAAAACTATAGCCATGGTGTAGAATTCAGCGTCACCGCATCACCCGTTAGCGGATTGGATATCATTGCCGGTTACAGTCATAATGAAAGCAAGGTTGTTAAAACAGACAACGATGCCTTCCGAGGGCTCCGGCCTGAAGGGGCAGGCCCCAAGGATTTGGTGAATGGCTGGATCAGCTATCGGTTAGACCACGGATTGATAAAGGGACTCGGTTTTGGTTTTGGCGGCAATTATGCAAGTGATAATTATGTGGTCAATCGGACCACGACCGGCCGCTTCGTTATTCCTGCCTACACGGTATTGAACGGCACCATTTTCTATGAAACCGACAACTATCGATTGGCTTTGAAAATCAATAATTTTATGAATAAGGATTATTACGAAGGCTGGTCAACAGTGAGTCCTCAGGCTCCCCGAAATGTTGTGGCCGGTTTTTCCTACAAATTTTGAACTTGCTTGAGACGTGGGTTCACCTCTGTTTGAAGGGATCCCCCAGGAGATACGTACTTTCCTGCACGATACGACATAAATCGGCGGAGACAGGGTCGATCCGTGCAGCTCCCGGATAATCATATGTTGTTACCGTTGCCTCCGGACTGTGCATACGCTGATCTCATTCAGTTCCTGCATCCCGCAAAGAACGGGCGGGGTTGAGGCGGCAGGCAGCATCGCCAAAGATCCGGTGATCCCAAAAGGAGGGGGGCATCCAATTACAGGTTGGTGACATCAGTGCAGTGGAATACCTATATTTTCCCTCATGAAATCAGCCGATTATATTGCCAGGCGCATTCGCCTGCTTATCGCCACCCGACAGTTCCAGGTGGAGGAGGTGCTGCCCTCCACGCGTGAGCTGGCCAGGCAGCTTGAAGTCAGTTTTCATACGGTGCGGAAGGCGTACCATATGCTTGCTGAGGAAGGATTGCTGCGCAGCGAACCGGGCCGTGGTTTTATCGTGACCCGCCAGGATACCGTGGTTGAGAAATCGAAACGGCTTGAACTGGGAGCCGAACGGATGCGTCAGTTGCTGGAAGAACTGATCGGTTATGGATTGAATGAGGAGGAGGTGGAGGAGATTTTCGGAGAACAACTTGAGTTTATGGAATGGCCCGGCCGCCTTGAAAAATGCGCCAGCGTGGGTGTGAGCGAAGAACATTCCGAAATGATCGCCCGTTCGATACGCAGGCAGGTAGGGATCGACAGCGACCGGCTGACGATCGATCAGGCTTCCCGTGCCGTTAATTATGACGCGATATTTGTTCCCATTGCCTGGTATCAGCAGTTCAGGGATGAAGTGGGTGAGGATATTTTGCTGATACCCGTCATTTATCGCTTTGATTCCCGCTTATTGTTGAGTATCGTTGAAAGAGGTCGTCTCGAAGCCATCGGACTTGTGACCCGGCAGGAGGAAACGATCCAGATATTAGTGGATGAATTGAAGTTCAGCCTCAAGTTTACCGGTTCTTTTATCGCAGGATCTATCTATGGGAAATCGTTGCCCTTGTTCGTGCGAACAACAGAGTTGGTATTGTATACTCCGGCAGGGGCTTCTCTGGTCGAAAAGCAGTTGCCGGAAAAACGCCGCCTGCTGTTATCGTATGAGATTGCCGCCCAGAGCGCCGACCTGATACGCCAGCAGCTATGGGAACAGTGAGATGGATAAAGCTGCTCCCCTGGTTTTTCAGAGGCCAAAACCCTGAAAAAGATGTTGACATAAACCTGATCTTGTTTCCCTGTTAACAACGTGTAAACACTCGTATAACTATTTGATGCTTTTTATGAAAACCTTTTTGAAAATCATTGGAGGAATCATAGCACTTATCATCATCCTGATTATTGTGCTTCATTTTTACTTCACGAACGCCCGGCTCAAGGAGATGGTCATGCCCCGGCTGAACGAGGCGTTGGGACGGCAGGTGTCGGTCGATCATCTTTCTTTTTCTATCCTGACCACTTTCCCTCAGGTTGGCCTGGATGTGGAAGGAGTGGCCATTCCTGCCGACCAGCCAAAGGATACGCTGGCCTGGCTGCATCAGCTCACCATAAAAGTCGATCTGATCCCCCTGATCTCAAAAAAAGTTCAAATAGCAGGAATCAGCCTCGATCAGCCCCATTTCGTTTATCATGTTTACAAGAATGGCCATACAAACCTGGACGGGCTGATCCGGGCTATGTCCGACACCACGGCCGCGGACACAGGTTCTTCGTCCATGCCGCTGGATATCCGGCATTTTGAATTGACGGACGGTTATTTTGGATATGTCAACGACAGCACGAATACGGCCGCGTATCTCAACAATGTCGATGCTTCGGCGGGCATCCATTATGGAAAAGTACTCGACACCGACCTTTCACTTTCCATCGACGGCCTCAGTTTCAGCAAAGACGGCAGCCATTATCTGAAAAATCTTCCCATAAAATTGAAGGAAACTTCTGTTATTAATATGGATAGCGAACAGGTTCGTCTGAAACAGGCACAACTGACGATTCAGGGGCTGAACCTGGATCTTTCAGGCAGTGTCAGCCAATGGAGCGAAACGCCCCGGGTGGATCTTTCATTTGCCTCCGGTTCAAGCGATTTCGGCGCTTTGCTCAGGCTGCTGCCTCCGGACATGCAATCGAATATATCACACTATGAAACCCACGGTTCCCTGGCGCTGAATGGCCATGTGAAAGGTGCGGTTGGAGGATCGGAATTACCCTCCATCACCGCGAAGCTTGGCGTCACGGACGGTTATTTCAAAGATCCCGATCTGCAGGAACCCATCCACAATATCCGGATACGCGCGCTTTTCACGAATAAGAAACTGACCGTCGACAGCCTGTATGCTCAGGCCGGTTCTAACGTGATACAGGCCTCCGGCGCCCTGACAAATCCTCTTGGAGATAACGGCCGGTTTTCAGCCGATGTAAACGGTAACGTCGATCTGGGAACCGTCAGTCAGTTCTATCCAATTGGAAATATGAGCATAGAGGCCTTAAAAGGGAAGCTGGTCATGAAGGCTCACATAAATGGAAAAACCTCCGACCCGAAAGCGACGACCGGATCGGGACATCTTTCGCTGACTAACGGCTACATCAAATATAAGGACCTGGCGAAGCCGCTTGAGGATTTGACCCTGGCCGCAGACATCAGCAACAACACCATTGATGTCCGAAAGGGAAGCGTGAAAATGGGGGATAACACCGTTTCGATAACCGGTTCGGTTCGTAATTACCTGACGGACGACCGTATCGTTAATCTCTCAATGAAGACCTCCGTTCATCTGGATGAGATAGAATCATTGTATTCCCTGAAGCCGCTCGTCACAAAAATGACGGGACTTGCAACAGCAACGCTAAATGTGGAGGGTCCTGTTGAAACGCCTGCCAGACTGCGGCTGAGCGGCACAATGAACTTGCAGAATGTGAATATTGAAGGCGATTCTCTGCCGGAGCCGATCCATAATCTCAATGCAAAAATGACGCTGACCCCCTCCAGTGCGAAGCTGAACACGTTCAAAATGTATTTCGGGGAATCGGATATCAGTCTGAAGGGCTCCGTGGAGCAGTATATGACGCTTCTGGAGAACGCTCCGCATAAGCAGCCGCCCGCCAGTCTCACAGGATCACTGACCAGCCGTCATTTCAACTTTGACGGCCTGATTGAATGGCAGGAGAAGCATTCGAATCCCAATGACACAACACCGATCCCCATCAATCTTCCTTACATGAAAAGTTCGATTGATGTTGTTATAGATACTCTGACTGCCACGGGCGTCAATATTACCCACATGAAGGCAAATATTACAACGTCACCGACGGAAATCCGGATGAACAGGGGAACGTTCGATCTGTTCGGCGGGAAGGTTTCAGGCAAACTTGTATGGGAAGTACCAAAGCCGCTGAAAACGCACATCATCTTTAAGGGTACAATGGACAGCGTACAGGTCGATCAGTTTTTCAGGGAATATCCTGTTCTGGGAAGGAAAAGCCGGTTTTACCAATATGTAAAGGGGAAATTCAGCGCCACCGTAGATTATGCGGCAGATATGCTGCCGTATCTTTCTCCTGATATCAAATCGACGAAAGCCAATGGCACCTTCGGCATGCGTAATGCAACATTGCAAAGCCATCCGGTACAAAAAGAGCTGGCGAAGCTATTGAAGGATCCGAAGCTCACCAAAGCAACCCTTGATGACTGGACGGCCTCTTATAAAATGGATGATGGCGTGCTGACTCTCAAAAATGTGAAACTGACCAGCCAGGATATCGGCGTCAGGATGGACGGCACCGAGAACCTGATCAACGACAGGCTCAATTTTAAGATGACGGCATTGCTTCCGGGCAGGCTGGGCAATGGACTCGGTTCGGTAATCGGCAGTCAGGCCGTAAAGGTATTGCGCACGGATAAAGGGCAGATCGCCGTTCCTATTTTGGTTCGTGGAACTTCAGAACAGCCTCACCTGGCCATCGATAAGGAAGTCGTAAAAAAAATGGTGGGAGAATCTGCGAAAAACGCGCTGAAAAATGAACTAAAGAAGCTTTTTGGAAACTGATCTTATGTAACTTAAAAAAACCACAAAGTTCACGGAATACACAAAGATTCACAAAGGCGATGTAATATCTTGCATAGTGCACTTTGTGCATACTTTGTGTTCATCGTGGTTACAAAAAAAGAAACAGGAAGAATGAAGAATATTGTCATATCTGCGACAGGCCGGGGCGAATGATTGTGGAACAGAATGAGAAACAGCTTCTGCAACTGATTGAGCAGGCAAAACAGGCGATCGATCAGGAAATCGAGGCGGTACTTGAAAAACCGGCCCACACCGTTTTATATAACGGTACAAGGATAGATACGCGCCCGGGCGAAGAAGTGAGCTACCGTTTTGATACGGAGCTGACGTCATTGCGGTTCGCAGAGCAGTTTCTGGCGACGGTGGATGAACGTGAAATGAAAGCGACGCCTGTGGAGTCGGACGCTCAGCGTATCGTCATCGCCTTTGGGGAAGATTTCGGAGAATCTCTGAAGGAAGTGGAACTGGAATGGGAAAATGACTTCGTACTTCGAAAGATTCGTGAAGAACTGGATGATCTCACCGGCAGATCGGCCCGAAATGCAGACGGATTAGCCCGGGATCTTTTCTTTCCGGACGACGAGCGACCCGCTCAGCCTAAAGTGAGGGAGGCTTATGATGACGGTTCCCGTAACCAGGTTCAGCACGAAGCTATTGAGATGGCACTGAATAACCGGATTACGTTCATCTGGGGGCCGCCGGGCACGGGTAAGACCTCGACCCTCGGATTCATCATCGCCAATTATCTGCTGCATGATGAGCGGGTGTTGTTTGCTTCCAATACCAATCGGGCCGTTGATGTCGGACTTCTGGAGGTGGTTGAGGCTCTGCAAAATATGCAATCGACCGAACATCTCGACCGGGTTACCCGTTTTGGAGAAATGGCGCTCGAAAATAACCGGCTGGCCCCATTGCACTTCGAGGTCCAGTTGCAGCAAAAGCAGGAACATATTTTAGCAAAGAAGAATCGCCTTCAGCAGCTTCTTGATGAATATAATCAACGTGGGAGGGAAGCCGAACAACTATCGATTGATGGGAAGGAAGTCCCGCTGTCTCTTCAGATGCGAATCAAAAACCTGTCTGCCGATCTGGACAGAGAAGGCGGAGCGGAAAATGTGGAAGCTCGTCTGGAAGCACCTTTCTCCCCGAATGAACACAGCGAGCTGGAACGGAAGAACCTTGTTTGTACCACTTTGGCGAAAGTCTGTACTTCAGAGCT
>CAZNHE010000025.1:29649-33299 GCA_964572735.1 uncultured Chitinophagales bacterium | reverse complement strand
ACATGGTCCTGTAAATCGGGAAGTATACGACAGGTACAAGAGATTCGGAAGTCAGCCGATAACCGGTGAAGGAAATTCTGTTGCAATTGATAATCAAGAACTTGTCGACTTTATCTTAGAGAGTTATGCGCCTTATAATGCTGTCATTTTGTCTAAGACGACTCATGCTGAAAAACCCTGGCTTGATAATAAAGATAGTCAGGGAGAAATAACGGATAACCAGATTATCAGTTTTTACAGAGGCCAGACGTTTGCCAAAAATTTTCCCATTAATCAGGCGGGAATTTATTATCCTCCTCATACGGCAAGTTACTACTCATTCATCTTTGATATGAATGAAGGGGATGAGGCTGCAAATATCACATTTAGTTCCCTTGAAGAATATGTTTCAATGATGAACAACGGGGAAAGTTTTATAGAAGAACTCGGTCTGAATTGATAAGACGTGAACCGGCAGGAATTAGATCATTTAAAGGATCTGATGAAATCATTTCCTGCCTCATTTTCAGCCGGTCAGGTTAATGAGGCTAAGGGGCAAAGTTATGTCCGCTTCAATAATCTGATTAATTGGATCGTTAAACTCAGTGATATCTTTGACAAAAAGTTCTCATTCGACGATGAATTCTGGCTGGGAAATGCAAAAATCTTTCATGAGATCATCTTTAAAGATATCTTTAGCGTCGCAGGTGAATTTCGGGATGTTTCCCATCCTGATGGAGGCCGGATTTTCTTTGGAGGTCAAAAGCATAATGAATTGAGGCATGAGTTCTCAGGTGTTAAACCTGAAGAGATTAAACCAGCCCTTATTGAAGCTTTTGCTTTTATAAAAGAGGATAATGCTCAGGAATCCCCCTTGCCAATGCCCTGAAATTTTATCAACCGTTTGTCCATACACATCCTTTTTATGATGGAAATGGTCGTATTGCAAGGTTATTTGTCGATATCTACCTGTTCCATAAAGGGCTGAGTTTGAATTGGGGATTGCTGAGTAAAAAGGAGAATAAGTTCCTGAAGAAGTTAAACTACTACCATAAGACGAAGAAGGAAAAGCACTTCCGGCTATGGTATAACTTCTGTAAATCCTATGAATCTCCCATTTCATCGGAAGATCAGGAGAAATAATGGAATGGAACGCACGCTTTTCATCTTCTGCGTCTCATAATCCATTCATCCATACCGTCAATAATTAACCATCGGCCACTAACCATCCTCTATTTATCATGATGCACCGCCGTAAAGGTTATATCGTCGATCTGGGGTTCTTCATCGATGAAGGTTTCGAGGGAATACCGGATTTTATTGGCAAGGGTGCTCGCGGCGATGCTCCCATAGATTTCCACAATCGATTGCAGCCGTGATGTGCCGAATTCACGGCCGGTGCGGTCGCGTGCTTCGGTGAGGCCGTCGGTATAAAGCAGGAGGCTGTCGCCCGGGCTGAAGACAACGGTGGTCTCTTTGAGATGCTTTTCAAGAACCTCATTCTTGCAAATGCCCAAAGCCAGCCCCTGACTTCGAAGAGTCAGAGTGGCATCAATCTCATTGCGGAAAAGGAGGGGAGGATTATGTCCTGCCCGGCAAAACAGGAAATGATTCTCCTCCTTTGGGAAAAAAGCGGCACAGGCGGTTACAAAAGTCTTATCCTTTTTGCCCGACTTGATGTAATTGTTAAGTTCCAGGAACAGATCCCGCGGCCTGGGATGCGACTGGCGGATCAGCAACCGCACCATCGCCTGGATCCGTACCATATACAACGCTGCAGACAACCCCTTGCCGGAGACATCGGCAATGATCAGGTAAAGTCCCTCAGGGGTTTCGATTGCATCCACGTAATCCCCGCCGACGTCGCGGGCAGTAGTTGCAAAAGAAGCGATCTCCAGCTTTCCGTGCGATATCCGGGAGGGCGGGAGCAGGCTGAGCTGTATTTCCCTCGCCAGGTCGATCTCGCGCTTGACGTCGAGCTTCTCCAGGAGTTCCACCATCAGAATGAGGATGATAGCGGCAAATGAGGCCGGAAGAAGCAGGGCGGAAAAGAACCCGATAGTGAAATAGTGCAGGATGAACCCGAAAATGGCGCACCCGAACACGAGCCGTCTTGCAGGTTTCAGGCGCTGGCTGAGTGCGGAAAACAACCGCATCACCTTGATATGAAGGGGAATACGATGAGGATCAACATTCGAACGGCCGGCCCCGATCACCTCTTCATACAAAGCACGCAGCCGGTCCGAATCGGCCTGGAACTCTTGTTCAAAGCGTTTACGGGACATTCCATTAGTATAATCGCGATACAGCGATTTTGTATATTGGAATGCCTCGCGCGTTTCGTTTTTCAGGCTCATGAATATTTTTTGTTTGGGTTCCCGGTGTGAGTCACCGGCCTGCCCCTGGTTATTCGTAAATAATCACAAAAAGTTGTACCGGAAAATGAATTATAAGATATCACAATTGGCGCTGCCAACCCATTAATTCGAGCCTTATACGTATGTCCAAAAAAAAACTTTTCCTGCTTGATGCCATGGCCCTGGCCTATCGGGCACATTTCGCTTTTATACGCAGCAACCTCCGGAGTCCTCAGGGGATACCTACCGGAGTGATTTATGGATTCGCCGCTACGCTGATCCAGCTTATTGAAAAAGAAGCTCCTACACATATAGCCGTGGTGTGGGATACGGCGGAACCGACGTTTCGTCATGTATTGGATGCAGAGTATAAAGCAAATCGTCCGCCACAGCCCGATGATCTCAGGCACGGAATTCCCCTCATCAAAGAAATGGTCGACGCCTTTCATATAAAGAACATAGAGAAAGACGGGTATGAGGCCGATGATGTGATCGGAACAATTGCCGGCCGGGCAGAAGAGCAGGATGTGGAGGTCTTTCTCGTGACGCCCGACAAGGATCTGATGCAGCTGGTCGATCATCATATCAAACTCTATAAACCGCTCAACCATACCAAAGGGTTCAGCATTATTGATCTGGATGGTGTGATGGATTATTTCGGAGTGACTCCTGAGAAGGTTCCTGATGTGCTGGCGCTCATTGGAGATGCCTCCGATAACGTTCCGGGCGTTCCGGGAGTGGGCAAAAAAGGAGCACCGAAGTACATCAACGAGTTTGGATCGATAGAAGGGCTGCTCAATTCGGCCGACAAAATCGCATCCGGAAAGGTCCGTGAATATGTGAAGGAAAACCCCGAAAAGGTGCGCCTTTCTCATAAAATGGTAACCATCATAACAAATGTTCCGGATATCCCTTCGTGGAAAGCCCTGGAATGGAAAGGATTTGAGCGTGAAAAGGTAACGCACTTTTTTAACCGGATGGGATTTCGTTCGCTTTTAGAACGGCTGAACAAAAGTGATGACTCCGGTCCCGGCGGCCAGATATCGTTATTCGCCGCTGAGGATGATACGAAAATGACTGTTTTTGAAGGGAGCGAAGTTGATTACCGCAAAATTGACTCTCCGGACGATCTGAAGAAGATCACAGCGGAATACCGCAAAGCCGATGCGGTTTGCTTTGATACGGAAACCACCTCCACTTCTCCCCTGAGGGCGCGTCTGTTGGGTATCTCGTTGTCGATTGCCGAGGGAAAGGCTTGCTACATTCCTGTCGGAACAAACGGGATTGAGCCGGAAGCGGCATTAAAAATCCTGG
>CAZNHE010000025.1:0-29639 GCA_964572735.1 uncultured Chitinophagales bacterium | reverse complement strand
CCATTGCTGGGAGATGAATCTATCCCAAAAATCGCTCAAAACCTGAAATACGACTATCTCGTATTGGCCCGGGCAGGTCTCGAAGTAAGAGGACCGGCTTTCGATACCATGCTGGCAGCCTATTTGATCGACTCGGGTCAGGCACTTAACATGGACGCACTCTCCCGGAAATATCTGAATTATGATCCGATTTCTATTACCGAACTAATCGGGAAGAGAGGCAAAGGCCAGAAAAATATGGCGGAGATCCCGATCGATGAAGTGGTGCCGTACGCCTGTGAGGATGCGGATATCACTCTGCAACTGGCTCGTGTGCTTCGGGAAAAACTGGAAGAGGATGGCCTGACAGAGGTGGCCGAGACCATTGAATTTCCCCTGATTAAGGTGCTTGCCGGAATGGAGGAAAGGGGAATCCGCATCGACGGCGAAATGCTTTCCTTCTTTTCGTCGGAACTGGGGAGAGAGATGCAGGCGCTCCGGGAAGAAATATTTGAAAAGACGGGGGAGGAGTTCAACCTGAATTCTCCCCAGCAGCTGGGAACTATTTTGTTTGAGAAGCTCGGCATCCCGACCGGAAAAAAGACAAAGACGGGGCGATATTCCACCTCTGAGGAAGTCCTCTCACGGCTTGCGACCGAATATGAGATACCCAGCCTGCTGCTGGAGTACCGGGCATTGAGCAAACTGAAATCCACTTATGTAGATGCTTTGCCCCAGCTCATCGATCCGGAAACCGGGCGGGTTCATACCAGTTTTAATCAGAATGTGGCGGCAACCGGGCGACTTTCTTCATCCAACCCCAATCTTCAGAATATTCCGATCCGGACTGAGCGCGGAAGGGAGATCCGAAAGGCATTTATCGCTGAGGAAGGATACCGCATTTTATCGGCCGATTACTCCCAGGTTGAACTGCGCATCATTGCGTCCATGGCCGGTGATGAAGCCATGAAGGAGGCGTTCGAGCGGGGAGAGGACATCCATGCCCGTACCGCCCGGGAAATCTTCAGCCTTGACTCTCTGGAGGATGTCACCCCGGAGCTGCGCCGCCGGGCCAAGGCCGTAAACTTCGGCATTCCTTACGGCGTGAGCGCCTTCGGACTGTCCCAGAGGCTCGGAATCAGCCGGACGGAAGGGAAGGCCATTATTGATGCTTATTTCGAGAGGTTCTCCGGTATCCGCAACTATATTCGTGAAATAGTGAATGAGGCCAGGGAACAAGGGTATGTCACCACACTGACCGGGCGTCGCCGTTATATTCCGGACATCAACTCATCGAATCCCAACCTGCGGGGCTTCGCCGAGCGCACGGCCATCAATATGCCCATACAGGGGACGGCAGCCGACCTGATCAAGCTGGCCATGATCCGGCTGGATGAACGATTTGTGCGGGAAGGGATTAAGTCGCGTATGTTGCTTCAGGTTCACGATGAACTTCTTTTTGAGGTGCACAACGACGAAGTGAACACGGTTCCGGCGATTGTCCGCGAATTGATGGAATCAGCAATGAACCTGGATGATGTACCCCTGAAAGTAGAAATGGGTATTGCCGACAACTGGCTGGATGCGCATTAGGAAGTACTTAAAGTTTGGAGTTTGGAGTACTTAGAGTTGGGATGAATTTCATTGTGGCAAGTATGAATAATAAGGAGTTTGGGAAAAATTTGGAGGATAGAACATTGGAGTTTGCACTACGGGTTATCCGCCTATCCTCTTCATTGCCTAATGTTCCGGAAGGCAGAGTGGCAAGAAATCAATTCACCAAATCAGGAACCAGTATTGGCGCTAATTACAGGGAAGCAAACCGATCGAGGAGTAAGGCGGATTTTATGCACAAAATAAAGATCTGTGAAACCGAAGCAAGCGAAACGGTCTTCTGGCTGAAGATTATAGAAAAGCAAAAGTGGGAAATGAAGCTGAAGTCCATTTATTACCTGAAGAAGCTGATGAATTATTAGCCATATTTACTTATGCCGGCAAGAATCTTAGAAAATAAACTCTAAGTACTCCAAGCATTCCAAACTCCAAGTACTTTAGGCACTTTAAGTGCTCCAAGTACTTTCTTCATCGAAACCCGAAGCTTATTCCTCCGCTAAGTACCTGGTACGTCGAGAGCACATATTCGGCATTAATATGGAAGAAAGCGAGCTTCAGCTGCAATCCGATAAGTCCACGGAAGGAGTTGGCTCCATCCATTGAGACGCTGATGGGTTCGTCAACCTTTGTGACAACCTGATGTTGTGGATCGGCCGGGGTCGGATCCGGGGTGGTGATCGGGTAGCTTCCCGGGGTACTGAGTTTCACTTTGGAGGTTTCATAACCCAGACCTGCAAAAAATCCGATAAACGGAAGAGACTTACCGACAATTGCATTAATCGTGAAAGCGGAGGTCTGTGATTTGACTTTTTGCCCTTTCCACGTTTCATCCGAGTAGGGATTGTCAGTATGTGAATTGACCTGAGGGGTGATTTTTAGTGGGCTGTTGGTGTGAAAACTGGTATAAGCAGCAAGAATCGACAGATTTACCGGGAGTATCTTTCCGCCCGGCAGCCATTGATTGATGGAATGGCGCAACCCGACGCCGAAAAGATTCATGTCGCCATAATCATGGATGGAAGTTTTTGGAAGATAGCGGATTATCAGCTCGGTGTGTTTTATCAGTCCGATTCCCGCCTGCAGCATCGGCGCGGGAACTACCGAGAATCCCGTTCCTCCCGGCATGGTAAACTCGCCGGCCGAATATTCCTGCCCGTTGACAGTTTGATGCATTTCGAATGTGGTGCCGGAGTGGCTGGGGCCGCTGACAGTTGGTGAAATGGGTGTATTTTTCACGGTTAGGTTGTGTAACACCAGATTAGTTGCATTAAAGGTCTGATCGCTTTTTGGAACCAGACTCAGACCAACTTTCAGACTGATATCAAAGCCGAGGAGTTTATGAGGCGTGGCGGAGTTTATCCATCCCGCATTCAAAGCAGGACCGAAACCCTTGCCTACGGGATTCAGGTAAGACCTGGCCAGCAGGTTGGCATCTTCGGTTCCCGACTGGATGAAGGAGCCGATGTTGGATATCTGGGCATAACTACGGGATGAAAGGGTCGCCATTAACAATAGAACGACCACAATAGAGAGGATTACAGTGATTTTCTTCATGCCTGATAGTTGTTAGGGAGAATGACGCAGCTTGTTATGAGTAATTTCCAACTGTTATCGGTCCTGTTTGTTTAAACTTTGATAAATTTGAAGATAATTTTTATAACGAAAAGCGGCAATCCACCCCTTTTCTGCAGCCTCCTTCACGGCACAACCCGGCTCATGACTATGGGAACAATTATAAAACCGGCACCGGTCCTGATATTTTTCCAGATCCGGGAAAAGAAGCGAGAGTTCATCCTGATCAATCCCGGTCAGGCCAAACTCACGAATGCCGGGCGTGTCGATAAGGTAACCGCCAAAGTGAAGCGGCACCAGTTCGGTAAAAGTAGTTGTATGCTTTCCCTTGCCCGAATAACCCGATACGGCGGCCACAGGACGATTACTGGCTTCATCAATCGTATTCAGAATACTTGTTTTACCCACTCCGGATGGTCCGGTAAATATGGAGAAATGATCTTGTAACAGGTCTCTCAGGGGTTCAAGTGTTTTGGGCTGCCGGATGCTGCACTGGATGACTTCATAGCCAAGTGACTGATAAACGGAGGCAATCGTTTCAAATTCCGTCCGGCTTTTCGGTGATAACAAATCGGTTTTGTTGAATACGATGGCCGACGGGATCTCAAACAATTCGCAGGTTGCCAGGAACCGGTCGATGAATCCTGTCCGGTATACCGGCTCGGCAATCGACTGGACGACGATGGCTGCGTCGATGTTGGCCGCCATGACGTGCTCCCCTTTCTTTCCGTGAGTGGCCTTGCGTGCAATACAGTTGCGGCGCGGCAGGATTTCGATGATACGTACCGTATTATCGGGCATCAATTCCACCTTCACCCGGTCCCCAACCGCCACAGGATTGGTTTGTCCGGATCCCTCCAATCGGAACTTGCCGCGAAGGCGGGCGTCATAAATGCGATCGTTGCCTGAAACCTTATACCAACTGCCCGTCGATTGAATGATCTGTCCGGTAAATTCCAAATTCTCAGGATTGGTTATTCTTGCACAAGTGGAAGATAGCGAAAATCCTAACGTAGTGAATATCTGCAGGAAGGCAGCATTACCCTTAGAAGAAGAATGAACGACAATGAATCTCGCAATGGTCACTATGCACTTTTCTTCGTGTAACCTTTGTGAATATCGTGGTTTATTCTTCTTATGATCAACTCAGAGAAACATGGGATGATGATACCGGAGATAAAAAAAGCCGTCTCCGTGGCGAGAGACGGCTTTCTGGATGTAAATCCAGATGGTCGGGCCGGTTTTAATTTATAGACACCGTTTCATCAACCGAAGTGTCTACACGTCCGGCCTGACCGTCCTTTGGCTTCTTGTCTTCATTGTTGCGTTTAAATTTTACGGACGGATCGGCAACAGGTTTCTTTTCGAGCACTTTATCCAGCAAATTTTCTATTCGTTCAATGTAAGTGAACTCAAGATCTTTGATGGTATCTTCTTCGATTTCAGCCACATCCGCCTCGTTCTTCTTCGGCAGAAAGACCTGCTCGATTCCGGCACGTTTGGCGGCGAGGACTTTTTCCTTGATCCCGCCGACGGGCAGGACGAGTCCCCGAAGGGTGATTTCACCGGTCATGGCAACCGTGTTTTTCACCCTTCGCTGGGTATAGATCGAAGCGATGGCCGACAAGATTGAAACGCCGGCCGACGGACCGTCTTTCGGGATTGCTCCGGCAGGCACATGAATGTGTAAGTCCCATCCGGTGAAAGCTGATTCGGGTATGTGATAGGTCTGCGCCTGTGCCTTCAGGAATGAATGAGCCAGAATGGCCGATTCTTTCATAACGTCGCCGAGCTGACCGGTGATGTTTATTTTTCCGCTGCCCGGGGAGACACTAGCTTCTATAAACAGGATACTGCCGCCGACCGGGGTCCATGCCAGCCCGGTGGCCACGCCAGGAACGGTCGTGCGCTCAGCCACTTCCGAGAAAAACCGGCGTTTGCCTAGTACTTCCTCGATATCTCCGGCTCCGATACTTCCCTTGTTTGTTTCGTCCTGCGCCACTTTACCTGCCACCCAGCGGGCCGTACTTCCGATCTCACGTTCCAGATTCCGGACGCCCGATTCCCGGGTGTACCCGTCGATGATCTCCAGGAGTGCCTTATCCGAAATACGGAATTGCGCCGGTTTCAGTCCGTTTTCTTCTGTCTGCTTGGGAACCAGGTATCGTTTGGCGATCTGAAGTTTTTCTTCCTGCGTATAACCGCTCAGAGGGATAATCTCCATCCGGTCGCGCAGAGGAGGCGGGATGGTATCCAGGGTGTTAGCCGTGGCTATAAAAAGCACGCGCGAAAGATCATATTCCAGTTCGAGATAATTATCGTAGAACGAGTTATTCTGTTCCGGATCCAGCACCTCAAGCAGAGCCGAGGTCGGGTCACCGCGGAAGTCCGAACCGACCTTATCGATTTCGTCAAGCATCATGACCGGGTTGCTTGTCCCGGCTTTCTTGATATTCTGGATGATGCGGCCCGGCAGTGCTCCGATGTACGTGCGGCGGTGACCGCGAATTTCCGCTTCATCGTGCAAACCGCCCAGGCTGAACCGCACGAATTCTCGATTCAACGCGCGGGCTATGGAACGGCCCAGAGAGGTTTTACCGGTACCCGGAGGGCCATAAAGGCACAGAATGGGTGCCTTCATATCCTTTTTTAGTTTCAGGACAGCAAGATATTCGATGATCCGTTTCTTGATTTTTTCCAGGCCGTAGTGATCCTCATCAAGGATTTGCCTCGATTTTTTCAGGTCCAGCTTGTCCTTCGAGTAATGCTTCCACGGAAGGTCCAGGATCCATTCGACGTGATTGAGGAGGATGCTGTAGTTCGGAGCAGAAGAAGGTGTACGTTCAAGCTGCTCGAACTTCTTATCCAGTTCTTCCCTCACGGCATCAGGATAACGTTTATCCTTTGCACGTTCCCTCAGCTTCTCAACCTCCTGCTTCTCCGTATCCTCTCCAAGGGCTTCCTGAATGGTTTTAAGCTGTTGGCGCAGATAAAAATCGCGTTGCTGATCCTCAATGTCCGTCTTCACCTTCGAACGGATTTCTTCGCTCAGATTAAGCACCTGGAGTTCCTTATTCAGATATTCACTCACCAGCGTCAGGCGTTCAGAGAACCGGGCAGTTTCCAGAATCTGCTGCTTTTCGTTGATGGAAATGTTCAGGTTGGAAGAAATAAAATTCAGCAGAAAAACCGGGCTGTTGATGTTGTTGATCGCAATGGCCGCCTCGGATGGGATGTTGGGTGACAAGTTGACGATTTGCGTTGCCGTTTCCTTGACCGATCGCAGTGAGGCATCCAGCTCGATACCCGCAATATCCATGTCGGCAGGAACGGCTTCAACCAGTGCCCTGAAATAGGGTTTGGTTTCCGTCATTCTGGTGATCCTGAAGATACTCTTGCCCTGGATGACAATGCTCTTGCTGCCATCAGGCATTTTGATAAGCTTCAGAATCTGGGCAACCGTCCCGACATGGAAAATGTCGTCCGTTCCGGGATTTTCCACTCCCGAATCCTTTTGAGCGACTACGCCGATGATTCGTTCGCCTTCATAGGCATCGCGAACCAGCTCCAGGGATTTATCTCTCCCGACAGTGATCGGAATGACCACTCCCGGAAAAAGCACCGTATTTTTCAGCGGCAGAATCGGGAGATGATCAGGTATATCGGCCTCGGTCAGCTTCTTTTCTTCATCTTCAGATAACAGAGGTATAGCCTGTTCAAAATCATCAAAGGCATCATCTGAAAGCTGATCGAAATGATTTAATCGGATAGAATCTTTCATAAATATTATTCCTGCAATTTGTTTTACGAGGTTACCCTGGTAACAGACAAATGGTACGCCAAAGCGGAATGAGTTACCAATGCGGCAGGGAAATCCTGCAAATCATGGCAGAATAACACATGTTTGTTTCTCTCCTGCCATTCGGTCAGTAACACACGGGATTGCACAGGTTGTCGAAAATCCCGGGGAGGAGGTTTAATCCGGCCTTATGCCTATAATAACCGGGTTGTTCAAATAGGGCTTTGTGCAGACGATATCCGGCGCGCTCCGATTTTCATTTTTACCCCGGGAGCGGTTTTTCTGCCGGATCCCGACGGGAAGGCAAATTTTCGTAAGAAGCTTATGATTCTGACGATACCCGTACCGGAACGGGCTGAGGCTCAGGAGCGGGGAAGAGCCATTCTCGCAGACGTACCCATAACTGGCGAAGATTTTCTCTGAGATAGTAACTATTCATGTTTGTCCTTCATTCGTATCAAAAGCAAATAGGGTTTGTGGTAATAACGGAAAAAATAATGTATAAGTACACAGGTGTTTTAAATTAAATTGCGGAGATATCGTTTTCGTGCCGGACCGACTCTTTGGGTATCGCCCCGATCGTGTCGTTTCTAAAGCCGCGAGGAATGGTTTGAGAACTCCCGGACTTGTGTTTCAGAGACTTTGAAGGCATGGGTGCCCTGTACCTGCCTCTACCTCTGCGGGTTCCCCGGATGGCTTGGCGATGCTAAAGGTGCAGGCGCAGAGTGGTAATAGCTGCTCCCATGAGATAAAATCCGCGATTGTTACCCGGCGCACTGAACCGGGCTCCGAAATCCAGACTAAAATGCCGGGTATCGATTCCCAGACCGGAGCCCAGGATGAGATGATGTCCCGGTTGCCATTGCAGGCCGGCACGGAGCGGAAGGAAATAAAACGGCCGGATCTCACATCCTCCCTGGAATAGCCATCCGCCGTCGTTAAACGTATTTTTGTTGAGGCCGTAGGTAAAATCGGTGGTTAGCGTCCACCAGTCGTTCTGGAAAGCGGCTCCCAGATGCAGAGCTGTCGGTAAGGATAAACGAATGCTATTTTGTGCACTTGCCCTGACAAAGTCGTTTCCCGCCCCGTCGCTGTGCAGATAAGCCGGGTATTGCCCGGGGGATCCCGTAAATTCGGTGAGTGGACCGTTTGGCAGGGTTTGAACCATCAGCGTGTCGGGAGACCGGTTAATGACGGCTACCTGGCTGTCATAGTGTACGAATCCGATATCGGTTATGGAAACGCTGAATCGCAGGGATTTCTTCAACGCTCTGCGGCTCCCTCCCCTCATAAGAGCCAGATCGTTACCCAGGCTCTTCACGTAAGTCAGTCCCATATCCAGCCCGAGTCCCCAGCCGGTCGGGCTGATAAGAGCGGTGTTCGACAGTTGATTTGTGGTGCCGTTCCAGGAAGCAGAGATGCTGCCGGAAGATACCGCCTGAAGTGATCTCGTCTGGATCAGGTTGTTTTCCGGATCCCTCGAATAAACCGAGCGATAAGTGCTTTTCATATACATCCCCGGGAGGATGAATTTTGGCGCTATTCCAACATACAATCGGTTCAGTTCGGGAGACCACCCGTTAAATAAGGCCACTTCCTGAGCGAATCCTACCGAAATTTCCTGGTACGTTGCAATGGTCTGTTCAAGATTGCGATACAGCTTTTTCTTAGAGGTGACTTTCCCTTCATCTGTGGAGAACCATCCTTTGGTAAGTGTAAATTTGTTGATGCCGCGCGTGTGAATGCCTATGGAATAAGCGAAGGGCCCATGCTGCCAGCTCACGCCGATGATCGTACCGGAAAAGGCGGCGTTGCGCGAATAGATGTCCTCATTGTCACTGAACCATTGGTTGTACAATTTTTGCCTGTTTTCATAATTCGTGACTCCTTCGCCGTTTCGTCCGGGTAAAAACTGATCCTCCAGAGCCTGAAGCGGGATGAACATCCGGTCAATGGGTCTTCTGTTAATTTCCAGCGCAGCCGATCCCAATTCTATTTCCGTGGGATATTTGTAAGCCGGTATCAGCAGGTTAGCCGGATTGTAGAAGTTGGATTCAAAACCGGTCAGATAAGCGCCGCCACCTCCCAGACCCATGGACCGTGCATTCAGATCGGACTGGGCATAAAGGGAGAACCACCCGCCGCTTAGCAACAGGAAGATACCCGATACAAGAAAGCGGCAGCCTGCTCTGAGTAAGACAGAATCCCGGCGCTTTTGCTCAGAAGATGAATGAGTAATCTGATATGACACGTGTTTAATCAATGATTTGCAGGCGGGCAAATTTCAGGAGAAGTTTTTTCTGACCGTAATCGTTGAAAAATACCAGAATTCTGGCCTGATCCCCAAAACCTTCTTTACTGATGATCTTGCCCTGGCCGAATTTCTCGTGTCTCACCCTGGTTCCGACCCGCAGTTCATCGTGAGTAAGATTGTCGTAATCGATACTCATCCCGGAGTGGGTGGTTTTGGAAGCCCGGGAGATGGAGGGAGTTCCGTCTTGCCTGGAGAAGTGCCGGTATTCGGAATGCCGGGGGAGTGAGCTTCTTCCGGCACCCGACCAGGTCGCACCCGTTTCCGTCCGTAAAACTCCTGGTTCTATTTCGGTGAGGAAACGGGAACGTTTCCGGGGAGTATCCTCTCCGAACTTAAAGCGTGTACGGGCGTAAGAAAGATAAAGTTCCTGTTTTGCGCGGGTAATAGCTACGTAAAAAAGGCGGCGTTCTTCTTCTATATCGGCCTCGTCGCCGTTACGGGCGCCGATCGGGAAAAGCTCCTCTTCCAGACCGGTGATGAATACTACGGGAAATTCCAGGCCTTTCGAGCCATGGACGGTCATGAGGGTGACAGCCGGCTCCTGCCGATCGTAATTATCGAGATCCGTAATCAGGCTGATCTCCTGCAGGAAGGTGCCAAGCGTCGCGTTCTCCGTATTTTTTTCATGCCAGGAGAGGGCGTTGAACAATTCAAGTACGTTTTCCCGCCGCCCAAGTGATTCATGTGTATTTTCCTGGATGAACTGCTGGAGATAGCCTGCCTCACGCATCAGAAATTGGGCGGTATCCACGAGAGCTTCGGTTCCCAGGCGGTCGCGTGATTTTTCGATCATCACTGTGAAATCATGAATCCGGTTTTTGGCCGGTTTGTATACATCGGCATCCTCAATCTCCTTGAGGATGTCCCATACGGGCGTATCGCCGGCATGAGATATTTCCAGGATTGTATCCATTGTCTTGGCACCGATTCCGCGGGCAGGCTCGTTGATGATGCGCAATAATGCTTCCTCATCATTCGGGTTAACAAGCAGCTTAAGATAGGAAATGACATCCTTGATCTCTTTTCGTTGATAAAAGGAAACACCTCCCACCAGCTGATAAGCGATTCCCATACGACGCAGGGCGTCTTCAAACACCCGGCTCTGGGAATTGGTCCGGTAGAGGATCGCGAAGTCGTTGTAGGAACATCCCTTGCGCAGTTTCATATCCTGAATGGTATGGGCAACCCGGCCAGCCTCATCCCGTTCATTGTAGCTCTCCAAAACCGTGATGGTTTCCCCGAATTCATTCTCGGTCCACAGGGTTTTATCAAGCCGGTTCTGGTTTTTCTTGATCACCGAGTCGGCTGCTTTCAGGATGGCCTTGGTCGAGCGGTAATTCTGTTCCAGGGCAACCCGTCGGGCTTCCGGATAATCTTCCTCGAAATTCAGAATATTCGATATATCTGCTCCCCGGAAAGAATAGATACTCTGGGCATCGTCGCCTACCACACAGATATTATGATGTTTGGCAGCCAGCAGTCCTGCCATTTTATACTGAGCATGGTTCGTGTCCTGATATTCATCGATCAGCAGATAGCGAAAACGATCCTGATAGGCCCGGAGCACCTCTGGATGTTGTTCAAACAGCTCAATCGGCTTGATCAGGAGGTCGTCAAAATCAAGTGCGTTATTTCGGCGAAGGCGGTTTTCGTAGATCGGATAAACCCGGTTGGCAATCTCGTCCAGAGGGCCTTCGAAGAATTTGTTACCGAAAGCCTCCGGCGGGACCAGGTTATTTTTGGCCTTACTGATGAGGAACTGGATGCCTTTTGGGCGTATCTCCTTGGTATCGTAATTGAGTTCTTTCAGGATGTTGCGCACCATACGCCCGCTGTCTTCCGAATCATAAATGCTGAAGTCGCTTGTATAGCCGAGCTTTTCCGCCTCATAACGTAAGATACGCGCGAAGATGCTGTGGAAAGTGCCCATCCAGAGGTGTCTGGCGGCATCTCCAATCAATTTCTCAATACGCTCCCGCATCTCACTCGCCGCCTTGTTGGTGAAAGTAAGCGCCAGAATCTGCCAGGGCTTTGCTATATTTTGTTCCAGCATCCAGGCGATCCGGTAAGTGAGGACGCGGGTTTTTCCGCTGCCCGCCCCTGCGATGATCAGAAGAGGACCCTCGTGCCGGGTGACCGCCTCCCGTTGGCGCGGATTCAATGCCTCCAGGATTTCGCCGGTCCGGGATGGCTTTTCAGATGAATCGCTTGTGAGGGTAAATTCGCGCATGAAGATACTCGTTGGGAGGATTTCGTTAGAGGATCACTCTTTTGATCAATGAAAACAATAAGTATAAAAATGTCTGCGGATGGCACGGCTGCCCGGCGCCTGATCAGGAAAAATCTTCGAGGATACCCTGCAGTTTGTGGAGATTCGTCTTCGCATCGGCTTGTTTGCTTCGCTCTTTCTCGACAATTTCCTCCGGTGCATTAGCTAAAAATTGCTTATTAGCCAACTTACCGTTGACCGATTTGAGGAATCTCTCCAGCCGCTGAATCTCCTTTTCAATACGTCCTTTTTCCTGATCCAGGTCGATGATTCCCGACAGGGGAATATATATCTGATACCCCTCCACAACGGCGGAAGCAGAAGAGGGGGGCCGGCCCTGTCCGGTATCGATGGTTATTTTTCTGAGCTTTAAGAGCTTTCGGAAGATCATTTCCTGATTTCTCAGCCGGCCTGCATTGGCCTGATCCGGAGTGTTGATGATCACGTCGATCTCCCTGCCAGTGTCAACATGCATTTCAGCCCGGACGTTTCGGATCGAGGATATGATCGCCTGGATGGTTCCGAACAGGGCGGCATCTTCCTCAAAAAGATAGTCAGCCTGAAAAACAGGCCACGGGGAATGGATCAGGGCTTCTTCCGGGGTCCGCTTCCTCAAACGCTGCCAGATATCTTCAGTGATGAAAGGCATGAACGGATGCAGCAGTTTCATCAGGCTTTCAAAGATGATAATCGCCCGGGCAACAGTTTCATCCGGCATTTTTTCATCCGGAGCAGCCGGCTTGATCAGTTCCAGATACCAGTCGCAGAAGTCGTTCCACACCAGGCCGTAAATCTTGAGCAGAGCCTCATTGAGCCGGTATCGGGAGAGATCATCTTCCACCAGCCTGATGGTTTCCTGAAGGCGGGTGAACATCCAGCGGTCGACCAGGCCGGGGGAATCCGGTGCGGCCGGCTCTACATACTTTTTCCCATCCTGCATGTGCAGCGACAGAAACCGGAAGGCGTTCCAGATTTTGTTGGCGAAATTACGCCCCATCTCGAATTTAGTGGGGTCGAGTTTGATGTCCTGCCCCTGGGCGCAGAGGATGATCAGACAATAGCGAACCGCATCGGCGCCGTATTGGTCGATCATATCCAGCGGATCAATGCCGTTTCCGAGGCTTTTACTCATCCACCGCCCCTGCTTGTCTTTCACCATTCCGGTGATAAAGATGTCGTGGTAGGGGAGTTTACCGGTGAAATGAAGGCCGGCCATGATCATCCGGGAGATCCAGAAGAATAGAATGTCATAGCCGGAAACCAGCACATTGGTCGGATAAAAGTACTTCAGATCCGCCGTTTCCTTTGGCCAGCCGAGCGTTGCAAAAGGCCAGAGCCACGAGGAAAACCAGGTATCCAGCACATCCTCATCCTGAACCATTCCAGGGGCGGGTTGATCAAGAGAGACAACGTAGTCGCGTGTTTCGTCGATATTTCCCTCTTCGTCTGTGTGGTACCAGACGGGGATGCGGTGACCCCACCAAAGCTGCCGGGAGATGGTCCAGTCACGGATGTTTTCCATCCAGCGGTAATATTCGTTTTCCCATCGTTGCGGGTAAAACCGGACGTCGCCTTTTCGTGCGGCCTTTAGTGCAGGTTCTGCCAACGGTTTCATCTTCACAAACCATTGCCGGGAGATGAGCGGCTCAATCACCGCTTTCGAGCGGCTTGAGACCGGAACCGTATGCCGGTAGGGCTCTGTCTTTATGAGGTAACCTCCGGCTTCCAGATCCTTTACGATACGATCGCGTGCCTCGAAACGATCAAGTCCTTCATAAGCAGCTCCATTTTCATTGATGGTACCGTCGATATTCATGATATTGACGACTTCAAGATGATGTCTTTGGCCCAGTTCAAAGTCGTTTTTATCGTGTGCCGGGGTGACTTTCAGAGCGCCGGCTCCGAATTCCATCTTCACGTAATCGTCGGCGATGACCGGAATCCTGCGTCCGGTCAGGGGAAGAATCACCTGGCGGCCGACCAGATTCCGGTAGCGTTCATCATCGGGATGAACGGCAACGGCGGTATCGCCCGGTATGGTTTCCGGGCGGGTGGTGGCAATGGTGATGGATTGATCCGGTTCATCGGCCAGCGGATATTTTACATACCACAGGAAGCCATCCTGTTCGAGATCATCGACCTCTTCGTCGGAAAGAGCCGTCCGGTCGACCGGGCACCAGTTGACCAGGTAATTTCCGCGATAAATCAGTCCCTCGTTGTACAGTCTGACGAAAACTTCCTGAACGGCCCGGGAGAACCCCTCATCCATCGTGAAGCGCTCACGGCTCCAGTCGCAGCTCGTACCCAGCTTTTTCATCTGCTCGATGATGATGGCCCCGTATTCTTCCTTCCATTCCCATACCTTGTCGACGAACGATCCCCGGTCCATGTCGTGCCGGGAGATCCCCTTTTGTTGTTTCAGGCTTCGCTCTACGACATTCTGGGTGGCGATTCCGGCATGGTCGGTTCCGGGCAGCCACAGTGCCTGGTAACCCTGCATCCGTTTGATGCGGATCAATGCATCCTGTACCGAACCCTGCAGGGCATGCCCCATATGCAGCCGTCCGGTCACGTTAGGCGGCGGCATCATGATCGTAAACGGTTTCTTTCGGGGATCCGGGTGGGCCTCGAACAGACGGTTCTCCGTCCAGTAATCATACCAACGCTGTTCGATAGCTTTAGGATCGTATCGTTTGGGAATCTCCTGCATAAAAGATTACATGGGTTATAATTGCAGGTTGCAGGTATGGGAGTCTTATCTTCAACCCGTAACTTTCAACCTTCAACTTTTAATCTTTAACCTTCAACGTTATTTAATGCGCTTGAGCAGCACCCCGAAGTGTCCGTCGCAATGATGGATATGAGGATAGGTCTGGTAAGCTTTCCCGTCTTCGGCAAGGACTTCCTCAGGCAGATAGCCGCTAAGATCTTCGAGGACAAAGTTATCATAATTATCGAGAAACTTTCGAACCTGATCCATGTTTTCTTCAGGTTCCAGGGAGCAGGTGGTGTATACAAGCCTTCCTTCACGGGAGACCATATTACCCGCGGCATCAAGCAGTTCTGCCTGTTTTTCCACAATCGCCGCCAGGTCGTCCTCTGTCCGGTTCCAGCGGAGATCGGCCCGTTTGCCCAGGACGCCCGTTCCGGTACAGGGTGCGTCAAGCAACACGGCAGCGGCAGGTTTAAAACGTTCCTCAGTGACGTCGGCACGCCTGATTTTGACGATTTCCGCCCCATAATGAAGCGCGTTATCGGCAATTTTCTTTACCCGTTCAGGATCGACATCTACTGCAAGAATGCTGCCTTCGTTCTGCATCATGTCGGCCATAACGATGGTTTTGGTACCCGGGGCGGCACACAGGTCATAAACGACTTCACCGGGTTGCGGGTCCAGAATCCAGGGAGCAAATCCCGCGGCAATATCCTGAACCTGGCAGAGTCCTTTTTCAAACCATCCTTTTTCCCGAATGGTGCTCAGTTGCTCGACCCGGAAATAACCCGGCAGCCAGTCATTTTCCTCAAATGCCAGGTCGCTCTTGGTCATCCGAAGGATAAAGTTTTCGGTATGGGTGCGGATATTGTTGACCCGTATGTAATAACCCGGGTGCTGGTTGTCGGCCTGCATCAGGCGGAAAGCCTCACGTTCGCCCAGTCGCTGAACCCATCGTTTCACCAGCCATTGCGGATGGGAGAAAGTCGTTGCGATAAGTTCAATCCGGTTATCCTGTTGGGGCCGCGGGAGGTCGCCGCGTTCCCGCTGTATTTTTCGAAGGATGGCATTAACAAGGTCGCCCGTCTTAGCACTGATATTTCTTTTGGCGTATTCAACGGCCTCATTCACGGCGGCGTAGTCGGGGGTGCCGTCCATAAAAAGCAGGTCGTAGACCCCCACCCGCAACAGGTTCCGGAATACCGGCGTCATGTGCTCAAAATCCACATTGCTGTATTGTTGAATGAGGAAATCAAGGTAGCTGCGGTGGCGAAGAATACCCTGTACAAATTCATTAGCCTGCTGACGGTCCCTTCCCCCGACCTGATCCAGAAGGGTGGTATCGAGATGCCGGGTCTCATCAAACCTGGAGAGAACCTCCAGGCTCACTTGTCGTGCGGTCTTGTCGTTTTCTTGTGTCAAGATTGAGGAATGTGTTTTTTTGCCGGGATTTTTTTGTCCGAAATATAAGAGAATTTATCTATAAAGTATGTTGCCGCCGTCCGTCCGGCGATAATAAAAGGCGGATCCTGCAGGAGGATTTCTCAACGGTCTATCTTAAGGGTTACAATTCCTTTTTCCAACTTTTCATGGACAGTAATCCTGCTCCGTTACCTCCGTCTGATTGCTATTTGCCCCTGTGATAGCTAATTTTGCAAGCTCTGATGACCGAGTCTGCTCTGGAAAGGCAAAATATATCTGTTTCAGCGACAGGGGCTTTTAGAGTTTCACGGAGGTTGCGTAGATTTTTTATCCTTTTCGAACGTTATGTCCTCCAAACGGGGGCTTACGAAAAGGAGATTTTCTGCAACACAGCCTGCAGGGAGGATCGCAAATTCGTTTTTCACATATTGTTTTAAACCATACATCTGAAGATTAACCCGGAAAACCTGCCATAATGAATAAAGGATCTATTGCACAAGTGATCGGACCCGTAGTCGACGTAGATTTTGCGGAAGGTGAGATTCCTGCAGTGGCGAGTGCGCTGGAGATAGACCGGGAGGCCGGGAAGCTGGTGTTGGAAGTGGCTCAGCATCTGGGCGAGAACCGCGTTCGTACTATTGCTATGGATTCGACGGATGGGTTGGTCCGCGGCACAGAGGTGCGGGCGACGGGCATGCCCATTTCCATGCCGGTCGGGGATGATATCCGCGGCCGTCTTTTCAATATCGTCGGAGACGCAATCGACGGAATTGATCCTCCTGTGACTGACCGCCGTTCTCCCATTCATAAGCCTGCCCCGGAATTTGAGGATTTGTCGTCTGAGAGTGAGATCCTCGAAACAGGAATTAAAGTTGTGGATCTCCTCTGCCCGTACGTTAAAGGGGGGAAGATCGGACTTTTTGGCGGTGCAGGCGTCGGAAAGACGGTGCTGATTCAGGAACTTATTAATAATATTGCCAAAGAACACGGCGGTCTCTCGGTGTTTGCAGGCGTGGGAGAGCGTACCCGCGAGGGAAACGATTTGCTGCGTGAATTTATAGAATCCGGGGTCATCAATTACGGGGAGGAATTTAAGAAGGGATTTATTGAAAACGGCGACTGGGATCTCTCGAAAGTAGATAAAGAAGCCCTGCGTTCTTCCCAGGCAACACTGGTGTTCGGCCAGATGAATGAACCCCCGGGAGCACGTGCCCGGGTAGCCCTTTCCGGACTGACTATCGCAGAGTATTTCAGGGATGAGGTCAGTCGTGATATCCTGTTGTTTATCGATAATATTTTCCGCTTTACCCAGGCGGGATCCGAGGTTTCCGCACTTTTAGGCCGTATGCCCTCGGCAGTGGGGTACCAGCCGACCCTGGCTACAGAGATGGGCCAGTTGCAGGAGCGCATTACTTCCACCAAGAACGGCTCAATCACATCGGTGCAGGCTGTTTACGTGCCCGCGGATGACCTGACTGATCCTGCGCCTGCGACTACATTTACCCATTTGGATGCAACAACCGTACTTTCCCGCCAGATCTCATCGCTGGGCATCTATCCGGCCGTGGATCCGCTGGATTCCACATCCCGCATTCTCGATCCCCACATTATCGGGGAAGAACATTATCGTTGCGCCCAACGAGTGAAGGAGCTGCTCCAGCGGTATAAGGATCTCCAGGACATTATTGCCATCCTGGGGATGGATGAGCTTTCGGAGGAAGACAAAGAAACAGTTGCGCGTGCCCGGAGGGTTCAGCGTTTCCTTAGCCAGCCCTTCTTTGTAGCCGAACAATTTACTGGTCTTCCGGGTAAATATGTACGGCTTGAAGATAGTATCAAGGGGTTCAATAAGGTTGTGAATGGAGAACTGGATCATCTGCCTGAAGGGGCTTTTTATATGGTAGGCACGATCGAGGAGGCTATTGAGAAGGGTAAAAAACTGCAGGCAGAAACAGAGGATGAACAGGAAGTCTGATCGCCGGCTTCTCCTGGCTGAACCATGAAAACCTATCGTGCAGAAATATTGACCCCGGACGGACCGGTTTTTGAAGGGGAGGTGGTCAGTGTGATCCTGCCGGGATCGGACGGCATCTTCCAGATCCTGCAAAACCATGCCAGTCTCATGTCGACCCTCGAAATCGGGGAGGTGGTCGTCCGTAAAGAGAACGACCAGATCGAACGCTATGCCATCAGCGGCGGCTTTGTTGATGTCAACCACAACAAGTTGATTCTTTTAGCTGAGGCCGCCGAGCGGGCGAACCAGATCAATCTGGCGCGGGTAGAGGCGGCTAAGACCCGTGCGGAGGAGAGACTCGAAGATGCCGAAATGGATCACAAACGAGCAGAAGCGGCTCTGCAAAGAGCCCTTAACCGGCTGAAAGTCGCACGACACGCCGAGACAAGGTAATCCGCCGGCTCCATTCAGATCATATTTATCCGGCAGGATAGAGATCCTCATCTGCAATGGACGACGGAATCGCAGGAAGCAGAACCTGCTGCTCCCATACTTTTTCATCCGGATCTTCTGTCCGGAATACTTTACCAGCCGATCTTCCCCTTTTCCCGTCCTTTAACGGGATTGCCGACTTCTTCATTTTTAGGCGGCTCCGGCATCACGAATCCTTTAGGAGGTTCAAAAGCGTCATAGCTCCAGGCTATATTGGGATCGGCGATACACTTGTCCATAAAATCTCCGACAATAGGCAAAGCTGTATGAGCTCCCTGCCCGATATAAGTATTTTTAGGGAAACGAATACGGCGGTCGTCTCCTCCTACCCAAGCGCCGATCACGATATGAGGCGTCATGGCTTCGAACCAGTTATCGGCGCTATTCTGGGAAGTACCCGTCTTGCCGGCGACATCCTGGGTAATATGGTACACGTTCCGCAGGCGCACTCCGGTGCCCAGTCCTCTGGGCGGTACTCCTCTGATAACGCCGCGCATCATATCGATCATGATGTAAGCCGTTTGCGGACTCATAGCTTCATTTTCATATTTTGGATGGTACTTGACCAGTACATTGCCGTTTTTCCCTTCAATGCGGGTAATTGCCATCGGAGCGATATGAACGCCCATATTGGCGAACGTTGTGTAGGCACTGGTTAATTCCAGCAGACTCACCAGTGAGGTGCCCAGTGCGATGCTCGGCACGTCCGGAATGGGGGATTTTATCCCGCATCGATGTGCCATTGCGGCAATTTTTTTTGCAGCGGGTATCAGGTCTTCAAGCCGGTGAGTGCCCGGAGCACCTGCCAGTTCGGGAAGGAGCCGCACCGTAACGTTATTCAGACTGCGTGCCAGTCCCTCTCGCAGGGTAGCCATAGGCGGACCGCTGGGGGTTTCTATATCGCCCGGAGCCCATATGTTTCCGTTGCTGTCGTAATACCGGGTAGGATAAATGGAAAACTTCTGGTACGGCGGATAGCCGTTATCGATAGCGACCGCATACACGAAAGGCTTGAAAGTAGATCCCGGCTGCCGTTTCATCTGATACACATGATCATACTGAACCCGGCCGTAATTTGAGCCGCCGACCCATGCCAGAATATGTCCATTTGTCGGATCAATGGCCACGAGTCCGGCCTCGAGCCGCGTGCGATCATGCTTGATCGAATCGATCAGGGCCGTATTTTCCTTAAGTGAATCGAGAACCTGCTTCGCTGTCCGGTTGCCTTTGGCGATGGCCTTGCCATATGCTTCGGACTCTTCAATAAAGCTATTCAGGAATCCCGGGTATTGCTTCCAGAAGCGGTCCATGTATGTTCCACCCGGTGTGGTCCATTCGTCCTCGTAGATTGTCTGGATGGAGTCGAGTTTCTCGCGAAGAGCCTGTTCGGCATGTTTCTGCATCCGTGAGTCGATGGTGGTGTAAATCGTGAGGCCGTCGCGATAGAGATCATAGCCGTTGGAATCTGCCCAGGCCTCCACTTTTTGCCGGATGTATTCTCCGAAATAGCGGCTTTTATGGGCCGTCGCCCGGGGCGGGTGGTAATCGAGCACGATAGGTTCCCTCATCAGATTTTCCATCTGATCGTGAGAAATAAAACCGTGCTTCTCCATCTGCGCAAGGACGATGTTGCGCCGCTGGCGAGAGCGTTTCGGATGCAGCCTCGGGTTGTAGGCCGTCACTGCATTCAGCGTACCGATCAGCGTAGCGGCTTCCCTGATATTCAGATCCTTGGCGGATTTGCCGTAGTGCGTCTGCGCCGCCGTCTCAATCCCGTAAGCACTGTTGCTGAATTCCACGGTGTTGAGGTACATCTCCAGGATTTCCCGCTTGGTGTAATGCCGCTCGATCTGAATGGCTGTGAGCATTTCCCGGAGTTTCCGGGTGATGGAAAATTCACGGCCGATTTTTTTATAAAGATTCCGGGCCAGCTGTTGAGTAATTGTCGATCCTCCCTGTATTTCACCCTGGATGAGATGGTAAGGGATGGCCAGTGTCCGGATCATGTCAATGCCCCAGTGATGGTAAAACCGCTGATCTTCGGTGGCAACTAAAGCGTGAATCACATGGGGAGAGATCTCACTGATGGGAACATAGGTGCGATTTTCGGTGAAATACTTGTCAAGGATGACTCCGTCGCGGCTTCGTACGACACTGGCAATGTCGGTTTTGGGATTTTCCAGCTCCTGTATGGAAGGCATCCCCGAAATCAGGTACCAGAGGAAAAACCCTCCTGCAACAATCAGGATGATCAGCAGGATTCCGATCCACTTGAAAATCCATTTCCACGGGAATGGCGGACGATCGGAGAAAAATCCGCCGCGGGATATGCGCGAAGGTTTCTGTGATGGATGAGGGGTTTGATTGCGCATGGAATTCCGATAGTCCGGATCATTAAAATAACGGTCGAGATCGTTGGGCGTGAGGTCGTCGCTCATTAATTATAACTGGTGTGGGGTAATAATTCGTTGCGGGAACCATGCCAGTTGACCAGAGTGAACTTTTGCCGGCTATGCAGTACCAGGGTGTGATTTCTGAACCAGGCTCCCGGATTAATATACATTCCGCTGTCTGATTGCACAAAACGTTCATGATGATGATGACCGCAAATGACGAAGTCAAAACGGGTGTTCTCCAGCGTTTGTTGCACCCAGTGATCCAGTTTCGCAGTACCATTATTGGAATATCTCTCCCTGAGCCGGGTGATTTTGGAGAAATAATGCATGCACAAGATACCGGTTTCAGGAGATAATAATCGTTGATAAATGGTTAGAAACCTGTCATTTCGAAGAATCCGATGCAGCAGCGGGCGCGGGAAATCCATTTTGCCGTCGGAGAGCCCGTCCCCATGGAGAAGCAGCCCGGTCTTGTCACCCAGTTTTAGTTCACGGAATTCCGGCTCGACATCGAAACCCAGATCCCGGAAATGATGCCGGGTCCAGTAGTCGTGATTGCCGGTGACAAAAAGGCCGGCTCCCATTTTATGATGATACCTCCGGAAACGTTCGCGCAATCTCCTGCCAAGCCCGGGCACGAAACCGGGGTATTCCATCCAGTAGTCAAACAAATCTCCTAATATCACCAGGCGTATATGATGCTTTTCCGCGTAATCAATCAATCCGAGAAGATCCTCCTCCAGAGAACAATTGACAGCCTCGGGAAAGGCTCCCAGGTGCACATCGCATAAAAAAAGGACCGGTTCCTCATCTCTCAGATGAGGAGGGAACTCAGGGCCGGCCGCCATCATCTCCCTTCCCTGCCTGAAGCAAACGGAGCATCTCCTCGACTTCTGTGTCCGAGACAACGCGGTCTGTGTGAATCCGGCGATTTGTTCCTGCCTCTTGTTTCTTTTTCGGGATCGTTTGCCCTGTTTTTGCAGTGAGGAGCGAACAAAACCGTGCGGCGGACATTAGCTCAGCCCCGGTCAGTGCGGCTGCCCGCCGGATCGCCCGGTCGTCGGTAACCACGATCCACCGCTGTCCTTCCCTGTTTCTGCCGACCAACTGTTTGATGAGCGTATCGGCATCGTGCGGATAGCTGTAATAAATACGTACATGTTGTTTCCTGATCGGGATCCGCCCGGGAGCCCCGTCAAATACAAGAAAGGCCTCCCTGCTGCGCCGGCGGCAAAGCTGCTCCACATATTCTGCCATTATTCGCCGTGCTTCCGAGATATCGCGGTTCATCGCCGCCTCGACATCTGTAAGCCGGTGCATCACATTATATGCATCGATCAGCCATTGCTTGTTCATGAGAGCTGTTACTTTTTGCGCGTGACCACGAACCGGATCAGGTTCTCCATGTCGTTGCGCTCGCCGGTCTCCGGGAAACGCCGGAGCAGATCGTAGGCGTGTCCCGCATAACGATCCATTTCTTCCTGGGCCGCCTTCATCCCGCCATTATCCCGTACAAACTGAACGATTTCATCGACATCCGAGGCCTTCTTCCTGCGTTTTTTAAAAAGATGACGGATATGCCGCTGATTTGTTTTATCGGAATTTTCAAGTGCGGCAATAAGCGGCAGGGTGACTTTTCTTTCCCGGATATCATTTCCCAGAGGTTTCCCGGTATCCTCACCGCCGTAGTCGAACAAGTCGTCTTTGATCTGAAAGGCAATACCGATGTGCTCGCCGATTTCCCGGAGGAGGTCGTGCTTTTCCTGATCATCACTGCTGCTGATCGCGCCGGTCTCGCAGCAGGCGGTAATCAGGCTGGCCGTTTTATCGGAGATGATCTCAAAGTATTTTTCTCTCGTCATATTCTGGAGCCTGGCCGCCTTGAGCTGGCGCAGTTCTCCCTCGCTCATCCGCTTGATGGTGTTTGAGGTGACCTGCAGCAGGGAATGTTCATGGTTATCGAGGGCGATGAGAAGGCCGCGGGCAAGCAGGAAATCCCCCAGAAGGATGCTTGCTTTATTGTTGAAAATCCTGGGAATACTCAGGAAACCCCGGCGCCGGTCGGCTCCGTCGACCACGTCGTCATGAATCAGGGTGGCGGTATGGAGAAGCTCGATCATCGCTGCCGCAACATGGGTGCGCTGATTGATTTTTCCACAAAGCCGTGCCGAATAGAATACCAGAATAGGGCGCAGTTCCTTACCTTTGGTTTTCAGAAGATAAGCGATGATCCTGTTGAGGAGAAAAACATCGGTGTGTAGTGCATCCTTAAAAAAGATGCGAAACTTTTTAAGTTCCTCCCCGATCGGTCCCCGGATATCATCCAGGCCGGACGGGCGTGGCTGCATTATTTCGGTGTCGGTTTCAATCATCCGGTTGTCTTCAGGGTTTTAGCTGGTTTGTGGAATGTCCCGTATAAAATTAACATAAAAAAGAAACACAATTTGTACTAACTTTCCCCGGCCCGCGTTTTGTGGATCGAAATTTGGACAAAAGCTTAAATTACTATTTTGGAAACTATTAAAAAGATTGGTGTCCTGACAAGCGGAGGTGATGCCCCAGGTATGAACGCGGCAATCCGCGCGGTAGTTCGTGCAAGCCTCTATCAGGACATTGCCGTTGTCGGGGTCAGGCACGGTTATCATGGTTTGATACGCAGCGATTTCGTGGAACTGGACAGTTCTTCCGTTTCGAACATTGTCCAGCGTGGAGGTACCATTCTTAAATCGGCCCGTTCTGATGAATTTCATACTTCCGAGGGCCGTCTTAAGGCCGCCAAAGCCATTCGCAAGGAGAAGATCGATGCTCTCATAACCATCGGCGGGGATGGCACTTTTACCGGGGCAACCAAACTCAATGAAGAACATGGCATTCCGGTAGCCGGCATTCCGGGGACTATCGATAACGACCTTTCCGGATCGGATGAGACGATCGGTTATGATACTGCATTAAACACCGCCCTGGAAGCGATCGACAAGATCCGGGATACCGCCGATGCACACGACCGGCTGTTCCTGGTGGAGGTCATGGGCCGGGAAGCCGGATTTATTGCCCTGGAAACCGGACTCGCCAGCGGGGCCGAGCTGATCCTGCTTCCGGAGGCTCTCCATGAGATCGACGAGATCAAGGCTTCGCTGAACGATATCTTTTATGCCCAGCGGCGCAGCAGCCTGGTGATTGTGGCGGAAGGAGATGAGTCGGGCGGAGCCATGAAGCTCGCCGATCAGCTACGGGATGATTTCAGCAAATATGAATTGCGTGTTTGCATCCTGGGTCATATCCAGCGTGGAGGCGCTCCTACCGCCCGCGACCGGGTTCTGGCCTGTCGCCTTGGCGCAGCTGCCGTTCAGGCACTGCTGGACGGGCATCATTGCGTGATGATCGGAGTCGTGAAGAACGAAATAAAACTGACCCCGCTTAAAAATGCCTGGTCAAAGAAGAAAAGCATTAATTTCGAACTGCTGGAACTCGCCAAGGTTCTGAACTGACTGGCCCGGAGCGGATTAACTAAAAGGAGGAATAGCATGACGGCATTTGACGATTCTGCGACGGGACCTTTTGCCCGGAAAACCGGTGGTTGCCACGGTGACGGAATAGTCTCCCGCTTCCTCCAGACCTGTTTCGGGAAAGAATGATGAACATATTTCCAAAAGAAAATAATCCTGGCCGGGGCAAGTTTACCTATGTAGCAGTGGCAGGTAATATCGGTGCAGGTAAGTCTTCGCTGACCGGCCTTCTTGCAAAACACTATCAGTGGCTTGCTTTTTATGAAACCGTGGATAATAACCCATATTTGTCTGATTTTTATGAAGACATGAGGCGATGGAGCTTCAACCTCCAGATTTATTTCCTGGCGAGCAGGTTCCGAAGCCAGAAAGATCTGCTTCATGAGAAGAAAAATTTCATTCAGGATCGCACCATTTATGAAGACGTAGAGATTTTTGCCCGGAATCTCTACGAGATGGGACTCATGGCGAAGCGTGATTATGACAATTACCGGGCCTTGTTTGACGAAATCGTTGCCTTCCTGCGCCCGCCCGACCTGCTGATTTACCTCCGTGCCCAGGTGCCGACGCTGGTGCGCCAGATTCAGGAAAGAGGCCGGGAGTACGAAAACACGATCCGTATCGAATACCTGGAGCGCCTGAACCGGCATTACGAGAGCTGGATTCAGCGATATCCGCATGACAAATTGATAGTGGATACCGATGATCTGGATTTCGTGCATCACCCCGAGGATCTGGGGAAAATCATAGAGATGATGGATGACCGGATCTACGGCCTGTTCTCCTGAGCTTTGCCTTTGAGTGGTTTTTTGTCTAATTTCATCAGCTTTGACCATAAGAATTTGCGAACGATGATCACGTTTAAGGTCAGTGATATTCCCGATGGTGAATCCTGGGAGACACGCTCCCTGGAGAAGGGGGAACTCGACCTTGGTGACTATGAATTTGCGGGTGGTGAATTAGAGGTTCATTTTGACCGCCAGGAAGATACGATCCGCCTGTTTTTTACAATCCGAACTCAGTTAACATTGATTTGCGACCGCTCACTGAAGCCTTTTTTGTATGATATTGATGAGGATTACGAAGTTATCTACCGCTTCGGCGGGAATGAAGACGAGTATGAAGATGGTGTGGAAGCGGCCATAAAACCTCTTGCCCCTCATGATAACATCATTCAGATTGACCAGGAAGTAAGGGATACCGTTTTGTTGTCGATACCTGCCAAAAAGCTTCACCCCCGGTTTCTGAATGAAGAGGGAGAACCCACCGATTTTCAGGCAACCTTTGGCGGTAAATCCGGCGACCCGCGTTGGGAACCTTTGAAATCTCTCAAAAATAATTTGAAAAATAACGATAGTAACGACATCTGAAACATGGCACATCCAAAACGAAAAACTTCAAAAGCACGACGCGACAAGCGCAGAACTCATCAGAAACTTGCCGGTCCTACCCTGGCTACCTGTCCTAATTGCGGAGCCAAACATCTGCGCCATCACGCCTGCGGAGAATGTGGCTATTACCGCGGCCGTCAGGTCATCTCTATTGAAGTGTAGCGGCCTCAGAGAATAGAGCTGGAGTTGCCATGAGAATTGCGGTTGATGCGGTTGGCGGGGATCACTATCCCGTGCATCCTGTGCAGGGAGCCATAATGGCTTTGGAACAAGACCCCCGGCTGCAGATCCTGCTCGTCGGCCCCTCGGATCTCATACATAAAGAGCTGTCCGGACACCAAATTGACGAGAGCCGGCTGCAAATTGTCGATGCGCCACAGATCGTCGGGATGAACGAATCGCCGGCCCGAGCAGTGAAGACCAAACCTAACTCCTCTATTTCCATTGGGCTGGGAATGCAAAAAGGCAGGGAATGTGATGCCTTCGTCAGTGCCGGGAATACAGGCGCATTGCTCGCCGCTTCCATGTTTATTCTTGGTAAACTGGAAGGAGTGAACCGGCCCACCATTGCCACCTATTATCCTACTATTAACGGATTCCGTCTGCTGGTCGACGCCGGCGCCAACCTGGAAGTCAGGCCGGAAGCGTATTACCAGTTCGGAGTGATGGGAGAAGTATACGCCCGTGCCGTAATGGGCATTTCAGAGCCCCGGGTCGGGCTGCTGAATGTGGGAGAGGAGCCGGAAAAGGGCACGGGACTGCTGCGGGAAGCGTTTCAACTGCTTAGCAGGCGTGAGCGCTTTGTCGGGAATATGGAAGGCCGCGATATCATGCTTTGCAGGGCCGATGTATTTGTATGTGACGGGCTGGTCGGCAATATCCTCCTGAAAATGGCAGAATCGCTGGCGGAGACCATAAAAATTATGCTGAGCCGGTCTGTACGGCTCAATGAGCTGAGCGATCAGGAACAAAACGTGCTGAGAGGAGTTATCGATCATGCTACCGAAGACCTGGATCCCGATAACGTGGGAGGCGTTCCATTTTTAGGTGTGAACGGCATCAGCCTTGTCGGCCATGGAAGCAGCAGCCCCCGCGCCATAATGAACCTGATTTTGAACGCCTCACAGTGTGTCGCTCATAAACTCAATGATAAGATTGTTGCATCTCTGAAATCGTAATCCCTGAATTTGAATCATGGCTAAAACTGGTTATGCTAACATAACGGCTATCGGCCGTTATTTGCCCGACTACATCCTGACAAACGACGAACTCGAAACAATGGTCGAAACCAACGATGAGTGGATTCGTACGCGCACGGGTATCAGTGAACGCCGTATTCTTAAAGATCCGGATAAGGCCTCTGCCTATATGGGAGCTAAAGCAGCGGAGGAGGCACTCCGCCGGCGGGGCACCGACCCATCAGAGATCGAATGTATCATTGCCGCAACGGTTACCCCTGATTATCCGGTTCCGGCAACAGCCTGCCTTATCCAAAAAATGATTGGCGCCGACAATGCTTATGGATTCGATCTGAATGCCGCTTGTTCGGGCTTCTTATTTGCTCTTTCGACAGCCGCCAACTTTATCGAAAGCGGGCGGCATAAAAAAGTGCTGGTGGTCGGGACCGACAAGATGAGCGCGATTACCGATTATACGGACAGATCGACCTGCATCCTGTTCGGCGACGGCGCGGCCGCCGTGTTGCTGGAGCCCTCTGAAGAATACGGTCTCAGAGATTACATCAACCTGACCGACGGAGACCTTGATGGGCTGCTGATCCAAAAGGCAGGGGGAAGCCGCAACCCTGCCAGTCACGAAACAGTGGACCGGAAAATGCATTATGTTTATCAGGAAGGTCGTACTGTCTTTAAAAAAGCAACAGAAGTCATGGCCGACGTTTCCGTGGAGATTATGGAACGCAACAACCTGTGTCCGGAAGACGTGGCCTGGGTGGTGCCTCACCAGGCTAATCTGCGCATTCTCAGTGCCACTGCCCGGCGTAGGGGGGGGGAGATGGATAAAGTGATGATCAATATCGATCGCTATGGAAATACAACGGCTGCGACTATCCCGCTTTGCCTGTACGACTGGAAAGACCGGCTGAAGAAAGGGGATAACCTGATTCTGGTTGCCTTTGGCGGCGGCTTTACCGCGGGCGCCGCCTACCTGAGATGGGGGATGGACAGATGAAACAGGCTTATCTGTTTCCGGGGCAGGGCTCCCAGTTTGTCGGTATGGGAAGGAATCATTTTGATGAAGATCCGGAATTCGCGGCCGCTGCAAGGCGAGCCAACGAGATTCTTGGCTTTGACCTGACGTCCATCATGTTTGAGGGGCCGGAGGAAAAGCTAAAGCAAACCGGGTATACCCAGCCGGCCATTTTCCTTCATTCGGTGGCCCTTTTCAATCTGCTGGATGAGAGGCCGGATATGGTGGCAGGGCACAGCCTGGGAGAGTTCAGCGCTCTGGCGGCTACAGGAGCCATCACGTTCGAAGACGCTCTCCGGATCGTGGCCCGCCGCGGACAGCTAATGCAACAGGCAGGAGAGGCAAATTCGGGGACAATGGCTGCAATCATCGGTATGAAGGATGATCAGGTAGAAGAAATCTGCAAACAGGCAGGTTCCGATTCCGGGGAGGTTGTCGTCCCGGCCAACTATAACTGCCCGGGACAACTTGTTATTTCAGGGACCGAAAAAGGAATTGACAAGGCAATAGCACTTCTGAAAGAGGCGGGGTGCCGTATTGCCAAAAAACTGCCGGTCAGCGGGGCTTTCCATTCCCCGCTCATGGAACCGGCCTATGAAGGCTTGCGGCAGAGCCTGGAGGATCTCGATATCCATAAACCTGTGTGTCCGGTTTATGCTAATTACACGGGCAGACCGACCACAGACCCCGGGGAAATTCGGGAAAACCTGCTCAGGCAGCTTGTAAATCCGGTGCGCTGGACACAAACCCTGAAAAACATGTATCATGACGGTGCCGGTGCTTATATTGAAGTGGGGCCCGGAAGTATTTTGCAGGGCCTGGTAAAACGGACCCTGGAAGAGGTATCAATAAGAGGAGTTCAATAATGAGTTTTTTGGATCGCTTTGGCCTGGAAGGTAAATCTGTGTTGGTCACAGGCGGAAGCCGGGGGATTGGCCGCCAAATCGTGCTCTCTGCCGCAGAAGCCGGAGCCGGTGTGGCTTTCACCTATGTTCATTCGGATGAGGCGGCTCAGAAGGTGAAGGATGAGATCCAGCAGAAGGGGGGAAAGGCGGTGGCCCTCAAAGCCGATGCGACCGATCCGGAACAAACAGCAAAAGTGGTTGACGAGGTTATAAAAGAGTTTGGTACGATCGATGTCCTGGTTAATAATGCAGGCACCACCCGGGATGCTCTTATTATGCGGATGAGCGAAGAACAGTGGGATGAGGTGATCCTGACCAACCTGAAAAGCGTGTTCAATTACAGCAAAGCCGTCATCAGGCCGATGATGCGCCAGCGCTCGGGATCTATTATCAACGTCAGTTCGATTATCGGATTGATCGGAAACCCCGGGCAGACCAATTATGCCGCTTCAAAGGCAGGTATCGTCGGTTTTAGCAAATCGCTGGCCAAAGAAGTGGGATCGCGAAATATACGGGTGAATGTAGTGGCACCGGGTTATATTGTCACCGAAATGACTCAGGATCTCTCCCCGCAGCAGATTGAAGCCATGGAAAAGGCAACCCCGTTGCATCGGCCCGGAACCGCGGAAGATGTGGCCAACATGGTTACCTACCTGGCTTCCGAAGCCAGTTCCTATATAACAGGTACTGTGCTGAAAGTCGACGGAGGTCTGGCTATCTGATGAAAGACCCGTGGCAAAAACGTTGCAGATGCAAGCAGGTCTTTTTATTATCCTTTGTTTTTGAAAGAGCATTATCAATTTGTTAACTCGCTACAAACCATTAACATACTAACAAACAATACGGAACAATGGCAAACGACATCGAAAGTAAAGTCAAATTGATCATCGTCGACAAGCTTGGTGTGGACGACTCCGAAGTAACTCCTGAGGCCAATTTTACTAACGACCTGGGGGCTGATTCGCTGGATACCGTAGAATTGATCATGGAATTTGAAAAGGAGTTCAATATCAGTATTCCCGATGAGGACGCCGAAAATATTGCTACGGTGGCCGATGCTATCGATTACATCAAGAAGAAGAGTTCTTAACAGGAATAGTAGCCA
>CAZNHE010000024.1:17276-33621 GCA_964572735.1 uncultured Chitinophagales bacterium | reverse complement strand
TCGTTTCCGCAAGCAGGGAAGCGGAGGATCGTTCCGATGCGCCTCTGGCTATAAGCACCGTTTCCAGACAGACGCTGAAGGAGACGAAAGCAAGCAGCCTGGATCAGGTGCTGAATAAAGTCAGCGGCGTGTATATGGTGAACCTGGGGAATGAGCAGCATACGATGGCGATCCGCCAGCCGATCGGCTACAGGAGTACGTATCTGTATCTTGAGGATGGTATTCCCATTCGTCCCATCGGGGATTTCAATCATAATGCATTGATAGAAATAAACGATGCCGTCCTGAAAAGGATCGAGGTGATTAAGGGACCTTCTTCATCTCTGTACGGAAGCGATGCCATTGGCGGCGCCATTAATTTTATCACCCGTTCACCCTCGACGGATCTTGCCGGAATGGCGCAGGCAGAGATGAGCGACCAGGGATATAAACGTGCGGATTTCAGGTTGTCGAATACTATTAATAAAACGGGTTACTTCATTGGCGGATATTATGCCAACCGGCATGGAGGTTATATAGATCACGACAATTTTCACAAACTGGCATTGACCGGAAGAGTGGATTATCGCCTGAATGAAGGATCGAACATAACTACGGAAGCTACGCTAGTCAATTATAATACGGACCAGAATGGAGGACTGGATAGATCCGATTTTTATAATGAAAATTATACGAGCTTATATAAGTTTACCTGGAGGAGGGTAAATGCGCTGCGTATCCGTTCTACATGGGACAAGAAGTGGGATGAGAATAACCATTCGAATGTCACCTTTTATTTCAGGAATAATTCTGTTCAGCAAAATCCTTTCTATAAAATAACGGATGGAGATAACCCATTAAATGCCAATGGTGAAATTAATGATAATTATTTCCACAGTTTCGGAATGGTCGCCCAGCATACCAAACGTTTCTCATTCTGGGATGCCCGGTGGATTATGGGGATAGCGGCAGATTATAGTCCCGCGGGATATCGTGCTCATTACATCCGCATCAACAGGAATGGCGCCGGTTATTATGTCAGTTTTGCAGAGACCGATTCGCTGCTCACTGATTATAGTGCACGGTTATTGAACACCGCCGCCTATACGCAATGGCAGTTCTCGCCCGCCCCGAAGTTGAAAGTAACGGCAGGATTGCGCTACGACCGGCTGGATTATCTTTTCGACAATCATCTGCCGCCGTCGGCTTATACCGGGGCACCCGACGCCCAAAATCGTTTCTTCCAGCTGACGCCCAAGCTGGGCCTCACTTACTCATTCACGCCGGGGAGGGGGATATACGCCAATTACAGCGTGGGTTTTGCTCCTCCGGATATCTCTGATTTGTATACCGGCGTGAAGGTGCCTCACCTGAAACCGGCGCGTTATTCTAATGAGGAGATCGGGGGATGGCTCAATTTCCCGGGAAACAAAGGATCTCTGAGTGTGAGTTTATACTATATGGAAGGAAAGAATGAGATTGTGCCCGTACGGCTGGCCGGCGGCGTGAGGACCGAAGAGAATGCGGAGAGAACCAGGCACTATGGGCTGGAATATACCCTCAGGTTTGTGCCGGTGAAATCGGTGCTCTTCCGGTTCAGCGGCACCAATGTCGACCATCAATTCGTGGATTATGTGGAAAACGGACAGGATTACAGCCGTAACGATATGCCCGGCGCCCCCCATTTTATTGCGAATATGCAGGTCACTTATAAACCGGAGTTTCTGAAGGGATTTCGCATCAGCCTGGAGGAACAGCATCTTTCCAAATACTATATGGACGCCGCCAATACGCAAACCTATGACGGCTACGATGTGTTCAACATCAGGCTCGGCTATGAGTTCGGACCGGTTGATGTCTGGGGGCATATCATCAATGTGGGCGACACTAATTACGCCACTTCGGCAGAGAAAAACGCCTATCGCGTCGCTTACTACCCGGGCATGTTACGGACGTTTTATTTCGGCGTAACGTACAATTTCGGGGGAGAATGATGAAGAAGCATTCAGCCGTCAACCGGCATCAACATATTCTAAATCAGAAAGCTATCAACAATTAGTTATTAATGACCGACCGTAATCCATTTTCCTAATGAAACATTTCATCATAACAGTTATCGTTCTAGCAGCTTTCGCTTCTTGCCGGACATCTCAACCGTCTGATTCGGGAGCGCAGATGGAAGTGCCCATAACCCGACCCGGTGCCATTACCTCCTGTCCTTATCTCACAAAAGACAACAGGGGAAATCTCGTGCTGAGCTGGATACAGCAGGATAGCAGCAGCGCCGAAGGAGTGATGTATTATGCCGTTTCAACAGATAACGGCCGGCATTTCGGCCGGCCGATGGTCATACCCGCCACAAGAGGTGTGCACCCACATGGCGAAAACATGCCTAAAATGATCTTTAAAAAGGATGGTGAGATAATGGCTGTCTTCGATGTGAGCGCTCCATCTCCCGGAAATGAGTATACTGCCAGGATGTACTATACACATTCAGACGACGGCGGCAAAACCTGGAGTCCGGCGGCTGCCGTAGTGACGGATCCCGGCAGTTTCGATCAGCGTTATTTTGATCTGGCGCTGCTGCCCGATGGTAATGTCGGCATCATCTGGCTTAATAACAGCGAGCCGCAGGGTTCGACGTTATATTATGCAGTGACGGATGGGGAACATGGATTTTCTCCCGGAAAGATCATCGGACGCCACACCTGCCAATGCTGCCGGACGGATTTACTTGTTGACAAGAAGGGAGATATCCATGTGGCTTACCGGGATATTATCCAGGACAGTATCCGCGATATGTTTTATAGTGTTTCTACGGATACAGGGAAAACTTTTTCCAAAGCAACACGCATCAGCCCGGATAACTGGGTGATCAATGCATGTCCTCATTCCGGACCGGATATGGCTGTCAACCGGAGCGGGCTGCATTTCGTCTGGTATACGATGGGCGGAGGAAGCGGGATTTATTATTGCCATTCAAGTGATAACGGCAAGACCTTTTCTGCCAGAGAATCGGTCAGTGATAATCCTTCGGCAAAGCACGATCAGATCGTAGCTTTGCCGGATGGAAAACTTGTTATCGTATGGGATGAAAGTGTTAAGAATGGGGATAATTATCATTACCGCATCGGCTTACAGGAGCGCGATCCCGAAGGGAAGGTGATAAAAACGGCTTTTATTACGCCTGATGATGAGGATGCCATGTTTGCCGCCTTGCTGCCACTGAATAACGATGCCGTTTTGACAGCCTATACGACCCAAAAGAGTGATGGGAAGGAAAGAGTCTGTTACCGCCGGATCAATCTGGCGAATTTCGGGGATTAGAAATCGGGGAGTTTTGCTGCTTTGTTGTCCGTCCGCTGAAGCGGACGGCAAAGTTGCCGGCATACGACCTGTAACCTGCAACTTTCAACCTGCTTAACCTCAGCCTCAATCCTTATCCCGCCCGGCTTCTTCCTCGTGCTTTTCGTAGGCGGCGATGATTTCACGGATGAGTTTGTGGCGAACCACATCATTCCGGTTGAGGTACACAAATGAGATCCCCTCAATTCCGGCCAGGATGTGCTGCACAGCCCGCAGTCCGGAGGCTTTGTTATGCGGCAAATCTACCTGTGTGATATCTCCGGTGATGATCGCCCGGCTGTTGATGCCCAGCCGGGTCAGGAACATCTTCATCTGCATACCGGTGGCGTTTTGCGCCTCGTCGAGGATTACAAAAGCATTGTTGAGCGTGCGGCCCCGCATGTAAGCCAGGGGCGCGATCTCGATGATATTCCTGACCAGATTAAGCTCCAGTTGTTCAAATTCGATCATCTCTTCAAGAGCATCGTAAAGCGGACGAAGGTAAGGATCGATCTTGTCTTTGAGTCCGCCGGGGAGAAATCCCAGGTTTTCTCCTGCTTCCACGGCAGGCCGGCAGAGGATGATCTTCTTTACGCTGTGTTCCTTAAGGGCTTTTACGGCAAGAGCCACCGAGGTATAGGTTTTCCCCGTCCCCGCAGGACCAATGGCAAAGGTGATGTCGTTTTTTGCCGAAGCCCGCACGATAGCCCGCTGTCCTTCGGTCTGGGCACGGACGTTCTCCCCGCCGTGCGTCCGCAGGATGAGGTCGTTTTCCATATAGGAGGGGATATGAATTTCAGGCCTTTTTTGCTTCAGAGAGAGTACGGTATTGACGTCATGTTCAGTGACCGTGCCTTTACGTCTGCCGATATCGATGAGATCATTCAGCACTTCTCCTGCCCGGGCAACGTCCTCTTCACTGCCGCTCAGTTTCAGCGTGTTGCCCCGCGCCGTAAGTTTGATTTCAGGAAAAGCTTGTTCGATAACCGCCAGATTTTCGTCCTGCAGACCGAAGACGGTCACCGCATCAATGTCTTTTAAGAGGATTTCTTCTTTTTCCAAAAGCTGATTCGGGTTCTGTTTCTAAACTTGCCGGATTATTATCGGTTTTCTGATCGTCGTGCAGAGAGGCTTTGCCGGATTATCCCTTTCCCTGACCACGATCCGTAAGATGATCAATCGAGTCATACAAGAAATTGCTTTCCCGTATTTGCCAGGGTGTGAAGCTCACGGACGCTTTTGCTGATGTCGTCCGAATGGAATACACTGCTGCCCGCCACGAACACATCGGCGCCGCATCGCGAGATATGTTTGATATTGGCCGCCGAGATCCCTCCGTCCACTTCGATAAGGAAGTTTCCATGGGTTTTCTGGCGCAGCCCCACCAGTTCATGCAGCCGGTCGTACGTTTGCTCGATAAACGTCTGTCCGCCGAAACCGGGGTTGACACTCATCAGCAGTAACAGATCGACATAAGGAAGAATCGGCTCGATGTTTGCCAGTGAAGTGGCCGGGTTAACGGCTACGCCCGCTTTAATGCCATGGGAATGAATCAGCTGGATGCACCGATGCAGATGAGGCACCGCTTCATAGTGAACCGTCAACTGGCTTGCACCGGCTTCAACGAAATCGGCGACATAACGGTCCGGATGATAAATCATCAGATGAACATCGAGAAATTTATCGGTGATCCGCCGGGCCGCCTTCACAATGATGGGCCCGAAGCTGATATTGGGGACAAAATGCCCGTCCATGATGTCGCAGTGGATCCAGTCGGCACCGCCTTCCAGGGCCTGTTCTATGTCTCTGTTTAGCCGGGTGTAATCCGCTGCAAGAATGGAGGGTGCGATAACGGGCATACGGAAATTTATGGGTTGGGGTTATCCTGATCGTTGCCGGAAGAAGTCCCGCCCTGCGTGGTTGAATCCACAATGACAGGAGCCATTTCGCGCACTTCTTTGGTTCTGGCCGGTTCCGAGACCACCAGATCGACACGGCTGCCTTCCCTGAGGCTGTCTTTATCATCCGGCTTGTAACTCAAAATCCGGCTGGCTTCCACGGTTGCCGAAGGCCGGAATGTAACCTTGCCGATACGAAGGCGGGCGTCGCGAAGGCGGCTCTGCGCTTCACTCAGCCGGAGCCCTGTCAGATCGGGTACTTTCACCATGCTTGTCCCCAGTCCGTCACTGACAATCAGACTGATGACGGCGCCCCGTTCCACCGCGGTGCCGCCCTTGATGGATTGATGTAGCACGCTGTTCTTGAAAAGCGAAGAGACATATGAGACATTCCCGAGTTCAAGCCCGTAATTTTGCAGTTGCAGTTTTGCGTTACGAAGCGACATGTTTTCCACATCCGGAACGATCACTTTTGGAACGCTCGACGTATTGATCGTCAGATAAATTTTCCGGCCCGGTTTTACAATCTGGCTGGCCGGCGGATTCTGATCGATGACGTAATTTGGAGGATAAGCGGCATTATACCGCCGGTCGATCACGGTATCCCGCAATCCTTCTCCGACGAGCCGTTCCCGCGCATCAACAATAGAGATACCCCGCACGTCGGGCACGGTTTGTCCTTCGTCATATTTCGTATAGTCCGGCATGATAATGTCATTGAGCAATAAGAGAACAATCACCCCGAAAATAACGATTCCCAATAAAAGAAGATAAAAACGTATATCTGTTAAAATTTGCTTTAACATACTGTATTATCAGGTTGGGGATGGATTAAAATTCGTATACGGCTTTAAAGCCCATACCGTTGGCTCCGACGTGGAGGTTTCTCATGCGGAGTTTGGTAGTAATGAAGGCATCGAAAGCCGAAGCAAAATGGTTGATAATGGTAATGGTGATCATCGTTCTGGCCAGCCGGAACTTGTCGTTGTACCGGTCCGCTTTGGCGGCACCTTCGTTAAAAAGGGTCGGCATTCCCCGTGTATCCCAGATGACGGTGGCGGGACTGGAGTGAAAGTCACGCCAGCCGGGCGCAAATTGAAAGTATTTACTCATCAGTTCATAATATTGCTGAGATCCGTATTCAGGCATGTTATGTGAAAACGCGACACCTGAGGTTCCATTGTAATACGTAATATCTTCGAGCTGATGTAACTTATCGATATCAACCCGCGACCAGTCCTGATGGGTATATGTGGGTCCGGTTGTCAGATCGGCCCCGGGATCGGCCAGTGAGTTCAGTGCAATCGGATCATCCGGGAAATAGTAGTTATGGTACTTAACCAGGTAGGTGGCGTAATTGACCACACTCCAGTTTTGGTCGGCATATTCCTGGTATTTTATTTTGAGGTTTGCGGCCTGATGTTCCAGATGAAAATGGGTGTAAAGCGTTACTGCTTCGACCGCGGCGAATAGTCCCATTTTTATCCACTGATGATGTGCGGCCTGCCCCAGACCCGGTATCAGCACCGATGAGAGGAAAGAAAGTCCGGGTTTTGTAGCGATGGCATGGAAAAATTTCCCGTGGCCCGGTTCCCCGCCGGCAGGTTGTTTGAAACCGAGAAAGTGATCGAAAGGGAAGGCGTTGATATAGGAAAGTTCCCCCGGTTTCAGCGTGTGATGAGCCGGCTTTTTCCGGATGACAACCGATTGTCCCCGGGCAGAGACAGATGCCGCCAGCAGCAATCCGACAAGGCAGGGAAGTGAAAAGGTGAAAAATCGGTTTCGTTTCATCGTAAAACCCGGATTGAGATGTCGCACGAAATACATTTCATCAATCAAAATCGAATAGCAGGCCGAAGTAAAAGAGCAGGCGCCGGCCATAAGTAACTTTGTTGTTCCCGCTGTTTGTTATGAATCCGCCCGGTAAGTTAACAGTGAATTTATTCAATCCATAGGCGCTGCTGATAAAAAGTCGGGTCGGGAAGAGGTAGCTGGAACTCATGCTAATGCGCAACTCGGCGCCAATGCCGGTTTTCAGGTCGTTCCCGATAGCGAGCGGACCGTTCCATCCGTTTCCGGCTTCCATAAACAGGCGCCCGTAGATCTTGTCGAGCGTGTAACGGCCCATTTGTTCGTCGATGCCGGTAATCAGCGGGATATTGTAGCCGAGCGTGGCATAGGCGGTAGTGTTACCTCCCACGGCGAAATAAGGATAACTGCGCATTCCGGAATATCCGCCGATATAATCCTGGAAGAAGTAATCGTTCGGTTTGTTGAAATAGGTGAAGAACCGGGTGTGAAGATCCATGACTTCACCCAGTGCCCGGAATCCGAGGCGCACTTTCACCTCTGCCGACTGATTCCTGTAGGTCTTGTAACTGGGAGTGAGGAGACCGTCTTCCAGGTTATAATGCTGCAGGAGCTTACCGGGTTGATAGGAATAACGCAATTCGCCGCGAATGCCGATGGGAGCGATGTCGTCATTGCGGTAAGGTTGCTCCAGGTCGAAAATATAGGCTGCCGTAAGGCCGGTCCCGATGAAATATTTGTCGGAGCTGCTGGCCAGGTACTGCCGGTATTCCCTGGAGTAGAACGACTTGGTTGTAACGGTATAGGGGGAATAATTGGCGCCCAGTTCAATCATGTCCCATGTATGGATCTTGCTGCGCAGATACAGATCGGCTTCCCAGATGTCGTAGGCGACATCGACACTGGTGGTATCGGGCAGTTCGGAGACACTGGGGAATTCCTGGAAGGAAACGCCGTTCTTAACGTTCCGCCGCAGGCTGTAAAGTTCGACCGATACGGTGGGCGACCATCTTTTTTTAATGAAAGGAAGCCCGCCATATTCGATGATGAGAAAGAGGTCACGATCCAGACCGACCAGGCGGGAAGGAGAGAAGAAGTCGCCGATGCCCGATGCCCCGACCGAGCCAAGTCCGAACAGGGCGCCTCCGTACAGGGAGAAACGGTTGAGCACATCGTGGGAAGACATGTAAAAACCGACTTTGGCATCGCGCCAGAGGTTTTGTCCGAGGCGGCCGAATTTGCCATGGGTGAGCAGCCTTCCGTTCGGGCCCTCGGGGCGTGCGTAATTGTCAAAACGGAGGACGGGAAAGAAACTGAACGAGGTGAAAGTGTCGTGATAGGAATAGAACGAACGCTCATCAGGCTCGCCGCGCGTGCTGATATCAAAATGGTAACTTCCTGTATCAGCCACTGCAAATGCCGAATCTGCCAAATCGTGTATGTCACGGTCATCAAAATGATTTAGCCTGGTATAACCGGCATCAGCAGGATGTTTCAGCCTGGAAAGCGGCGGCTTCTGATAGCTTCCGAAGGAAGAATCCATGCCCAGGTCATCCGGAATATGCGTCGTGCAGATCTTGAATCCATCAGCCATATATTCGGAATAGGCGAGTTCACCCTTATCATTTACGGAAGGTTCGAAAGCGCCTCCCAGTACACTGGTAATCTGTTGCTTTTGTCCGGTTGCCAGATTCAGGCGGTAGATATTGTAAATATCATCCGGGTTGGCTGAATAATAAAGATAGTTTCCATCCGGACCCACCGCCGGATCGCGGTAATCGGTTGAGTCGTCGAGAAGAAGCGGCTGCGTTTTTCCTGTCGCAAGGTCATACCGGTAAATGCCGCGCAGCCCCAGGTTGGCCGCCGAATAATAAATCGACTTTCCATCCGCCGACCAGACCGGCTGGTAAAGCTGCTCTCCGTTATCGAAATGCAGAAGGGTGTGAAGGGAATCATCAGCGATATCCAGCTCGACCAGGTTCAGGGTGGCATCATGTTCCCGGACGGCTACAAGATGCTTTCCGTCGGGCGACCAGTCGGGCTGACTGACACGGGCACTGTGCGTCATCCTCTTGTTCTTGTGCGTCTTCAGATCATAAATAAAAATATCCTGATAATACTCGCCGTAAGGATTATTGGTATGCCGGCTGTAAGCGATCTTCTTCCCGTCGGGAGAAAAAGTAAACCTGGCGGCGTCCGGTTTGATTTTAGGCCGGATCTGGAATCCATAGGTATCGGTATTATCGCGCGTTTTCTGCAGGTTCAGAGCGTTGGAGATCACTTTTTTCGAACTGCTGTCGGAGAGATCGTGGATATAGAGACTCACTTCGTAAGTATCCTTCCCCTTGTTGGAAAGAAAGGCGAGGCGCCGGCCGTCGGGCGAAAACTGCGGAGCCAGGTCGTAAAAGCCTTTTTTTTCCAGCGTATCGGCGGCAGAAAATCTCAGGTTACGGATGCCTTTCTTATAACCTGCATACAGGCTGGCAACCCATTGATCGTAAACGGTATAGCCGTCGACTCCGGTTGCATCCCTGATAGCCCGGTCTATGTCGTTAACCCCCGGCTTCGAAAGGGCATGTGTGATCCGGTACAGTACATTTTCGCCGAACCGGTAAACCAGGTAACGTACCAGGCCGAATCCCTGGTTATAAACGACCTCCCGCTCGATACTCGTTTTGGAACTGAAAGTGCCCATTTGCCGGAGTGAGAGCATCTTATGGCTGAGTGCCCGCGTCCGGATAATCATATCCCGCTGGCTGTCCCAATAGTCATAATGCAGCCCTTCCCGCTGAAACTGGGCGGTTCCTTCGGCGAACCAGGCAGGGATGGAAACCCCGGAAAAAGGAAGTGTGATGATTCCGTTCGGGTAGCCGTAAAGCACATCCGGCCGGCGCACATCTTCGTAGGAAAGCCACTGCAGATAAAACGCCGGCACGTGGCGGGTACGTTTCATGGCTGCCTGAATCTCAACCATGTGAGTGAACTCGTGAGTGATCACGTTGCGGAACCAGTTGTGTGTGCCCCGGAGCGGCATATCCAGGGCGGGAACCCAGATATCGATCATGTTGTCGAAGAAGTAGGTCGCCCCGTTCGAATAATCCTCCCGGTCATGAAGTACGATACTGATGCGGGAATCGGGTTTATGATGGTAGAGAGACGTGATGGGACCGTACACTTCTTCGGCGACCCGCGAGACGATTTGGGCGGACCTGCTGTTTCCTTTCTGAAAATGAACCAGGAAATGGGGGCTCTGGATAGTGTACCACGGAAGATTATTGTACGGATAGCTGTAGTAGGAGGGATCTTCCTGAGCCCGGACCGCCGGAGCTCCTGAGATGATCATAAAAATCATCCCGAGAATAATGAATGATATGTACGTGTATAATCTCCGCATCAATGGATCACAGCGATTTTTACCAGTTTACTGCCTGATTGCTTTCCGTTGTGGGCATAAATCCGGGCATAGTAAGCTCCGCTGCCCCATTGACGCGTCGTCAGTTGGATCTCCGTCGGGATACCGGCGCTGGTGTGGATGTTCTTTTTGAAAAATACCCGTCCCGTCATTGTGATGATGGTAATTCCCACATCGGCGGCTTTGCTGGTCTGAATTCGCAGATGTGTGATCTCATCGGCGGGATTGGGCCAGTTGTAGGTTTCATCCGAATTCAACAATGCCGTCGTTTGCGGGACAGCCGGAGTTCCGGGTACTGAGGAGTAAATCTTGTTGTACTTCCCGTTTCCATACCGGCTTCCCCATAACGGAGGGGCGGATTTTGGGAACTTCCAGGCTTTAAGATCTCCCTCCGGACTCACGGCATAGAGGGTGTGATCGAAGAAAACGGGCTCGACGGGAATGGCAGTCGAATCTGTTATTCCCCCGATATACAGCGGGAAGCCGTTTAGTTCCTGCATAGATTGGTTGTAGCCGTGAAGGACGTATGAGACGCCGTCTGTGGCGCCGATCAGCAATTCGTTGCCCGGTCTGCCGTCGAGGTTGACGATGAGCGGCGTTCCGGTGAAACGCTGCCCTGCAGGTGCATTCAAAGGAAAGGCATGCAGAAAAGAGCCGTTGGGGTTCACGGCTTCCAGCGTATTATCGCTTTGATTGACATAAAGCAGGTCGGTCGTGCCGTCGCCGTTGAAGTCGGCAAGGGCGGGCCAGCCGAGAGAAATCCCATTCACGGGCATCAGCCTGCGGGAGTTGCTAAACAAGGAAACCCCGGATTTGAGGCTAACGTACTGGAAGCTGTTATCGAGCAGGAGGAAAAAAGCAGGTGTGGAAGCATTGATCTGGACCGTACCGGTGTAGACCCGCCTGCTCTCCGGGAGGGGCTCGTTAAAGCTGTTATCTGACAGAGAGAATTCTCCCGGTTCGGCTGTTGCATAGACCCGGTTGATTCTCCTGGAGCGCTGAACCTGTTTCCCTTCCGGGACACTGCTTCCATCACTGGCAAGAAGTGCCTTCCCCGAGAAATCAATTTGAAGCGTGTCATCATCTTCCGAGCTGATGAACGCCGGGACGGAGGTGATCCCCTTATTCTCCCAGGTCATCGTCCACTGACCGTCTTCCGGCTCCCAGGCCTGGGTGGGATGATCCCCCGTTCCTTTCTGGCGGGCCAGTACCAGCCGGCTGCCGATATAAGGCTGCTGGGGATCGGGAAATCCGAAGTCGGTTACCTCTCCCCGGTCTGCTCCGGCAAGATTCAAGGCATAAACCGTTTTGTAGGAAGGAATGATGAGGAAGGTGTCTGTGGGAGAAGTGTAGACCTGCAGGCCGAACGGATAGGGATTTCTCACCTCCGGATTGTTTTCGATCCCTGTGGTGAGGGGATTTTTGGGGATCAGAGACTCTTTTTGGAACCATCCGACGATGTCGGTCGATTTGGCCCGGAAGGTGGCATTGGGCTGATCCTGGGAAAAATCATAAAACTCGAAAAAGGACGGGCTGCCCGTATTGCTGCGATTATTGGGGTGAGTGTCGTCTGCGAACCGGTTTTGATAGAGCCGGAGGGTGTCGCCGGCTGCCGTAACCACGGAAGCGTCGTTTCCCTTCCACCAAAAATCAAAGGGAGTTCCCGAAGACATATCCTGCAGGGTCAGGCTGGTCTGGCCGATATCCTGTGCGCCATCGGCTTCCATCAGGTTTACACCCTTGCGATCCGGGTTATTATTGATGGCATCGGCGGCCTCTTTCCGGCGGATGACTGCATCATCAATATGCCAGATAAGCTGGCCGCCCATAAGCAGCCGGTCGTCTTTGGTTCCCGGCTTATTATCGGCGCCAAAGTCAAGGCCGCCCGGCAGAGCCCAGTCATAATTGTTGACGGAGGTTACCACCCCTGCCTTAATTTCAGCCGTGATGCTGTCGGGGAAGGAAGCTGAAAAATAAGGGGTATTGTCGTCGAAATGCTGGACGACCTCCGTCCCGTCAGGCTGCTGGATATGCAGGACCAGTCCGGTGCCCGACGGGTCACGATATCTGTTTTCCACAAGGAAATATTCATCCTGTGAAATATTATATCGTGCCACGCTGTTCGGTTTGTGCAAAGAAGAAGCGGGAAGATGGATCGGTTTCTGGTCATCCAGAGGGATGTTAAAGGAGGTGGTCCATCCCAGGCGAAGCTTTTCCCAGGCGGACGGTTCGGGAGGAAATAACCCCTGATAAGCGAAGAATCCGGCTGGATCCATCAGCCCGAATTGGCCGATGCCGGAGGTGCCGGTTTTTGTATTATAGAGATCCGGGAGCCCGAGGTAGTTTCCTATGTTGGCACATAAAAGTCCGTTTATCGAGAACTCTACCAAAAAGCGTGTACCGGTAATGTCGGTAGCAAGATGCGATTCCGTTTCCGGCATGATCACGGAGTTGGTCACTCTGAGGCCGCTGTCGCCAAGAGGAAATCCTGTGAAATCCGGACGGTTAAGAAGTTCTCCGAGTGCGGCCTGACTCAGGAAGATGGAAGGAATGTCCTGGGGGGTGTGATCCAGAACGGTACCCCGGAAATCGAATTCACGGCCGGTTCCGGCATGAAAGATCACAAAAACGGTACGGGAGGGATCCAGGCCTGCCGTATTGATTTCACCCGATTGCTGAACGGCCGTCCAGGTATCGCGAACCAGATCCGCCAGCTTGTAGTTCTGAACCCCGTTTTCACCAAGCGGACTATACGCTTCCATCTTTTTGTCGAGATGGATCACCTTTGGAAAGAGACGCCATTGTACCTGCAGCTTACCTGCCGATACGCTTTCGAAATAATTGGCGGCGAATTTCAGGTGCGCCTCGAAATACGCCTGATTGTGTGGCAGCGGGTCGATAGTCACATCCTTTGCGGAAAAATAGCTGGAGGCGTTTGTATCGATGATGGAAGTATTGAACCGGCCGTTGCCGCTGGTGTAGGGATTATCATCCGTGTGGAAATCGACCATTACGGCAAAAATCGTTATTGTGCCGGTTCCTCTGACCATTTGCCGGGTTCCTTCCGGATGAGGATGCGCCTCGTAGATGATTCTACCGGCCGTCTGCGCCCGTGCGCCAATAACAGTACCTGCGAGCAGGAGCAGAATCGATAATATGCTGCTCCTGTTCCAAAACCAGACAATACACATTCAGGCGGTCACGCGCGTTAGTAGTTCTAAAAGTTCAATAATAACGAGAAACGAATCGTATTGGATAGCGGATTATCCTGTTTCAGGGTGTAAATGTAGCTGAAATCTACGCCAAATATATTATATCGCAAACCCGCTCCGAACGTAAGGTATCTGCGGCCGCCGTTTTTAGGCGACTCGAAAAAATACCCTGTGCGAACGGCAAACTGGTTATTATACCAATATTCGAGCCCTGTACCAACCATGAGCTGATCCAGGAGCGAGAGTGTCACGTTTTTTTCTCCGTTATACCGGGTAATGGACCCCCATGAGTTGAATATGCCGTTGATCAGGCCTTCGTTGTAGCCGGCGGTATCTCTCCTGGCCATGATCTTGGATACATCCTGGGCGATGGTGATGGTGTTGTAACCATCCTCATCCAGTTCCATGGTATACGACCATCCCGCGCGGAGTTCGGTCGGCAGAGGGTCTTTTTGAGGATTATCGGTATACTGGATCGGGGGACCGATATTCGACAAGTTGGCCCCTGCACTGAAGCGGGCACGGCGATTCAGGACGTTAAAAACATCGGTGCGATATAATCCGGCGACGTCGAACGCGACACTGGTTCCGTTTTTGGCTTCCTGTTCGCCTACTATGGTACCGGCGGGTACCAGATCACTGTAGATGTAACGCAGGCCGGTTCCCAGCGAGAAATTCTTGCTGACCTTAAACCCGTAAGATACGTCCACGGCAAGCTGGTAGCTCTTGAAAGTACCCCTGATATTTCCGGTCTCATCCGTAATCGTCTGCTTTCCAAGATTCAGGAAAGTGATCCCGCCGGCAAACGTACCTACGTCGTCCACATAATATTTCCCGACAAGATAATCGTAGAAGAGATCGGTATGGAATTGCGGCAACCAGTTCGAGTGAGTGATACTGATCTGATTTCCCTTTTGGAATGCCAGTCCCGCCGGATTCCAGAAGATGGCATAGGCATTGTCGGCAATTGCCACGTTGGCATTCCCCATGCCTGCACCGCGCGAATCCGGCTCTATCTGCAGGAAGGGCACAGCCGTGATACTTACCTGTGCTTTTGCAGCCAGGCTGCTCATAATAACTGCCGATACGGCAAGTAAATATGTGAGTGTCCTTTTCATGATGTGTTACCTGGTTTTGTGGTTGTTTTTCTAAAGAGGTTTTGTGTCTATCCTGAAGCCGGAAACCCAACGTAACGTTTTTCCGGTTTCTCTGCCTTTCGATGAGACGAATTTTTCTGCATCCATAGTCATTTATCAGTGAATAATTACCAGCTTATCGATCCGGTTTTGTGTCTGGATGCCTGAATCGGTTCGGGCCTTCACGCGTACCGTATAGAGATAAGTTCCTGTTGCAAGACGGTCGTTGTCGTCGTCTCTGCCCGACCACCCGATGCTCACATAGGGAGCATTGGTGATCATCCCGTCACGATCAATATGGGCTACCGGCCGGCCGCTGAGCGTGTAAATCCGGATGTGGATGTCGAGAGGAACACCCGGCTGGTTGCATTCAATAATGAAGCGGGTCTGGTTGTTCATTGGATTCGGGAAATTATACACACGTCTTATTGCCAGATGATCGCTGTTGGTTACCTTGAATGTGATGGATGATTGCGAGGGGTTGTTATACACATCCCATGCGCGCAAATTTAAATGATAGGTGCCGTCAGCCAGATCATTGAAGCGATACTGGATTTTGCCGCCGGTATACTGGTCGAGGTTACTGGTGTAAAAATCGTTGAGATCAATCGTTTGATCGGGCTCGCCGGGGCTGCTGAGTTGTGCGGCAAGCTCATGTCCGATCCCGGTTCCCGTTGTATTGATGCCCGACGGATCGGAAAGGTTGACGATAAGCTCGGGCGACTGATTGACAAGATTACCGTTCAAAAACGACTGATCGTTCAGATACATCGTGATGGCAGGCCCTTTATGGTCATTGACGGCATTCGGATTAGTTCCCGAGAGAGTAAAGCGGTCAAATTCCCCGGATGCATCAACGCTTCCTGAAGTTGCATAAAAAAGCATGCGTCCGGTTCTTCCTGAATAAGAAATATCTTTGGGAAGGATGAAATCGGCCTTGAAATGTCCGTTACTGACCGTTGCCCGGCCACTGAATAAGATATCCGTACGTACGTCGTAGCTGCAGTTTTTCAGTAAGCAGCCGTATTGCATCCAGCTTCTGTTGGGAAGATGAACCGAACGGTCGGCATCATAAACCTGTACAAACGCCGTACCGTTAAAATTGCTGGCAACCGTCTGATCATAATTGAGAACTTCACCCTCGATATGCACCTTGTCCAGCGCGCGCAGGTTGATCGTCGTGTCGGATAACTGGGTGATCCCGTCAATCTGATCAAGCCGTATTTTTTTGTCGGGAAGACCGATCCGCAGGCCGGGATCGCCCAGGAGAATGAATTTACGACTGTTAAAACTTGGACCTACCTGTCCGGTTATTTTTGTCAGTCGATAGATGTCGCCTAAATACCGCGGTTTGCCCGAAAATTCGTCACGAGTGGTCATGTAACGGGTAATATTCCGGTTGAGGCCGAAGTTAAGCGTATTAGGGTTTGAGCTTGTGAAAACGACGCGTGTCGTTGAAAAAGAGGCGATCATACCGCCATCCGGATAAAGCATGGTTATCTCGGCACCGGATTGCTGATCGGTGTCGTCGTAGCGGCCGAATGAACAGGTGGC
>CAZNHE010000024.1:0-17176 GCA_964572735.1 uncultured Chitinophagales bacterium | reverse complement strand
TGTGGATTATCGTCGTCGGCAACGAATGTGAAAAGGGTCTTCCAGTCGCCGTTGTTGGCCGGGTTGCCGTAGGTTTTGATTTTTTGTACCGCTGTTTTGGCTTCATCCGTGTTACTGACCGGAATTCGTCCGATCCCGATATCGAGCAGCTCGTTTGTATCCGACTCCGACCATTCTCCCTCGTCCTGATCAAGCAACCCGAAATAATCGTCGCTGGCGAATGTCTGGATTCGCTGCAGTGATTCGGAACTCTCATAAGTGAATACGTAATTTTTCTCCGGTGCATTCTTCTCAATACCTTTGTAATCGTAGGTCGTATTCCCGAAGAGCAGCAGATATTTCGGGAGATGGCCGGCATCGGTTCCGGCCCTGACATAAAGATATCGCATGAAGTCGCGGATAGCCGTAACATCGGGAACGCCGCCTGAAAATTCGTTGAAGATCTGCTCCTGGGTTACAACCAGGGGGCGAAACCCGTCGTGCTGCTTATGATAATCAGCGATCTGTTCCGCCTCAGGAAGAAACTCGGGTGCGGTAACGATGATATAATCCGGATAATTGCTGATCCCGTGAAGGTTCTGGTTGGGTACGGTTACCCCTGCCTCCGGGGTGTAAAAGTTCGTTTGTGCAATCAACATGCGGCCGCTTCCCGCATACCAGTTGGCAGTGTAATCGCTGCCGTCCTTCTGCACAGCAAGTAAATCCGGTCTGACAGGATTGGTGACATCCATAACCACAGGTGTTGTATTAAAGCCGCTCAACACATAATGACCAATGTCATTGCTTTGGCCATCGTTCGGAGAGTAAAAAAGAAGCCTGCCGTTTTTTGCTTGCAATTTTCTGTCTACCAGCAGTTCAATCCAGTCCAGCCATCCGTTGGCATTGTTTGATCCGCTGTTGAAGCTTGCCGAAAGAGTGATAATACCGTTGTTGAAGGGAACACCCGATACCTCGCGTTCCATCGACCCGGTATACGCCGATTCCCCGGTGTCACCATTGTAGTCGGTGATGGCGGCGATGTTTACCTGGCCCAGATTCACATTACCAGCCGTTACCTGGAATGTAGATCTCGTCTCGGCTTTTGCCGCGAAGAGGATGCGTACGTTCATTGATCCGCTTGCGGGAAGCCCCGGCAGGGTATCCGCAAAAATAACCTGGTGGTTGTTGAACGACTCCGTGGTAAAAAGCTGCCCCAGCCACTGCGTTCCCGATTTGATGGCGGCTTCCGATTTGTGCAGTTCATCTTCCTTCCACAGAAAATCCTGGAAAGTAGATATGGTTTCCCCGCTTCCCTGAACTGATCCGGCCTTCAACCGCTCGCCGGGCTGAGATCCGACGGTCAGAAATACGTAATTTTTGGTGCTGTAATGATGTATCCGGTGCCGCCACGTATGAGTGACGGAATCAAAATAGTTTTGATTGGGGCTGTTGCCGTAAAACAGGATGCGATCTCCTGCATCAAACTTTCCATCGGATTCCCCTTCCACAATAATGGGGATTTGTGCAAATGACGGGCGGGGATCCGCGTTGGGATGAGGCAATTCATAACCGTTCGTGCCCCAGAGCTGAATATCGCGAGGATCGATTGCATCCACGTTAATGCCCAGATCAGACAAATATTTCTGATCAATCTGGTAGATCCCGTTCTTCTGAAACGGGATCTTGTACCATTTCCCGGATGCAAGCGGACTGTTTTCGTTTTCCTGCGCCTGAATCCGGGCCCTGCCGGCCTGATGTTCCGATATCAGGGGCTGCGTTCCCGGCCGCTCAACCCGGATACGGATAAATTTGGTGATGAGTACGCTCTGATCCGATGAGCGGTAGCGGCTGATGTAAATCCGAAGCGTAGCAACCCGCTGTTTTCGTGAGATGCCCGATCGCACGACTTCGGTCAGAGGAGGCGTCTGGGTATTGCCGCTATTTTTGTATCGGGCACCGTCAGGCAGTTTGCTGACCGGAACCGCTACCACCGACTGATTTAATACCTGCCAGGATCCGGATCCTTTATCGTAGGGGATAACAAGCTCAATGGGGCGGCCGGTATTCAGGCTGTCGTTCTCCAGAACATATTCGATATATCTGGACGTAACTTTGTCCACCTGCAATCCCTGAGCGAAGAGCGGCAGGTAATCAGAGAGTATACCGGCCAGAAAAAGGCAGATACTCCATACGTATTTAATTGGGAGATTCGACAATGAAACGAAAAAAACGATAGGTTATGAATGAGACCAATTCTAAGGGACCAGATCGTATCGTTTATCGCTATATTATCTCTTTTTTGGTTGATAAAATGTGCGGAAGTGGGAACGGCTGGTCACAAAAACCCAACCGCACCAAAATGATAAGAATTTAGTCGATAGGAAAAAAGGCATTAATGATGAAAAAAACGGCTATTCTTTTCCTGATGCTTCGAGAACCATCGCGGAAGCTCCGCCGTCTCCGCTGCAAATGCCGGCACATCCGAGTGATCCGCCTGTCCGGTGCAGGGCATGAATAAGGGTGACCAGAATGCGAGTCCCCGAGCAGCCCGGCGGGTGTCCGAGGCTAATGGCTCCTCCCTGTATATCGACCTTTTCGGGGTCGAGATTAAGTTGCCGCCGGTTAAGAACGCATATTGCCGAGTAAGCTTCATGAATCTCAAAAAGATCAATATCCCTGATCTCTACCCCTGCATGATCAAGAGCATGGAGAATGGCATTGGCCGGGGCAACCTCAGGATGGCCGGAGGCATGATCAACAATGGAGCAGCCTGCGATGCGCGCCATAGGCCGGAGTCCCAGCTCATCCGCCTTGTCGCCCGACATCAGCAGCAAAGCGGCGGCGCCGTCGGCCGTGGAAGCGGCGTTGGCAGCGGTTACACTTCCATCTTCAGCAGCTAACGGTTTCAGCCTGGGTATTTCACCAGGATCTATTCTTTTTGGCACTTCGTCTTCGGTAATTTCGGTGATATCACCCTTGCGGCTGCGTACCTTCATCCTGATGAGTTCTTTATCAAAATAACCGTTTCCCTGCGCTTTCAGAGCCCGGAGACAGGAAGTAAGGGCAAAAGCATCCTGTTCTTTCCGGCTGATCTTGTGCTCCTGCGCACTGCGTTCTGCGGCCCGGATCATGTGCGCATCATTATAGGTATCCCACCGACCATTTCTGAGGATGATATCTTTGTCTGGAAATCGACGAGGTTTGTCGCCAGGATGATTTTCCGGAGGATGCCGCGGACTATTGCTCACACTCTCCATTCCACCGGCAATAATCACGGTACTCTTGCCCGATTGAATTCGTCCGGCGGCAATCCTCACAGCCTCCATCCCGGAAGCATGCATTTTGTTGACAATGGCGGCGGGAATGTCCCCTGGCAGTCCGGCCTTCAGCACCGTGCGGCGGGCCAGAGCCTGATCCGCTCGCGATTGCAGCATGTTCCCCATGATGATCTCGTCGAGCTGCCGGGGTGCCAGGCGGGCACGTTTCAACAGCTCCAGGATAGCCACGGCTCCCAGCTCAGCCGCTGTGAATCCCGACAGGCTTCCACCAAAAGCCCCCAGTGGAGTGCGCACAGCTCCAACAACGGCCACCGTATTCATTACGTATCCTTTTTTATCCGGCTTCCGGTACTGCCGGGTCAGAAATTCGATTCATCCCGCCAGTTAAGCAATCGCCAGGGTTTTGTGGAGTCGGAGCGGACCAACAGGAAGTTGGCGGCTCCGTCGGTGTGGAGGACGTCGGAGTTTTTCAGGACGATCGCCAGGTTGAAGCGGCGCACAACCTGCGCCCTGGTGGACGTCGAATCCTGCACCTTCGATACAATATTATTCCATTGCAACTGGATGTCTTCGCTTTGGTCGAACATGTTGTAGGTGGATATCATCTCAACATCCCGCCCCCACGATACATCCACGTTGTTGTTGAAGTTGTGATAGGTGAATTTGAACCCCGCCTGTATAAGGGGACCATAAATGCTGGTGTCGCGCAATTGATAAGCGTTACGAAAACGGGTGAAAAAGCCGGGGATTGTCTGTTGATCGCCCAGGGGATCTTCTGTGAGCGCCTTTTTCGCAAGGCCCGGTGCAAACGGGTTGGTACATCCTGCCAACAGGATGATCGTCATGAGAACAGAGGCGATATGACGATATTTTTTATGCAAAAATGCGAATCACACTATTCAAAAGCCTGATCCAGATCATCAATAAGATCCTGCACATCTTCAATTCCTACCGAGAGGCGGATGAGCGAATCACTCAAGCCGGCTTTCATACGTACGTCGGCGGGAACGGATGCGTGAGTCATGCTTGCCGGATGAGAGATCAGCGACTCCACGCCGCCCAGACTCTCCGCCAGTGTAAAATAAGAAGTTCTGCTCATGAAAGCTTTTGCTTTTTCAACAGAATCTTCCTTTAAAGTGAAAGAGATCATGGCACCGTAATCGTCCATCTGCTCCCGTGCCACCTCGTGCAGCGGATGTGTTTCCAGTCCCGGGTAGTTTACCGTGCCGGTTTTGGGATGATCTGCGAGAAATTCGGCGATAGCCTGCGCGTTGGAACAGGCGCGTTCCATACGGACGGCCAGCGTCTTGACCCCGCGCAGAGTCAGGTAACAATCCATCGGACCGGGCACGCCGCCTGTTGTTTTTGCCTGGAAGCGCATGGTTTCGATGATGTCGGGGTGCGAGGTACAGATAGCGCCTCCGATGATGTCGGAGTGGCCTCCAAGATATTTGGTCGTGGAATGGATAACCGCATCCGCCCCCAGCGCAAGCTGGCGCTGCAGAGATGGAGAGGCGAACGTATTATCAACCGCGCTCAGCGCCCGTGCCTGCCGCGCGATGCCGGCTATGGCCCGGATATCGATGATCCTGAGCAGGGGATTGGTAGGAGTCTCGATCCACACCAGCCGGGTTTGATCCGTGAGAGCTTTCCGGACATTCTCCGGATCGCCCATATCGACAAAGCTGAACCGGATGCCATAATGGGCAAACACTTCATTGAACAGCCGGTAAGTGCCTCCGTAAAGGTCATTCGACGAGATGACATGGTCGCCCGGACGCAGCATCTTCAGCAAAGCATCAATGGCGGCACAGCCGCTGGCGAAACAGGCGCATTCGTCAGCCTCCTCGAGCCCGGCCAGCAACCGTTCCAGGGCCGTTCGGGTAGGGTTGGATACCCGTGCATACTCATATCCCTGATGCTGTCCCGGTGCCTTCTGGGCATAGGTTGAGGTCTGGTAGACAGGAGGCATGACCGCCCCGGTCGCGGGATCCGGACTTTGCCCGGCGTGAATAGTTTTGGTATTAAATTTCATCGGATTTTGTCTCCTGGTAAGTCTTTATAAATTATTACAAACAATGATGTGGTTACCTGTTAAATCAACGGGTCATGTTCAATCAGGGGAAGATAAATGACTCTTTTTGATCTTCAGGAATAAATTTAACCGGCATCCTGACGCTGATAACCCGCAGGGTAATCCACGTATAATGGATTCTTCAATGAGCATAACATCCTTTTCCGGATCCGCTTTTTTTCCCCGGACTGTTGCCATTCGTCTCACCTTTTCAAAACTCAGGGGTAATCTCCCGCAGATTTTCCCCACTCCTCAAAATATACAGATTTTTGAGAATCCGGACAGGATGATGGACCCGGAATGGCGGCCGGACAGCCTCTCACTCATGCCGTGTTACATGCCTGGAAGCTTCTTGTGCCTTGTCGGTCATGCCGAGATATTGATAAATATTCTGGAGATTATGCCAATTTTCCGGGGAGGCATTCGGACTTTCTGCGTAGCGTTTGAGGTAGGGGAGGGCCTTTGTCAGCAAATCCTTTGCGTGTTTTTCATAGAGTGAGGATTGGGTGGTATCGCGGACATCCTCTGATATTTGCAGGTAAGCCACACCGGTGTTTTGATAAATAAGGCCGAGTGTGTAAGGAGTGGTAACATCCGTTGAATCGAGCTTTATGGCTGTGCTGAATTCATCAATCGCCTGATTAAACAATTTCCGGGCCTTTCCTTCCATATCATTCAGACTGTCGGCACTGCTTTGCCCGTTTTCGTAACCTTTTCTGACAGCTTTCAATTGAGTCAACGACCTGGTGTACAACTCCCGGCCGTATATCTGATGATAAAGCGAGTTATCAGGATCTTTCCTGAGCATCTCCTTCAGCAAGCCTGAAAGGGCGTCGTATGCCTGTTCATCAAGATAAACATTTGCCATCCCGTTCAGTAAGTTAAGGTCACCGGGGTTGCGCCGGATCAGGAACCGATAGGTGTCGAGTGCCTCGCTATCTTGTTCACTGATGTTGTACAGGTAAGCCAGGCGTTCAATATAGCCGATATTTGTGCTGTCGCTGTATACTACAGCAGCTTTCATGCTTTCCAGCGCGTCGGGTATATCGCCGAGCTTATAATTGGCGGCGGACAATGCAGCATGGCTGATGGCGCTATCGGGCATAATCGTCACCGCATTTTTCAGATGAGCTTTTGCGGCCTGATAGTCCGATCGGGTGGCTGCGGAATCCCCGCTGAGGATGCTGACCCCCTGGTTATGTTCAGAACCCCAGGCATCCGCCAGAATATCCTCTATCTGAGGTTCGAGCGGCCCTTTACCATTCTGGTCCAGTTCTCTGGCCTTGTCCAGGTTCCGGGTCATATTCTGGTAGACGGGCGTGCGTTGTGCCGGCTGGGTCACGGCCGCAGCCATTTTGCTCAGGATCAATCCTTTATCCACATACAGCCGGGCATTTTGCGGATCCTTCTGGATTGCCTCGCTGGTGTACTGCAGGGCAGCCTTGTAGCGGCCTCCCTCAATAGCTTTCTGGATGTTTTGGTCGGGTTGAATGGAGGTGTGTGTGCCGGTACAACTGACAAAAAGCCCGATGACCAGCAAGAGCATGGCCATTCGGGCTGAAAAGGGATTCATAAATCAGGTAAAATTATGGGTAAACGATCCTGGTTTTCTGTAGATAATTTATTGAAGACCTGCTTTCTTCATGGCATCCTGAGCTTTTTCTTTCATGCCCAGGGCTGTATATACCCGGAACAATGACTGCCAGTACTGCTTGTTGCCAGGATCCAGTTGTGCCGCCTTCTCATAATAGGGCAGGGCCTTCCTCAGGGTAGCTTTGGCTGCAGAGTCCAGTGAATCCGCCTTTTTCAGGTCACTGGTATTGTTGCGCAATTGAAACAGTGCCGCAGCTTTATTCTGGTAAATGACGCCCATCGTATTATAGGCGATAGGGTCATTCGGCTTCTTACTGATCACATACTTCAGTTGTACTTCAGCCTTATTGGTAAGATCCTCAATATCGCTGGCCAGTTGCTTATTCTTGCTTTGCAGGCGGTTTACCCTGGCCTGCAGGTCCGGATCCTTTTTGTTTTGCAGCTGCTGTTTGTAGTTGAAGATACGGTCATACCTGTTGGTGAGGGTATCGTTCATGGTCAGCGCCATTTTATACAATTCCGTACCGTAGACCAAATGATACTGAACATTGCTGGAATCCGTGGCAATCAATGATTTCACTGCTTCTACGGCGTTTTCATCATCCCCCATTGCCAGATACGTGTTAGCAAGAGACTGCGTTACCTTCACGCTGTCGGGATATTGCTGCTTGGCCTGTTTCAGTATCCTCACCGACTGGTCGTATTTTTTATTATGCTGGTACAACTGGGCCAGGCGCAGATAATCGTCGACAGGCGGTTTGGATGTTTTACGAAGTACCCTTTCCAGCACGCTTTCTGCGCTGTCGGGTTTGTTTTGCATATTATACACTTCGGCAAGTACCTCATAACTAATCACACTGTCGGGACTGATAGCGATCGCGTTTCGCAGATGACGAACGGCTTTATCGAGATCCCCCGGTTTCCTGGTACTATCGTTGGCCGCCAGGTGTACTGCTGCATTATGCTCATCAGTCCACAAATTCACGCTGGTCATCCGCATCAGGGTCATTTCCTTACTGTCGGGTTTTCCCTGGCTTTTGTAGAGCGCTCTGGCTTTGTCATAGTTGGTATTCATTCTCTTGTAATCGGCAACGCTCTGAGCCGCATTACTGTCACTTTGAGCTATTTTTGAATAAATATACCCCCTGTAGTAATAAGCTTCGGCGTTCGCAGAATCCTCGGCAATGGCTTTATTGATAGCCGCAAGTGCTTGTTGGTAGTCTTTATGGTCGACGTTCAACTTGGCTGTTTCGATATTAGGGTTGCTCCCTGAACACGAGTATAGAAACAGAGCTCCAAAAGCTACTGACAACACACGTATAACATACTTATTCATAATATAAGTGCTGAGTCTTGGTTTTAATAGGACGGTTTATTAATGAAATGTAACCATACAATGACCGATCTGCAACGTTCTAACCATTATAGTAGTAATACAGTTTCGGTGTAGGCCACGAATCCGCTGAAATTGCAAATGTATAAAAAAAATTTGGATGGAAATATTATTTTACTCCTATGTTTACCAACAGCATTTTTTCGGTACGCAGTGAGAGGGATCTCAATTTCATTTATCTGAAGGGCCGTAATCCGGATCTGACGCCCGTGGTATGCCTGCACGGCATGTTCGGGGGGTTGAGTAACTTCGATTATCTGGCGCGTCATCTGAGGGATGAACGTACCGTCGTGATCCCCGAGCTCCCTTTATACAAAGGCAGAGGACGATGCCTCCAGATTCAGGCACTCGCCGACTGGCTCTTCGAATACGTTTTCGATCGTTTTGAATTCGGAGATGTGATTCTTGTAGGAAACTCTCTGGGAGGACATATCGCCCTTGAGTGCGCCCTCACGCAGCCGGGAAGGGTTAAAGCCCTGATCCTGACGGGAAGCTCAGGGTTGTTTGAACAGAACTTCGGCCGCTCCCGTCCGCGGCGGTTTGACCGGGAGTATATCCGCACCCAGGCTCAGCAAACATTTTATGATTATAAGCTGGATGACTGTGTGATCGATGAGATCGAGCAGATTTTGGGTTCGAATCGCAAGCTGGCCCGGTTGCTGAAGATAGCACGCGCCACCCATGAATATAATATGGAGGCTTATCTGGAGGCTGTCCGCCAGCCGTGCCTGTTGATATGGGGCCGTAATGACAGAATTACCCCGTCTTCGGTAGCTGAGACGTTCTTGAAGCTGCTTCCCAATGCCACTCTTGAATGGATTGAGGAATGCGGGCATGCTCCCATGATGGAGCATCCCGAGAAATTTATGACTCTGATCAGGGATTTCCTTGAAGATATCGACCCGGCTTCCGATACTTTTGCTCCTGCGGGACGTAGTGAATTTAAATACAATCATTGAGCTATGAAAAAGGTCATAAAAACTAATGATGCACCGGCCGCCATTGGTCCCTATAGTCAGGCAATCGCCATCGGCGGCCTCATTTTTTGTTCCGGACAAATCGGTCTTGATCCGGCCACCGGCCGGATGGCCGGAACCGGTGTGGAAGCACAGACCCGGCAGGTAATGAATAATCTCGAGGCCGTACTGGATGCTGCCGGTTCAGGTTTTGATAAGGTGGTAAAAACGACCATTTTCCTTGCAGACATGGATGATTTTTCCAGTGTCAATGAGGTTTATGGCGGCTATTTTCCCGGAAATCCCCCGGCCCGCGAAACCGTAGCCGTTAAGACATTGCCCAAAAACGCTTTGGTCGAAATAAGTTGTATCGCCCTGGAAGAATAAGAATTTCCGACTCAATCTCCACTGTGGCGTGGTAGGTTTAATCCCTGCAACAACCTGCAACAATAGGAGTTCTCGTCTTTTGGATATTCGGCCCGGCGATCCCCTGGTTTATGTTCAGGGATGATGCAGTATAGGGAAATGTTCAATGATCGATTCTCAGCATTCAATGTCCGTTAATAAGCTGTAAAGTGACATTGAATATTGCGCGTTGAACATTGTTTTATTGGTCATGGCTGAACCTCTTCCGACCACAAAAATGCGGTTCGGTCTTCCGTTCAGGGGACAATACCGTTGCGCCAATCGTCAACCCGGGAGGTGTACAATTGCTGATAATAGATGTTGCGCATCAGTATGTAATGATGAAAGGGAAAATAATCCCTGGTATTGATGACCTTCTGAAAGTAAAAGGCATTGGGTTCGTTGTAGGAATCCTGCCGGTAATACCATGTCATGCCCTCCACATTTTGCTCCACATAAGCCGGCGGGCCCAGCACCACATACAGCATTCCGGGATCGGTTTTCCATCCTTCTTTATAATTCGAAAAGAGCATGTTGGCTTGTTCAATACGGCTGTAATAGCTTTCTATGACCGATTTTGCCTTATTCCTATTCGGAATAAGGTTAGCCCAGAAAGCATCAAATGCCTGTCTTAGTGAATCGGTACCATAGGCTTCCATAAGTCGTTTATATTCTCTGGGGGTAGCAATATAATAAGTGGCCTCCGCGAGCTGACTGATCGTTATCAGGTGAGGAAAGCCTTCATTTCTTATTGCAAAATCCCGCGAGCGGGTGAAAGAGACTTCATTAGCTTTATCCCGGCCGGTGATGGATACCCGGTAGATGCCTGTCTGAAGTTTTGGAAGCAGGAAATCGATGGCAATGGTGCCCGCCAGGCCGCTGTAATTACGCCGGGTGGCCTGAACCGTGTCGACTTTGCCGAAGTCAATGCCGCGATACCGGAGGCTGCCCCGCATCGGATTGAGAGCATATGGAAACCGGGCCGGAAGCGTATCAGAACGGAATCGCAGGAGCATCATTCGGAGGTTCAGGTTGTTTTTAGCCGAATTAAGATGCAGTTGAATATCCGCTTTCAGAGAATCAATGCTGTTTGAAACGTGATAAGTAAGCACCGGCTCAAAATTCCGGCTGTCGCCTCTCCCTCTTCCTTTAGACAGTAACTCGATGGAGGTCGAGGTGATTTTATTTTCCGACAGATCTGGAATGATGGCCTGAATGGTTCGCTGCGCCGCCTTTCCACTGGTCTGATCGGTGAGCATAGCCTCTACATCATATTTCCCGGGAACAAGAATAGTCCGATATTGGATAAGATAATTTTTGAGGCTGTGCGTGTCGTCATAACGAGTCACGTCGATGGTCCTGTCATAGCTTTTCAGGATAGGCTGCGCGCCTGCCGAGTCGGTCCGCGTAATCTTCATCTCCAGATCGAAATGCGCCTCATAATGGCCGGGTGCAGTTCCCGATTTGAAAATCAGGCTGGTGTATGGCACCCCGATATCGATTTGCAACCCCGGAAGCTGGTCCTTGTTGAAATAACCGAAAGCTCCAATGTTGAAATTGGGCAGACCCGGAATGAATTGGTGCAGATCGCCGGCACTGACATTACTGTACCGGCTGCTGCTGCACCCGGCGAAAATAATGAGGACCGGGGCAAAGAGCACCCATCCTTTGGTTAAGAAAACAGACGATTTCCCCATACAGGTTATCGGAACAGATTATCGGGCGACCGCAAACCGGACCGTACGATGGTTGCCGATTTGATCGTAGACCGTTATTTCAAGGTGGTTAACGGATTTGGGTTCGAAATCAGGACGATAATATAGAATCCTGCTTCCTTCTTCATCGAAATCCGGAATCCCTCTTACATTGTTACAATAGATAACTGTACGATCATTATCCAGTCCCGATAGATTATCTTTTACATTTAATGCGATCAGCCAGTGCCCATGGCGTTTTACGAGCCGCGGATGTGAAACCTGCGGGGCTACCGTATCCTGCAGCACCTGGTAGGTTCCGAAATCACCGATACGTGCGTTCAGATATCCGTTCGTTGTCGCCGAAGGAATAAAATGGTAACGGCTGCTTTTTCGTTCATCCTCCAGATATACGGCCAGGTTACGCTTGTGGCGCGTCCGATCGTCCAGTTTGATGCTGATATATATGTGCCCTTTCAGAGGTTCGATATCCGGCAGGATGGAAAACCACGGCAGATTGTGACGGAGGCCGTTATTAAGGAATACGCTGAGGGTGTCGTACACAGAGGTTCGCCCGAAACCGGCAGAAATGGTGCCGTCGTCAGAATAAATGGTACGGCTTTGACCGGGATAAACACGGTATAGTGTGGCGACACGATCGGGCAGCCGGATATTAATCCGGGGGTGCCCCCGCAGATCGAGAATCCTTTGATCTCCTTCTATAAGGATTTTGCCGGGGTGAGGCCCGCCAGTTGTATTTTCAGGGAAAATTGTCTGCCAGACCGGTATGGAAACCCAGTCATCGGCCCAGAACCAGCGTCTGTTCCGGTTATCTGAGGAGGGAGGATCTGCCGTTGCCAGCTGGTTTCCTTTTATATTCTGGAAAACCAGCGTCACATACGCACGGCTTGTATTCCCAAAGTAATCGGAAGCAGTTATCGTAAAATGATAGCTCCCATCAGGGAGGTCGATGATTCCGTGATTTTTCAGATGGCTGTAAAAGGGCAGGGTATTGCCGTCTTTCACATAGAGGCGCTGATATGCCTCACCGTGGTATTTTAGCAGCCGGTAAATACGGTCCAGGTTCAACTGGTGTGTTTTATTGTAAGAAAAACTATCTACCTCAGAAGAGAAATAGACGGTCGAATCCATTTTCAGACTGAGGCGGTAAACCGCGTATGAATTCGAGACCTTGTCGGAATGGTCCCCCGCCTCAATACCGAGTCCGATGGCTCCGCTTACGGCAATCGTTCCAAAATTATATCCATGCCGGGTTTTGTGCGGACGGCGTGTATAGATCTGCTTTTCGCCCTCGATCTCTGCATTCATGGAGATCGGCTCAACGGATAACCCGAGAATGTATGGCGGACGATGATCTGCCACATGCAGGTTGGTCAAAAAAGGGTTAAACGGATGTTCTTCCGGAGTTCGCAGCTCAAAATGAAGATGAGGCGGACCAATCCCCGATGAGCCGGTATATCCGATAGTATCGCCCTGTTTGAAATAAATATGATAACCGGTCAGGATACGGTCGAAGTCGAATTGATACGTCTGAAGACGAAGAGAATCAACCAGGTGCCGGATCTCCGGGATGAAATCTTCCAGATGGGCATATACGGAGAAACTGCCGTCGGCATGGCGCAGGTATACAACATTCCCGTATCCGTTGGGGTGGACACCCACCCGATACAGGATGCCGCTGCGCGTTGCATAGACCGGATAGCCGCGCCGTCCCCACGTTTTGATGTCGAGACCCGCGTGGAAATGCCCCGCGCGGGTTTCGCCGAAGGTTGAGGAGATGCGATGGCTGGCATGGGTTGGCCACAACCAGGTGGTATCCGGCGAAAGGCAGAGGGGCCGTGACTGAGCGTCGGCAGGGGCAGGTTCTCCGGCGAAGGGTAATACAATACATAGAAAGATGAATCCGAAAGGTATGAAGCGGGTGTACAATAGCCTGGCCTGTTAAGCAAATAGATGAAAAAGACGGTCGTCATTGTAGATACCCGTTAAATTATCGTCCCTTCGGCAGTTTTGCAAAGGATTTATGATTTGAGGCCGGTAATCGTTACAAGTAGTTGGCGGCCAAATCCTCCAGATCTTCAGGATCCCGGAATACCGGGAGTTTTCGCTTCTCATCCCCCTGCAATTCCATTTCCCGTCGAATCTTGTTGCTCATGATCTTCCCTCCGGCAGATGAAAAATCATCCGTCGGCCTCACAAGGCAGGATGCCCTTGCCGGGTCGGAGTCCTGATTGGTTACTTCATGAGCCACTACCCCAAAACCTGCGGTAATATCCGGTTCCGTCCGTTAATGAATATCGAATACTGCGGATTGGGCGTTGGGCATTTGGCGACTCACAACTTTCAGCCTCCGGCTTTTAACTCACCCCGACTTCCAGTTGTGCTCCCTGATCACAGAGGACGGCTTTGAGATGATCCCCTGAATGGAGCGGTCCGACTCCCTCGGGTGTTCCCGTAAAGATAAGGTCTCCGGGGCTCAACGTGGAAATTCTGGAAATCCCTGAGATCAGGTGGGCGACCGGAAAGATCATCCTGGAGGTGTTGCCGCGCTGCCTGACCTCTTTGTTGATTTCAAGCTCAAAAGCCAGTTGCTGCGGGTCTTTTACCAAATCGGCGGAAATAAAGTTGCTGATGGGGGCAAACGTGTCGAAACCTTTGCTGACAGTCCATGGGAGAGATTTCTCCTGGGCCTCCCGCTGCAGATCCCGGGCAGTGACATCAATCCCCACGCCATAGCCTTCAACGTAGGATAGGGCCTCCTCCACAGAGATATTTCTGCCGCTTTTGCCGATTGCTACAACGAGTTCAGCCTCATAATGTACCTCCTGGCTCTGGAAAGGCAACTCGATATAATCCCCCGAATAAATAACCGAGGTAACCGGCTTAAGAAAAATAACCGGCTCCCGGGGGATATTATGATGAAGCTCCCGCGTGTGCGCCACATAATTTCTCCCGATTCCAAATATCGAATTGATTCGCAGGCGCTGTGCAAGTCCGGGGATTATGAGATGATCGGGCATGGCATATAATACGACAAAAAGGCCTTAACACGCAATGCATCAAGGCCTTTCATCATATAAAACGGAGAAATTATTGCGGATCCACGTGCACGTATCGGCGGTCGTTACGTCCCTTGGTATACCGCACCTTTCCTTCGGATGTGGCAAAAATGGTATAATCGTTGCCTATCCCGACATTCTTGCCCGGGTGGAATTTGGTCCCATGTTGACGGATGATGATATTCCCCGACAGTACATGTTCGCCTCCGAATTTCTTTACACCAAGGCGTTTTGATTCGGAATCGCGGCCGTTTTTGGTGGAGCCGCCTCCTTTTTTATGAGCCATAGCTGTTTACTCTTTTGAAGATTCGGGTTGGTCCGGTTGAACGGTGAGCTTGTCAATGCGGATCTGGGTCAGTTTCTGACGGTGACCGGTGCGTTTCTGATAACCTTTACGTCGTTTTTTCTTGAAGACAATGAGCTTGTCGGCCTTTACATGATCTGTTACCGTGGCCTGAACCCGGGCTCCTTCCACGACCGGCTTCCCAACCTGCACATTTTTGTCATTGCTAACCAGAAGAATACGGTCAAAATCGACCTTGTCTTCTATCTCGTTCGGAAGACGATCCACATAAATAAGATCGTTTTCCGCTACTTTGTATTGATGTCCGCCAATTTCAACGATTGCGTACATTGATTTCGCGTGATATTGCTTTTATGTTCGATTTTCTACAGATTTCCAAGATACGGGTTCACAAAATGATTTCAAATTTATTTGCGTTATAAAAAAATGGAACACGATCGACAGATCTGTTACCTTTACTTTTTCTGAGGCTCCGGGAAAAGCGGTTTCGTCCCGATGCCCTCCAAAGATCCCGACCGGACGTTTTCCGGACGAAGTTTTTTAGCGATGCGTGACGGATTTCCGCAGCTTATTATTTTTAAATGAAGATACCGACCAGACAATGATAAAGAAATTACCTGAGATACACCGCGCGGCGTTCAAATATAAAAACCGTTATCGCCTCAAGCACGACGGCGGTAGTGCGTGGATCAAGGATCCGCAAATATACGATGCATTGCCCAAACGCAATAAATACATGATTACCGTCGACGATGGAGAGGATACGATGCCCGTTGTTCCATACCGCACCGAAGTCGTCGAAGATCTGCAAGCCTGAAACACCTCAACCTCATCCTTAACCTTAATCCTGATCATGGCTTACGAAATGAATGACTTTCGGAAGGATGTGATCGAACCCAGCCAGGCGGTTCCGGTGGTCCTGGATTTCTGGGCCGGGTGGTGCGGCCCGTGCAAGGTACTGGGACCGATACTTGAGAAACTGGCAGGGGAGGCGCACGGCAGATGGAAGCTGGTCAAGATTGATACCGAGCAGCATCCGCAACTGGCTATGCAGTTCGGCATTCGTGGCATCCCCGCAGTGAAAATGGTATTTGAGAAGAAAATCATTGCGGAATTCGAGGGAGCTCTGCCCGAGCCGGCGGTGCGTAAATGGCTCAGCGAGAATCTGCCGCCTTCACAGGAAGAATCGGGTAATGAAGAGCTGATTGCACGGCTATTGGAAGAGGGAGACCGCAAAAGGGCTCGTAAGCTCGTGGAGCGGATTACACAAAGTGAGCCGGAAAACCAGGATATGGCGGTAAAGCTGGCAATGCTTTTATTGCCGGGAGATACCGGACGCGCTCGCAAAATCCTCGAAAAAACGGCGGATAATTCGAAATATGAGATTGAACGGGATACCCTGGATACGGTGGAACATTTGAAGGATCTGAATGACGATAAAAAGAAAACCGGTTTCCGGGAGAATGGTATGGCGGATCATTACTTTGAAGGAATACATCGCCTGTTCCATGAAGATTTCCCTCAGGCGCTGGAACATTTCCTCGACTGCCTGAATCGTGATCGTACGATGGATGATGATGGCCCCCGGAAAGCATGCGTCGCAATCTTCACCATGCTGGGCAACGAACACCCGCTGACCCGACAGTACCGCCGGCGCTTTTCTATGGCACTGTACTGATTACTATACTGACCGAGGATGTAATGATTACATAAACAGCGCGTCCCCTCCGGGAATACGAGAGAAAAGGGAGGATCGGCCGGCCGCAGGTGGATGCTCGGTTTTGGATTTCAGGTGTGTTGTTCCTGATCATTTTAAATTTTTTTCGTGCTCGTGCTCGCAAATCGAAATCCCGAATTACGAAAGATCGATCACGAGCACCGCTCCGCTGAGCACGAGCACGAAAAACGGATTATTCACGTGTCGCATTCTTATTCGCCGGAGGAATAAATGGTTTGATAATTAAACCCGGCCTCGTGTATTGAATTATCAGGTTCAGTCATTTTCGTCAGCATGCTTACAATTCGGACCAGCAATGCCTTTCCCTCATCCATTCTCGTGTTGGTAATAACGTGACTTGCATTAAGCACGTCCATCAATGCCGCACACTCCAGGGCTGAACCTCGTGCGATTTCCCAGAATCGTTTTCTGTCGTTTCCGGAACGCTTGCCATTTCCTTCCGCGATATTCAAAGGAATGGATTGTGTCGCTCTGATTAGCTGATCCCGCGCAAACCGGGTTGTTCCGGTCAGGGAATCTACTTGATGTTGTACCCAGGTTGTAAATTCAATCGAAACCTGATACACATCCAATTTTTCATGATCAAACATCCGCTTGCATCCTCCAATAAGATTAATATGTTTCGTGTTCGTGTTCGTGTTCGTGTTCGTGTTCGTGTTCGTGTTCGTGTTCGTGTTCGTGT
>CAZNHE010000023.1:14273-33643 GCA_964572735.1 uncultured Chitinophagales bacterium | reverse complement strand
GTCTTAATCGAACCTTAGAGGAATTGAAAGTGCGCCGGGTTGTCGATAACCAACTCTCCGGGATTTTTTGCGTATCGTATTTCCATTTTGCGTGAAATTCTGTTAATTCATGATCCCACGGGATCCGATAACCAGGTTCGAAATAATCAGCACATTTCCCAAGACCGTTGCGGGGCGTTTGCCTTTATCAAACTCGTGTACATAATGATGATTCGTGCCTTTCTTGTCCGATTGATTCATGATTTTGTCAGACTCGTAATAAATCTTGTTCGCGGTTCCCACGGGTATGGATTTCACGTTCCTGTTCGGCCAATGGATCTTATAATCGGTGTCATCGGCCCCGTAGTGGTTAAATTCATCAAACGCCTTGGATGCTTCGGTAGAATGCACCTTGTCTTTGACCTTGCTTACATACTGCCTGGGAACGATATACAGCCGGTCTTTTTGGATCGACATGAACATCGGAAAATGCCCCTTCATGACGCGTTTGCCGTCCGCGTTGTCGATCACCACGCTTTCGGTGGTTCCTAAATAAACCAGGGGATCGGAATGAGAATACACCCCGTTCTTGCGAGTAGACGAAAGGGGCGCCACTTTTATCACGGCACGCCCGGCGCCTTTTTTACCTTTCGTGCTTTTTTGACGTGACCTCTTTCGCTTCTTTGGGGGTTGTTTTTCTTAGAATTAGTGCTTTTTTTAGCAGAATTGCGTATATTCTTTGCAGAGCCTGGCTTTTTAGCCTGGTGAACATTCCTTCTTAAGGGTGTCCCAGGAGCATTGCCGGGCTTTTTTATGTGTGTCAAATTGTGATCGTAATAAAATGTATTCTCTTTTGTTTCTTTGACTGTCAAATAAGCCGAATATTTTTCTCCATTTATTAGTAGAGGAGATTCAAAATGATAAAATGCCTTAATATCCTTTCTTTCTTGTTTATCCGGCTCAATGGAAAGTAAATGAGCGGATTTCAACAACGCAGGAATCACTTTCATTGATAACAACTTGTTTTCTGTGAGCTGACTTTTAGTAGATTTTTTTAATCCTTGCCAATTCAAATGAATTACGATGTTTTGCTCTTTGTTGGTTATTTCATTTCCCGCTAAATGCTCCTTTACCCATGTTTGAACTTTTTTTTGTAATTCTTTTATGTTTTGAAAAGATCCAAAAGCATTTTTAGAAACATGTGGAATTTTAGGATTTTCCCGTTCCGTTTTCCCAAAATCAACCGGTATTTCTGCCAATGGCCCATAGCGGTTCTTTTTTGTGGCCGCGGTATGATCCTGCAACCAGATGTGGGTATCAACGCCATGAGCCAACGAGGAGTCGCCCTTGTAGCTCCCCGCTTTGGTAGCATGGGAAACCACCAGGCTCACATTTTCCGTCTTGCACCAGTCCTGGAAATCTTCAAAATCACGTAAATATCGATCCACGGCGGTAATCGAATCCAGGATCCCGAAATCGATGTGTTCTTTACGAATTTGTTCCTTCTGTCGCTTAAAGCCATCCCATTCGCTGAAGCGAATCCCGGAATCCGAGAGTCCTAATCGTTTGATCTTTTCCTTTCTTAATGGAATCTTAGAGCTGCGGGACGGATTGAATGAATTGCCCATGGAAAGAGGATTGTATAAACGAGGAATTGGTTGTATCTAAGACAGATAACGAATTTTATCAGGAAGACGCAGAATTCCCACGGGATCATCTCATCTCTACTTCCGCAGCTACTCCGTACGATAAAGATGCCATTTTTATTATTGAGAATGGAATTGGCAGGAATATAGTCAGGCTTTCCTCTCATAAAATTGAAGATGAATATCTCTTGCTGCCGGGCGCCCAATTCAAGGTCGAAAAGCGTGACTTTAAAAATGGAAAATGGTATATTAAAGTAAAACAAATCGGGCAGGAACATCTGGAGATCAAAATGACAAAAGAAATGGCAGCAATTATACAGGAGCATGAAAAGCGATGGGAAGAAATTAACGCTCTGCCGCCCGAACAGAAGAAAAAGAAACTTGACGCAATTCACGCTCTGGAACGGCGTATGCAAGCCGAAGCCGAAGCTGGTCCTCATAATCACCCGCATTAAGATTCTCTTCTTTCTCCCTTCTACGTGGTTATAAACACGTTTCCCGCCTTTTAAAAGGTTCGCATCTTTGGAGCAGATGCTAATTAGATTCTGCTCCAATGCCCCCCAAAGCCAAAGCAAAGCTTACAAATCTCGATGTTTCTTTCATCTCCCTGGTTCGCGCCGGACGCTTATGTTCAACTAATAAGTAAATGAAGTTAATTGAGCATAATATCAATTAGAGAGGAAATAAATGGAGATGACATCTATACATCTATATTGAAGAAAAATAGCCTGTTGCTTATAGTATATTTGATGTCGTATATGAGTATGTCTGTCTTGGAAATAGTAGCATAACCCCAACGCAACCATTGGGGTAACTTAGACGCTTCTCATAGTCCACATTCTTTTTCTGTTTATAGTCGTGCCTGCTTATCATTTGGTAAGGAGTTCGCGCAGGGGAAGAGGGTTCACGCAAAGGCGCAGAGACGCAGAGGGAAGGGGAAGCGGGCTGTTTAGGTCAGGAAATACATTTGCATATCAGGACCGAATTTAAAGACGGCAAACATTCTTTGACGATCACCGTCGAAAGTTAATGTAGGGACGCATAATCATGCGCTCACGGCCCGTGTCCTGATAATGCCCTCTTTTCATCCATCGTCACATCTCTTGTTATTTTAATTTCCAGTTTTCAGGCCCCGGTTCGTCGTATTTTGAAATGCTATTTTTTTCCATGAAACTTCCGTATCAGTATCTTATATCTTCTCTTGGTAAGGGTCAGGAGTTTACATCCTTTTAATCCTGCAGTTTCTCATATGAGGTGATCACTCCCTTAATCAGGGCCGAACTAAAGCCCTGATGTTCCATCTGGTTGAGTCCGGCTATGGTGCAGCCACGGGGAGTGGTCACTTTATCAATCTCCTGTTCGGGATGACGGGATTTTTCTAAGAGCAGGCAGGCGGCTCCTTTGACGGTCTGAGTCGCTATCTGCTGGGCGCGCTCCGCTTCAAAACCGATTTCAATGCCTCCCTGAGTAACCGCCCGGATGAAACGCAGGGCAAAGGCAATCCCGCAGGCCCCCAAAACGGTTGCCGATTCCATGAGTTCCTCCTCAATAAATACGGTCTTTCCCAACTGGTCGAACAGCGCCGCCACAGCTTCTTTGTGCTGGTTGCCGCCGTTATCTGTGGCAATGCAGGTCATGGATTCCCGGATGGCAATGGCAGTGTTGGGCATGGCCCGCATCACCGGAACCTGCCTGCCGATGATCTCGCGCATGTCCCGGATGGGCAGGCCGGCGGCGGTCGAGACCAGGATATGCCGGTCCGGGTCGAGCACAGGGCGCAGTTCCAGCAGCACATCACGCAGCTGCCCCGGCTGCACCGTGACGATGACCAGCCCGGCCTGCCTGACCGCCTGAATATTGTTATTGGTTACCGTGAGTCCCTGTTCTTTTAGATGCCCGAGAAGATCGACCTTACGCCGGGTGATGGTGATATTCTCAGGGGCTGTATAGTGTGCCTGAACCAGCCCTTCGGCGATAGCTGTTCCAAGGTTGCCGCCTCCGATGATGGCAATAGGTGCTGTTTTCATGATGTGAAAGTGGATTCCTCGTTAAACATTATTTCCCCGCTGCGATTTCGTTGCAATTCGGTAGAAGAGGGTTGCTATCTTTCAACGATTGAAACATGCGATCATATTTCAATTCCTCTAAGGTTCGATTAAGACTCTCTATGTATTGGAGGGGATCACAATATAAGAAAGAAAGTTTCAATTCCTCTAAGGTTCGATTGAACGAATATGGTGAGTCCCACCACAGCAGGATAGAAAAGACTTCCGAGAAGGAAGATCGATCAAAAGAATGATATCGTTACATTTATACGATAGCTGCTTTTTCCGTCAGTAGTCTATCGGCAATCCTTCCATCTGCATGATTTTTAGTGCATTGGTTGTGGGACAGGGACCTTCCTTGAGTTTATATTGAAAACTCATTTTCCCATCCTTTATCGTTTCTTCGAAGTGGCGGTTGCTGAGTTCCGGAATTTCCCGGTCCAGCCCGGCCAGCTCCAGATCGTGGGTTGAGATAAAACCGACTCCGTATTTGCCTGCTATATTTTTCAGCAATGCCGTGGTGCCAATGAGACGTTCACGGTTATTGGTTCCCTTAAAAATTTCGTCGACCAGAAAGAACATAGGCCATTGATGAGAACCGTCGAGCTCATCCAGCATTGAGCGCAGATGTCTGACTTCCGCATAAAAGTGGGAGAGCCCTTCGCCCAGCGAATCCGAAACATTAATGCTTGAGAACAACCGGAACGGCATGGTTCTAAGCATCTGCGCATTTACCGGTCCGCCTGCAAGACTCAGGCAAATATTAATGCCCAGCGTACGCAGAAAAGTACTTTTTCCCGCCATATTCGAGCCGGTTATCAGATAGATGGATCCGATACTTTCTACAGTTATGTCGTTCGTCACTTTCCTGCCACGGGGAATCAGGGGATGGCCCAGCCCGGCAGCTTCAAAAGGCGGGTTTCCCGTTGATGCCTCCAGAACCGGGAAGGTATAATCAGGGTTGAGCCAGGCAAAATTTGCCAGAGCACACAGCCCTTCCAATTCATAAAACCGGTCGAGCCATTCGGGCAGTTTTTCATCAAGTTCGGTTTTATAAAGATTCAGGCGGTGGGCGAAATAAAGATCCCATGGAACCAGCAGGTTCAATATGGCCCACACAATATCACTTTTCTGTGAAGAAGCGGCCGCTGCCAGGCGGATGATCTTCCTGATAAAAACAGAAGGCCGATGTCCTGTCTGCCAATAAACTGTGCAAAAATCCGCCAGCTTCCCGGAGGCTTTATACGGCCAGGTCTCCAGGAATTGCAGGACATCTCTGAATCCTTTCAGCAGGGTTTCTATTTGGGAGGCATCATCGAAAAGTCCTTTGATCTTTTCCCCGTTAAAATTATAAATCAGCAGGTATACTGAAAGGGACAGGATGAAATACGGCGCCAGAAGGCCGGCCAGAAACAGGACGAACAGGGCGATGTTGATCCCGGACAAGCTTCCGAGGAGAAGGAGGGAACGCAGGTACGATCTTCCCTTTGCAAATTGCAGCCATTTGATCAGTGTCGACATATCCCAATCTTTGGGATCTTTCCGGCTCCGGGAAGCCGAGGCCTTGTCACGCAGATGATCCCGGAAATAATCAAGGGGGACCAGTTCTTCGACAAGCTGCCTTCGTTTGAGGATGACCCCGGGGTCGGGCGTTGTCTCCAGCAGCCATCCCGCCAGTTTTTCGCTGCCGCCGGGATAGACGCAGGTATCGATCAGCTCAAGCAGCGAACGGGGACCGACGATATCCAGATCGCGGGCGAACGGATGAGGTCCGGGGATTTCCACGGAAGGTTTTTTAATCATCCGCTCCCAATTCAGCGACATACGCGCCAGATGATCCGAACGTAGATCCCGCCATTGCCTGAGGGTGTCGCGCACATTATCGATTTTATGATGCAGGATGATCAGAAAGATGAATCCTGAAAGAAAAATCAGTACGACGAGACCAAACAACCACGGGCTTGTGAATTGAGCGGCAAGAAAGGAGAGAATCAGTCCCGCCAGAAAGACAATAAGCCGGAAGAGGGAAATCCGTCTGTCCCACCGGTCGTAATACCCGATACGTTTTGTCAGCCTGCGCACCTGGTTTTCCAGAGCGATACGAAGTGCTTCCCTGTTGTTGTCGTTGAATGCCATGGTTGAACGTTGTTTCGAAGAATTTGTGACTGAAGGATAGAGAAAGAGACGATAAGATGCCCGCGTCCGATGATGATAGCATTTTTTCTGAGAAAAACAGGTAGATTAACGGGCATCCGAAGACGAAGGAACAAACGATGGTCAGTAAAAGCATAACTCTTGAAGAGATCAGATCGATTCTGGAGGAAAAGTCCGACCCGGAAATTGCCTCATTTCTGAGCGGCTACTTCAAGACAGGACCCGGTCAGTATGGAGAGGGAGACCGGTTCCGGGGGATCAGGGTTCCAAAATTACGGAAAATAGCGCGTGCTTCCCGCCGGCTTTCAGCCGGAGACCTTCTTGTTTTGGTGACTTCCCCCTGGCACGAGGACCGTCTGCTGGCTCTGCTGGTCTGGGTGGAGCGGTTTGATAAGGGCGGGGAGAAAGAGCGGGAACGTATTTACCGGGCTTACCTCGATCATTTACGTTATATTAATAATTGGGATCTGGTGGATTTGTCGGCCCCGAGCATTGTGGGCGGTTATTTATGGGAGCATGAGCGGGGAATCCTGTATGAGATGGCCGGATCAGAGAGTCTTTGGGAACGACGCACGGCGGTCATGGCCACGTTCTATTTTATCCGGAATAATGATTTTGAGGATACATTGCAGATCGCCGAAATTCTACTCAATGACTCCGAAGATTTGATTCACAAAGCAGCCGGATGGATGCTCCGCGAACTCGGCAAACGCGATCAGGCCCGGGAGGAGATATTCCTCAGAAAATACTATCTGAAGATGCCGAGAACAATGCTGCGTTATGCTATTGAGCGGTTCCCTGAAGAACAACGACAGGCCTGGCTGAAAGGAAAGATCTGAATCTGTCTGTGATCGATGGTTTTTCCGCAAATGCACTGCCGAAATTGTGAGCGCGACGACACCCACCTGCACCTCCCTCAAGGGAGGGAAAAAGCAACCAATTGCTAAACACGTACATACGTCCCCTTGAGGGGACCATAGGGGTGTCGGACAATGCTCCGAATCAGGCAGCGGATCAGGAGCATCCGGAATTTGGAGAAACCCTTCAACATTTATGATGACCGGTCGGTTGCCCGACTCAATGGGAGTTGCCATCCTCCCCGATTGTCACCTGGTAATTCCTGCCCTCCCAGGTGTGATCGTCCATCCAGTGAAACGTGAAGCGAATGGGCGCTTTTTGGGTCTTTTTTACGGGAATGTCCATATAGTAAATCTCCAGCGCGGTCGGTTCCGAATGAACTTCATGAGTATGATCCCATTCGTCGTCGGTCCAGACGAGGGTAAAGGGGCGATAGTTTTGCACTCTCAGTGTCTTCCCCGGTTTTATCTTTCCAATCTGGCGGTTTGGTTTCCAGATTTCAATAGATTTGCGTCTTTTCCTGCCATCCAGATAGCGATCGGCTACAACGGAATACCGGTCGAAGACCTGCCCGTCGTGAACGGAACGCAGCAGCTTGATGTATTCGGCATGGGCCCACATCAGTGGCATGGCTGATCCGGTCGGATGGCCCTTAAACATGTACGCATCGGGCATGTCGTCATGATCCCATACCTGTTCGGGAAGCATCCCGGTATCCCTGGAGAATCTTTCCAATGCCCGTATGAATGGTTTTACGTCATTTCCCTTCGCCAGTTCATAATGTGCCCGTTCGCCGGTAAGGAGCGGCCATGCCCGGCCCTGTCCCCACCCGTTATAGGCGCTCCCGTCGGGTCGTTGCCCGTACCCGTCATGGTTATAACGCCGCCAGCAATAGCCTTGAGGCGTTTTCACACGCAGAACCTCGTCGACTACTTTCAGGGAATCGACCATCACCTTGTCGTCGGGTTTGCGGATGCCGTATCGTACCAGTTCCAGGAAGCCTGCGTCAACGACATCTTTGGCCGGAAACTGATAGCGCTCGCCCGGCGCCCGGTTGGCGATGGTCAGGATTCCCGTATTCGGGTTTTCATCAGGTTTGGGATTGGAAATATCGACGGGAAGAATCCGGATGAAATGCCTGGGGATGTCCTTTACCAGCGATCCCTGGGTGGTAACGGTCCATCTCTCGATGTGGGATTCCAGGAAATCCGCATATTCTTCCAGGTAGGCCGCGGTTTGCTTTTCTCCCTCATTACGGGCAAAATGGGCGGCACAAATCAGGGCGGTGATGTTGGAGGCCAGGGTGGAAGGGGAATATCCGCTGGCTTCTTCCCATCGTTCCTGCTGGGTCGCCGGTCCGTGTTTTATCAGGAATTGCGCCGCGCGCATTACCATTGGGAACGGATTGAATTCCAGCAGGGCTTTTTCATGATATAAACGCCAGGCGAGCATGATTGGAAATGCGACCTCATCCAGCTGGATACCCTGCCAGTAAGAATCTCCGTTGATCCAGGCGTTTTGCGAGAATCCGCCGTCTGCGTGCTGGCTGACGGCCAGGTAGATCATGGCGCGCAGGGCAGTGTCTTTATTTCCGGCCGCGAGCAGCCCCGTGGCGCTGCTCACCATGTCGCGGGTCCACACCAGGTGGTATCCTCCCATGTTATCGTCTCCCATCACCTCACCCCAGGGAATGGACATTGAGGCAATGAGTGCGCCCGGAAACGTTTTATCTTCATGGGAAAGCAGCAGGCTGAAGCTGCTGCGATAAAGATGGCCTTTATCTCCCGAGATCTTATCCAGCGGCAGCATCTCATCAGTAGGCCGCTTCCATTGCTCGAGATAGTTACGGTGTTGTTTTTCAAAAGGGATGCCCATGGCCTGAAATAAGGTGGCGATGGCGTTATGGAGCCCCTCACCAAAAGCCATGCCCAGGGTGAATTCCTGGGCATTATCCAGGGAAAGCTCTCCGGTGAGGGCAATATTACCCCCGAGCGCCCGGTCAAACTCCCAATCCATCTGATAATTGTCATTCAGGTCGGTCCATCCGTCACTTTCCGCCACATAACCTGCCGACAATTTCTTAAAAGGCTGATCGGCCATCAGAGCCAGCCAGATGCCTTCCTTCTCGGCGACCAGGAGTTCACGACCCGCTGCTTCAATCACATAACCGTTATTCCTCATGCCGCCGACCTGCAAGTGCGGGGCACAAAGTACGTACAGGGAAAGCGGATGAGCCAGCTTTTTATTTATCTTGACTTTCGTGTGTTGCAGCAGACACGATAAATGAGGCGAGGTGATAATATCCTTTTGGATGGAAAACCGGTTCTCAGGATCGGTATTTGTTATCCGGTAAGCCAGGGCGTTATCGGAAATGCGCTCTGTTTTGGTTTTCAGATGTTTTTTTTCTTCATAAAAAAAGGTATGCCCGTCGCTGATGAGGTACTGTAAATCCCGGATCTGCGGGCGGTCGATCGTCGGGTAATAGGTTTCCGTGACCGCGCCATTCCAGAGGGTGAACCAGATACGGCTATCTACCGAATAGGCAGTGCCTACACCATCTTTATCGCCATGAGTCCATTTAGGTTCCAGCCCCGGCCGGCCGAATGCATTGTTTTCGCCACGAAATCGGGCCATATCAAATCCTGTTTAGATGATTGTTGCGCTTCTCCGCGATACAACAAGAACCCGGCAGCCCGGCATTTATTATCCTGCCTGCAGGTCCTACCTGATTGCGGTACACTATGATAGAAGGCTTTCCGGGCAGGAAAAGTTTCAAAATGATTGCGCCATTGTTTCATTTAACGTATCCTGTTGCGTCGGAAATACCGGTTCACCGGGCAACAGATCGAAGAAATGTTACAAAACCACTCTGCATGGGAAAATGTATCTCCACAGAACAAATAGTTATTTCTATTCATATGAAGATGTCGCAATTTCATCTTCATGCTTTCTGATTTAATATCGTTTCATGGCAACATTTGCAATTGAACAATATCCGTTTGGCAAGTTTCAGGTGTTCAGACTGTTAAATAAGGAATCGGGCACCGGCCCTGCTGTTATCCCGGGTTTCGGAGGGATCATGAATGAGTATATCATTCAAAGTGAAAAGGGAGATACGTACAATATCATTAAGGGTTATGCGTCGGCAGGGGAGCTTCTGGAAGATCATTTCAGTGTGTTCAGAAGTGCCAAACTTTCGCCGTATCCGAATCGCATCCGCGACGGGCATTATTTGTTTAATGGAGATGAACATCAGTTGCAGGTCAATTTTCCGCAGGAAGAGAACAGCATTCACGGATTGATACTCGACAGGTCATTCCGGATTGAAGACAAGGAGGAGGGAGAAGACGAAGCCTTTCTGGGCATCTCTTATGATTATCCGGGAGCCGACCCGGGGTATCCGTTTCCGTTTTATATCCGGATAGATTACCGGCTGCACAGAAGAAATGGACTGACGGTTACCACCAGGGTCAGAAACCGGGGTAACCGGCCGATGCCTCTGGGGGATGGCTGGCATCCTTACTTCACCACAGGTGGTCTTGTCGATCGTCTGAAGATCGCCTTTCCCTCGAAATCTGTATTTCAGGTAGATGAACGGCTGATTCCTACCGGGGAACGAAGCACGTATGACCGGTTCAGAACACTCAGACAAATTGGGGAACACCAGTTAGATTCGTGCTTTGAACTCGATTCGGAGAATGAAAAAGCCGAAATAAAAGTTGTGGATTCGGAAAAAAACATTGAATTTACGGTGTGGCAGGAAACCGGCAAAAACAAGTATAACTATTTGCAGGTTTACATCCCGACGGATCGACAAAGCATTGCGCTGGAACCGATGACATGTCCGCCCGATGCCTTTAATAATAAAATTGATTTAATGGCTCTTGCTCCGGATGAAGAAGCCTCGTTCTCGTGGGGAATACGTAATGGGCGAGAGTGATTCATCCGGTATCTGCCTTCGTAGTTGTTTCCTCGTAAAGCGTATATTCAATAATTACCGTGGTGTCTTGTAGAAAAGCGCTATTTAACTAATCAATTAAGGCTCAGCATATGGAAACCAGTCATGGAAGTAAGGCGTATGTCTTTATGCTTACGCTCGTCGCAACGTTAGGCGGCTTGTTGTTCGGCTACGATACCGCCGTTATATCAGGGGCGGTCAGTTCACTCAGAAGCTTTTTTATCACGCCGCTGCATCAAAATGCAGTGCTGGCTTCGGCTGTGGTTCTGGAATACAAGGTGATCGTGTCGGTATGCCTGCTGGTGATTGTCGTGCTGATTTGCAGCTTTCTGTTCAAGCTTTTTGGAAATAGAAGAGGTACGATCTACACCGTCATCCTGGTTATCATTGCGTGGCTCATCTGGTATTTCCGCTTCTGGGTTATGCCCGACACCCTGACCGAAGGAATGGCCAACTCGATTGAGGGATTCACCATTTCCAGTGCACTGATCGGATGTATCATCGGAGGAGCCATTGCCGGATATATCAGCCAGACGCTGGGCCGGCGGATCGGTATGTTCCTGGCCGCCATCCTGTTCCTCATTTCTGCCGTGGGTTCGGGGATTCCTGATGTTTTAGATATCTTTTATGTGAAGGTGATAAGCTCTTTTATCTTTTACCGGATCATTGGAGGGATCGGCGTAGGACTTGCCTCTATGATCGTGCCGATGTATATCGCGGAAATCGCTCCAAGTAATATTCGCGGAAGACTGGTTTCCTGGAACCAGTTTGCCATCATTTTCGGGATGCTGGTAGTGTATTTCGTGAATTATTTCATAGCCCGCCAGGGTACGGATCAGTGGCTGGATACCATCGGGTGGCGCTGGATGTTTATCTCTGAATGTGTTCCCGCCCTGCTGTTTCTGATTTTCCTGTTTTTCGTCCCTGAAACACCCCGATATCTGGTTATGATTGATCGTGACGACAAGGCGAAGGGGGTGCTGGACAGGCTGGTGGGTTCGGCCAATGCAATGGGGGTTTTGGGAGAAATCAGGCAGAGCCTGTTTACGAAATCGGCGCCGTGGCTCTCGTTCGGAGGTTTGGTCATTGTTATAGGTATCCTGCTTTCCGTCTTCCAGCAGTTTGTCGGGATCAACGTGGTCCTTTATTATGCGCCGCAGATATTCCGGAATATGGGATCAGGGACGGATGTCTCTCTTTTGCAGACTATTATCGTGGGGATCGTGAACCTGCTCTTTACCGTGGTAGCTATCTCCACGGTCGACCGCTTCGGACGTAAGCCGCTGCTGATTCTCGGTTCGCTGGGAATGGGTATTTCGATGATCGTACTCGGCTTCCTTTTCTTTGGGCAGAGTGTCGGTCTCGCCGCACTTATTTTTATGCTTCTTTACACCGCTTCATTCGCCTTTTCATGGGGACCCGTATGCTGGGTGATGCTCTCGGAGATCTTCCCGAATTCTATCCGCGGCGCCATGGCGATCGCCGTTGCCGCCCAATGGGTTGCCAACCTGATCGTCTCATGGACCTTCCCGATTATGAACAATTCAAGTGCACTTAATGAATTGTTTAATCATGGGTTCGCCTACTGGATTTATGGCCTCATGGGACTTCTGTCGGCACTGTTTATTTGGAAGATGGTACCCGAAACCAAAGGTCGTTCCCTCGAAGAAATGGAAGAGCTGTGGGGGAAGAGTCCGGCTGAAACCATCCCCAAAAGCGAAGGTTTGGTTTGAGGTCAATGATCAAGATTAAGGTTGAGGATGAAATCGAATAGGTTTCAGGTGGTTTTCAACCTGTAATTTACAGCCTTTTAATCCTCACCTTCCTTCCGGCTTCCATTCAGAAGAAGCCGAAGGTTGACGGAAAATCTCCTTGACAACAGGCAATGGTCGCGGATTGTGCTCTGGTATAACCATTAGCGATGAATTGAAGCGATTGGCAAACACCCCTATGGTCCCCTCGAGGGGACGTATCTGGCTGTTGTTTGGCAGCAAGTTGCCTTTTCCCTCCCTTGAGGGAGGCGCAGGTGGGTGTTGTCGCGCTCACAATTTTGGAAGCACGCCTGCAGAATGGATAATGGGTTGAAGATGGAGTTCTTCGTTGGAGTGGGGGCAGCTCCGATCCGTCGGGTCAGGGCAACAACGAGCACTGGAGGTCAAACTCAATTATCCCGGGTAAACTCGACAAGCGCCTCCCTGAAGGCACTATCCCGTCCTGACCACTAGTTACGATGGACAAAACTGACGGAGTTTACTCAGCACTTCTTTGAAATAGCCCGGCAGTTCGGAGTCGAAGTTCAGTTCTTCACCCGTTACAGGATGAGTAAACCCGAGGATCTTGGCATGCAGGCATTGGTGATCCAGCCGTTTGAACAGGTATTCGAACATTTTTCGCCGGTTTCCGGTATTTGATCCGAAGCGAACGCTGTTCCCGCCGTAAGTTCGATCGCCGAAGACGGGATGACCGATGTGGGAAAAATGCGTCCGTATCTGGTGAGTCCTCCCGGTTTCCAGTTCTATTTCTGCCAGGCTGAGGAAATCGAAATATTCGATGATGCGATAATGAGTGACGGCATGCTTGCCGGAGTCGTCGTCCAGAACAGCCATCTTTTTCCGGTCACGCGGAGAACGGCCGATATTGCCGGTGATGGTTCCTTCCTCTTCCGGCGTCCCCCAAATGACGGCCTGATAACGGCGCCGGGTGTGATGATGTGCGAATTGTTTGGCAAGATGAGCATGGGCTGCGCGGTTTTTGGCTACAACCAGTAAGCCGCTTGTATCTTTGTCGAGCCGGTGAACGATGCCCGGACGAATTTGCTCGTCATCCACGTCGGGAAGCTCGCCGACGTGGTACAGCAACCCGTTTACCAGAGTACCCGACCAGTTTCCGAAAGCAGGGTGCACGACCATCCCCGCCTTTTTGTTCACGACAATCACATCATCATCTTCGTAAATAATATTCAGCGGAATTTCTTCCGGTTCCGCCTCCGGAGGCGGAGGTTTGGGTAATACGATATCGATGCGATCTCCCGGCTGAACCTGATAGGAAACCTTCTCACATTTTCCATTCACGGTCACGTAACCCGCTCTCACAGCTTCCTGGACTTTGGTGCGGGTGGCATTTTGCACGAACAGCGTGATATACTTGTCCAGCCTCAGCGGATCCTGCTGGCCCGGCGGCACATCCAGCCGGATGTACGTCTGTTTTTCAGCTTCTCCTTCGTTGCTATTTTCAGTAATAATAGTCATATGACCCTGTTAACGTTCGGATTCCGAATGAAATTTTTATAAAAGGAGTGAGGAACTGCTGACTCAGACGTCTTAACGATAGAGCGGTTCATTAAGAGAGGCGAGGGGTCGTTTTCCCTGTTTTTCTTCTTCGGACAGATTTCTTTTCATCGGCCCGGCGGAATGTCCATCTCAATGCTTCGTCGATAGTTTTAACCGTCTCTATTTGCAATCCTTCTTTCACTTTATCCGGTATCTCGGACAGGTCGGGGGCATTGTCTTCAGGAATGAGCACGATCGACAGGCGATTGCGCTGAGCCGCCAGCAGCTTTTCATTCAGCCCCCCTATGGCGTACACTTCGCCGCGCAGAGTTATCTCGCCGGTCATAGCCAGATCGTGGCGAACCGGCCGGTTTGTCAAAAGAGAGATGATGGCCACGGCCATGGCCAGTCCTGCACTGGGACCGTCTTTCGGGATGGCTCCTTCAGGGATATGAATATGAAGTTCATGCTTTTCAAAAAAGTCCCCGCTGATATTCAGAAGTTCACTGTTAGCCCGGACATAGGTCAGAGCCGCCTGGGCCGATTCCTTCATCACATCCCCCAGGTGGCCGGTGAGCTGCAGGTTATTTTTGCCCGGCATCATAGCCACATCAATTTGGAGGATGGTTCCGCCGGTGCTCGTCCATGCCAGGCCATTGACACTCCCGGTTTTGTCGCGCCGCTCAAGCGTGTGATCGCGGAACTTTTCCACTCCCAGAAGCTCATGCACCCTGTTTTTATTGATTGTTAGCCGGGGAGGTTGTTTCTTTTCCCGTTTAAGGGAAACGGTCTTGCGAGCCACCTTCCGGCAGATGGATGCCAGTTGTTGTTCCAGATTCCGCACTCCCGCTTCATTGGTATAACTCCGGATAATCTCGGTGATGGCCTCTTCCTTAAAAGTAACGCGCGAAGGCGTTAATCCATGCGCTTTTAACTGCCTGGGAACGAGATGCTGCCGGGCGATTTCCAGCTTGTCGTGTTCCAGATAACCCGGAAGGTTAATAATCTCCATGCGATCGAACAGGGCCGGCTGTATCTGGCTGGCCACATTAGCCGTGGTAATAAATATGACCTGTGAGAGATCGAAATCGACGTCCAGATAGTGATCGTTAAACGTGTTATTTTGTTCCGGATCAAGCACTTCAAGGATGGCTGAGGAAGGATCGCCCCGGAAATCGTGACCTACCTTGTCGATCTCGTCAAGAATGATCACCGGATTCATCACCCCGGCTTTTTTCATTGCCTGAATGATGCGGCCGGGCATGGAACCGATGTAGGTCTTCCGGTGCCCGCGTATCTCCGCCTCATCGTGGATCCCGCCCAGCGAGATGCGCGCCATTTTTCGCCCAAGAGCATGAGCGATCGATTTGGCCAGCGATGTTTTTCCTGTCCCCGGCGGGCCAACGAAACACAGGATCTGGCCCTTTAACTGCTCCACCAGGTTAAGCACGGCAATATGTTCGAGAATCCGTTCCTTGGGTTTTTCGAGTCCGTAATGCTCACGGTTCAATTCGGTTTCCACCATTTTGATATCGAGATGGTCTTCGGTCAGGGTTCCCCAGGGCATTGCCAGCAGCCAGTCGAGATAATTGCGGGAAACGCTGTATTCCGGCGACATGGGCGGGGTTTTTTTCAAACGTTCCAGTTCCTCAAGCGCTTTCTCCCGGGCGTGGGCTGGCAGTGTTCCGCCATCGATCTGTTCTTTCAGACGAACCAGCTCGGGATCGGCATATTCATTTTCTCCCAGCTCCTCCCGTAGCATCCTGATTTGTTCCTGGATGAAAAATTTCTTCTGGTTTTTCTGGATTTCCGTTTGAACCTTCTCATTGATTTCCTGGGTGACGGCCATGATTTCCAGCTCTTCACTCAAAGCGGTAAGGATACTGGTATATCGCTGTGCCACGTCGTTCAGTTCCAGCAACCCCTGTTTCTCTTCAAGCTTCAGATCGATGTAGGAAGCCATGTAATAAAGAAGCTGTTCAGGATCCTCAAATTGCTCGTATCCAAGCAGGATTTCCTCCGGGAGGTCCTTGTTAAAAAGGATATATTTTTCGAAGGTTTCCCTGGTTTTGGTGATCAGCGCATTCAGTTTCTTTTGATTTCTCACCGTTTTGGATTTACGCGGGTTTACCCTCGCGCGCATATACCGGCCGTCGGTATCGAACTCCAGCACTTCCACCGTCTCCAATCCGCTGACGAGTACTTTGATCAGGTTGTTGGGGAGCTGCAGGATCTGTGCGATCCGCCCCAGCGTGCCTATATGGTACATATCGTCGGCCGTCGGATTATCGGCATCAGGATTCGTCTGGGCACATAAAATCAGCATCTTATCATCCTTGTCGGCGGCACGGATGGCATCCAGCGATTCACTCCTTCCCACCAGGATAGGATACATGGTGTTGGGATAAATGACCGTGTCGCGCAACGGGATCAGCGGCAGATATCCGGTAAGTTCAGGGATCTCGATTGCCTGTTCTCTGTTATTCGAATCGGGCATAATTAATGGTTGTGATGCATTCGGAAGCAAGCCCTCAGGCAGGCTTTTACTTTTGAAAGCGGAAGCTGTTCAATGATAAGGATTTTTAAGCACAACTTTGTCCTCCCGGGTTTTCAGCCGCCGCTATTCAGCTTTTCGCAGCAGGGAAATATCCGGAGATCAAGGGCTGAAAGCTGACTGCTGAAAGCTTATATTCTTATTCAACATTTTCAGAAAATTACGAAAACAGTACCTGTCCGTGATTAACACTCTCCAGGTGATCTATGATCCAATCGCTTTATATCAAAGACTTTGCGCTGATCGATGAGCTGGACATAACTTTTGATGCCGGTTTTACCGTTCTTACCGGTCCCACAGGTGCGGGCAAATCGATCATTATCGGCGCTCTCAATATGGTTCTGGGAGAGCGCGCCGATACGGATGTAATCCGCCAGGGAGCCGAGAAAGCTGTTGCCGAGGCCGTAATCCGTATAGAGGATAACCCCGTTATACATGACATTCTTACGGGAAATGAGGTAGAATACCGCAATCCGCTGATTCTTCGGCGGGAAATCCGTTCTTCGGGCAGCCGGGCATTCATTAATGATACGCCGGTGACTATTGCCGTGCTGAAAAAGGTAGGCGACCACCTGGTCGATTTGCACGGGCAGCACGATCATCAGTTCCTGTTGCGGGAGGAGAACCATCTGGCGGTACTCGACGGCTATGCCCATAGTTTCTCATTGCTGGAGGAATATCGCCAGGCCTGGCAGGAAATGAACCGGCTGGCCCGCGAGATGGAGCAGTTCAGGAAAAAGGAACGGGACCTTCGGGAGAAGGCTCAGTTATATCAATTTCAGCTCAGGGAACTCGAGGAAGCCCGTCTGGATGCCGAAGAGGAAGATGAAATCGCTGCGGAAATGGCCAAACTCGACAATGCCGAAGAACGCGATCGTCAGGCGGGTGCGCTGCTGGAGCTCGGTCAGGATGGAGAGGTCAATGTGCTGGACCTGCTCGCCGGTATGGAAAAGCTGATTGAAGACCTCGCCGGCATGGAACCGGAGTTTGAGAATTACCTGGATGAATTTTCCAGCGCACGCATCACATTGCAGGAGCTGCTCCATTTTACTGAAGCTTATCGTATGAACATAGAATTTAATCCCGCCCGGCTTGATCAGCTGCATCGGCGGGATTCGGATCTGAACCGGCTGAGGAAAAAATATGCCCGAACCATCCCCGAACTGATAGAATACCGTGAAAAACTTAGGGAGGACGTGAATCTGTCCGAGAATTTTGATCTGGAAACCGGAAGACTTGAGGAGCAAATCCGCCTGCAGAAAGAGAGGGTGTCTGCCCATGCCTGGGAATTGCACCTGCACCGGAAAGAGGCGGGAAGGCGCCTGTCCACCCGGATCGAAGGAGAGCTGAAAAAGCTGGGAATCTCTCATGCCCGTTTTGAGGTAAACATTGCGACCGAACCCCTGGAAGAAGGCCGGGCTGAGCAGGGGGAAAACCGGTTCAGATGTACCGAACACGGCATTGATGAGGTACGTTTCCTGATTTCAACGAATGTGGGAGAACCGGTGAAACCATTGTCGAAAGTGGCTTCAGGCGGGGAGATCAGCCGCGTGATGCTGGCGATAAAAGCAATCATTATCCGGGAACAAAGTTTGCCGGTGATGATTTTTGATGAGATCGACACTGGTATTTCAGGGGAAATAGCCGGGAAAGTAGGGCGTACCATGAGACAGCTGGCAGGTCCGGCACAGATTATTGCCATCACGCATCAGCCGCAGATTGCCGGCTGCGCCCATCATCATTACAGGGTTGAAAAATGGGAACAAAACGGCCGTACCGTCACCCGTATCACTCCTCTCAGCCGGGACGAACATGTGCGGGAGATAGCCACGCTCATGAGCGGACCCGAGCTTACCGGGGCAGCCCTGGCAAGCGCCCGGGAGCTTGTCGAAAAGGCTTCGGAATAACCCGGATTTTATCTTTTTCTTATGAAAGGAATATCTTTGCCGTGCCTCATGGTTACGTATTGATTTATAAAAACATATGGCGCAAAAAGCATCCTTCTCGAAATGCGATGCAAAATAATTCATTTAAATCTAAGATATAAATTATTATTTTGGCGGCTTTGGAAATTCGAAAGATCCGGAACAACTGGTGGCTCCGGGCAGGTTTATTTAACAGTAGGGGAAAAGTACAGGTATGATTCACAATCTGTTGTTCACCAACGAAACGGGTAACCGGGATATGGCTATCGGCCTGATCGTGGCAAAACATCTTCATATTCATCAGCCGGTACCTGCTCTCGAGAGTATGTTGCGGGTGGTGCTGAAACAGCGGAGAGAAACGTTGAATGATCATGAACAACAAATGCGTGAGGCGGTGTGGGATATGCTGGGTATAGATTCCTCTGCCGGTCAGATGAAACCGGCTTCGGAAATCCTCCTGCAAAAGGCGGAAAGCGGACATTTCCCACGGGTCAACAGCGCCGTCGATATCATGCATATGTTGTCTTTGGAGTATGTCGTACCGATATCCTTATGGGATCTGGATCTGGCTGCAGCTTCCCATTATATATTTCGCGTGGGCCGGGAGGGCGAGAAGTTTATTTTTAATGAAGGCGATCAAAGCATGGACCTGGAGGGCCTGACCGTTGGATGCCGCGTCCGTTCAAAAGGAGATGAGCCGATCATCAGTCCTGTGAAGGATGCGGAACAAACGAAAACAACCCCGTCGACGGTTAACATCGGAGCGGCAATCTATTTTCCGCTGAAAGCAGCTCCAAAGGATGAATTGCGCTCGATCATTCGCGAGTTCATTGTTCTTCTTGACGGCATTACCAGCGAAGCGCCCGAATACGATATCTTATGACCACAGGATAGCTGCGCTGGATAAAAGATCCGGTAAATCCATCCTGACATCGGATGTCCGAATCCTGAGCGATGGCGAATGTAAAAAAGCTGAATTCCA
>CAZNHE010000023.1:0-14173 GCA_964572735.1 uncultured Chitinophagales bacterium | reverse complement strand
AGGATCCGGGACCCGGAGTTTAAAATTCCGGACATCTCCGGATAATCAATGAACGATCCTCAACGTTCAACTATAAGATTCAGCAACTTTTGTGAGGATCATCATGAAATATCTTTTAATAGCAGGCTTATTGGTATTGATGGGCTGGAATACGGGTCTGGCTCAGAAGAATGAAGTGGAAATGTCGGAGAATACCATGAAAGGGCTCCGGCGTTTCTATGTATCGGTAAATCTGGAGTGGAACAAAAGTCTTTCCGACCATGCCGATATGACCCGTGTGGACGTGCAAAAAGAAGTAGAAAAGAAACTGAGCGATGCCGGTATCAATATCATCCGGCAAACGAATGCTGCAGACGTACCTTACCTGTATCTGCACGTCAATATGATGGATGCCGGGCAGGGCCTGGTTCCTTTTTCAATCCGGATCGCCCTTTACCAGCCCGTCAGGCTGACGCTCAACCGCAACCGTCCGGCAATGGCCGTTACCTGGAGTGCCGGCAACGTCGGTATTGTGTCCTACGACAAAATGGACGTGATTCGCCAGTCCGCCATGCAGCAGGTAGCGAAATTCCTGGCCATCTATCAGGAAGTAAACGGGCAATAGACACTTGACTCATAAACGTTATTTATTCGTATAGATTTCGCTTTTGCCTATCTTTCAGGCATGACGAAAAAAGACATCCCTGATATCATGGAGAAGGAACCGGTGGCGGCTATTGCCACGGCGCTGGGAGAAGCCGGCATTGCCGTTGTGCGGGTTTCAGGGAAAAGCTGCATTGCCATCGTCAATTCGATATTCAAAGGGCACGATCTCACAAAACAGCCTTCCCATACGGTTCATCATGGATATATTTATGACAATGGAAACCTGGTGGATGAGGTTCTCGTCACCTTGTTTCATTCTCCCCATTCCTATACAGGTGAAGAATCCGCGGAGATATCGTGTCATGGCGGGGTGCTGGTTGTGCAATCGGTGCTTGAAGCGGTGCTGTCGGCCGGGGTGCGGATGGCGGAAGCGGGCGAGTTTACCCGGCGGGCCTTTCTTAACGGAAAGCTGGAACTCACGCAGGCGGAAGCCGTTGCCGATTTGATCCACGCCAAGAGCAAAAAAGCCGCGGACGCCGCCGGACAGCAGCTGGAAGGAGCGCTTGGCGCCTATATCCGGAAATTCCGGCAGGCTGTGATTGATGCCACTGCAATGGTGGAACTGGAACTCGATTTTGTGGAAGAAGATGTCGAATTTGCCAATAAGGAGCAGCTCAGGCAACTGTTGACCGACCTTGATTCTGATCTGAACCGGCTGCTGGAAACCTACGAAGCCGGCCGGCTGGTGAAATATGGCATCCGCACCACTTTTGCAGGAGCGCCGAATGCAGGGAAATCGACGCTCCTGAATACCCTGGTGGGAACCGACCGCGCTATCGTTTCCGAAATTGCCGGCACCACGCGCGACACGATTGATGCCGACTGGAGCCATGAGGGATTGTTGTTCCGGCTGATTGATACGGCGGGCATCCGGAAAACAGTGGATGCCATCGAAGCCGAAGGTGTTCGTCGTTCGGGGAAAGCGGTCGACCAGGCCGATCTGGTGGTTTACCTCAAAGATCTCACCGTCCCGTTTGCAGCCGGTGAACGCTCAGACATCGAAGCTCTGCGAAACCGCCGTCCCGATCAGCCGTTTATCCTGGTCGGGACGAAATCGGATATCGCATCTCCGCCTCCTGATGAGCGGGATTACTATGATTTATTGATCTCGGCAACGACGCTCGCAAATATTGATGCGCTCAAATCCATGATGAAAGATCGGGCATTGGCTTACAAACATTATGATGCTTCCAGCCTGTTAATCACCTCCAGCCGGCACCGCGACGCACTTTCCAAAACACGTAAGCATATTCAATCGGCCCTGCAGGCGTTGCATCAGGGACTGACGGGCGATTTCCTGGCTATCGATCTGCGGGCAGCACTGCATGAACTCGGTACCGTGACCGGGGAGATCACCAATGAGGATATCCTTGATTCCATCTTCTCCCGGTTCTGCATCGGGAAATGAAGCTTGAAGTAAATGAAGTTTGAAGTGCCTAAAGTGTGGAGTATTTAGAGTTAGGAGCCATTTCGAACGACTCTAAGTACTCCACACTCCAAACTTCTTTATTTTATCATTGTGGATAAGCAACACAATCCGTAGCTTTCACGTTTATTAAGCATTTAACGCAGTATATTTAGTATGGTTTACACGATTATCGTCATCATCATTGCCATTATCGCGGTCTTTCTGAACATCGTCGTACTCCTGCAAAGCGGTCAGGGGCAGGGGCTATCGGGAATTGCAGCAGGGGGGGCCGCCACCCAGATGATCGGACAGCGCAGGACAGCCGACTTTTTGTCAAAAGCTACCAGCTATCTTGGGGGATCATTCCTGGTGCTGTGCGTGGTCGCCAATTTTTTCATTGTGCGCGGAGGTCCTGCAAAAAGCGCCATTCAAACCGAAGGAGGGAATATCCCGGCAAATGTTGCAAGACCCTCACAGACGTTGCCGGCAGTGCCGAACCAAACCAAACCGGCCGGTAACGGGCAACAGCAGCCTTCCAAAAATGATATTCATGCCATTCCGGGCAATGCACAAAGCGGACAACCGTCGAGCAATACCAACCCCGGCGGTAACAAATAGATAAGCTTTTTCCTCATTACTCACGCTTCCGGCCCCGGTTACAGTTATTCTGTCCGGGGCTTTTTTGTGTGGACGGAGGGGAGGGATAGTAAAAAAACCGCGAGGTTTTCGGCAACGTCAACTTTCCAAAAGTTTCATACTTTTGGAAAGTTTCTATTGTGCCAGTGTAGTAGTCACCGTTTTTCCTACATCTCCCTGCTTTCTGATGGCCTTTATCCGTTCCAGTACCGGGGGATGGGAGTAATTCAGGAAGGCATAAAACGGATGTGGAGTAAGGTTGGAAAGATTGTCCCGTGACAGTTTTTTGAGTGTCTGTGCCATTATTCCCGGCTCCTGAATGGTTTTGGCGGCAAAGGCGTCGGCTTCAAATTCGTTCTTCCGGGAGAACATTTGCATGAGGATCGACAGGATGAGGTCGATGGGAGAATACAGCAATCCGAAAAATAACAGACCGGCGTATACCGAAACCTGGTCCATATAAAAGGCGTCGAACAGGCCCTTGAAGTGGAGGAAGATGGATAACAACAGAAAAAGCACGCCGGTGTGCACGATGCTGATGAGCATCCCTTTTATGATGTGCTTTTTCTTATAATGACCGATTTCATGTGCGAGCACAGCCACCAGCTCTTCGACAGTGTGATTTTTAATGAGGGTGTCGAAAAGAGCGATTCGTTTGTGTTTCCCAAACCCGGTAAAAAAGGCGTTGGATTTTGATGAGCGTTTTGATCCGTCCATCACATAAATATTTTCTACCTTAAAATCCACGGAACGGGCATATTTCAGGATGGCCTGCTTGAGTTCGCCGTCTTCCAGTGGCGTAAATTTGTTGAACAACGGCATGATCCAGCGCGGAGCAATAAATTGCAGGATCAGAATGAAAGCGACGACTCCAAGCCAGCCATATAGCCAGGCCGATGGACCGGCATAGTAGAAGAACCAGAGTATCACCGCGAGCAACGGCAGCCCGATAACCGCTCCGAGCAGAGCGCCTTTTATCATATCCATGAGGAAGGTGCCGGGCGTGGTTTTGTTGAAACCATATCTCTCTTCGATAACGAAGGTACTGTAAATGCTAAAGGGGAGTTGCAGAATGCTTCGCGCCGCCATCAGTATCCCGATATAACACAGGCCGGTTACGATAGGAGAAAGACCCCAGTCCCGAACCAGGTGGTCCAGGAAGTTGAATCCGCCCGCAAACCAGAAGATCAGCAATACGGCCAGATTGAAAATACCGGTCAGGATGCCAAAGCGGGTGGTCTCGCGGGTGTAGGCCTGCGACTTGCGGTAGGCCTCCCCATCATATACCTCATTAAATTCCTCCGGAATCTCCGGCTTCATGGCTTTGATATTCAGGTAATCGCCCGCCAGATTCAGGACAAAATCCGCCAGCAGGCTTACTAGTATGATGACAGCAAAAATATTCATACGGTCACAGTTATTCGGAGGTGTATTCCCCGGTTTTCAAAAGAAGCGGCCTTATTGTGTAAAATAAGAGTTTATATGACATCCTTCTATGTTCAGGAGTCGTTTCGGCCGCGAGCCGTCGCAATCACGGTCTCCAGTTCTTCCTGATAATGCCGGAAATGGGTGCCCTGCCAATATAGATGACCGCATGCCGGACATTGTTTTACTTCAGGCCTGCGTGCCCGGACCCGTTCCGGCAGCCGCCCGGAAATTTTTTCAAAGGCGACTGTTTCGGTGATATGATTGCATCGGGTGCATCGCGTTCCCGGAATCAGAAAATGCCACAGCCGGAATAAACGCATCACCTCGATCCATTGTTGTAACGGATCTTCAGCCCGGATCCAGCGTCCCAGCACGAGCCTCCGGTGTTTAAGCAACCCGATGTCGCGGGTCAGTACGATCCGGTTCTCTGCCGTTGCTTTGTCGACGATGGCGGCATCCCCTCTGTGCGTCTGATAATCCGTATCGATTCCGGCCATTCGCATTTTAACGGTCAGCTTTCCCAGGTGGACATCCAGGATGAACGCCGGCGGATCGGGCAATTGTACGATTGCCTCCGTATCACCCGGTTTTTCCCGATAAACATACTTCCGCGGACGAACATGAACGGTTTCGCCTCCATATAACCGGGTATCCAGAGAAATTTTTTTGTCGCCAATTAGGGTACTGCCTATTTCCACATGCGGGACTCCGACCGATTCTATGGTATCTTTGAGGGCAGGATTTCCGTGAAAGGGAACAACCAGGGGCTTATCTGTCCGGCCGGCATTCTGAAAATCCCGCAATTCGCCCATAAGATTGAGGTAGATGAGGTGAAATACAGGACCGTGTGACGCGTTCATATTATGGCGTTATCAAATATTCATCACTCATCAAAACAGGACATCAGAATAATTTGTTACAGATTCGCAATCGCATGAATTGCCTAATCCTATTATTTATCATTGCTTTAAATATTGTTGATGTTTTGAGATTACTTTCATTTTAGTTAGCTTTCCTACGATTTTATGCGTTTTGAGGCGTGTGGTACCTAATATAAACAGGCTTTAATTATTACGGAATTATACCCACTGTATGGATCTTTTTAAAAAACTCAGTTGCAGAAACAGTCCGCTGGGACGTTTCACATCAGAAGGTTACGGCTATTATACCTATCCGAGGCTGGAGGGGCCTTTGGGACCGGAAATGCAGTTTAACGGTAAATCTGTCATTGTCTGGAGTATAAATGATTATCTGGGGATCTCCGGTTGCCAGGAGATTCGTGATCACGACGTCTGTATGGCCGAAAAGTACGGGTTAAGTGCTCCTATGGGCGCGCGCCTTATGACGGGAAACAGTCGCGAGCATGAGGCCCTGGAAGAAGAACTGGCCGAATTTGTTCATAAACCGGCCGCTTTTCTGCTTAATTATGGTTATCAGGGGATTTCCAGCATGATTCAGGCGCTGGTTAGCCGGGATGATTTTCTCATCTATGATGAATTAAGCCACGCCTGTATCGTGGATGGGAAACAACTGGCGGTTTGTAAGAAATATGTCTTTAAACACAACGACATAGAAAGCCTGGAAAAACAACTTGAACGCGTCAGCAGGCTTGCCAGACCCGATTCGGGCATCCTCGTGATTACGGAAGGAGTATTCGGCATGACCGGAGATCTGGGCAAGCTGCGTGAGATTGTTGATCTCAAGAAAAAGTATGACTTTCGGCTGCTCGTTGATGATGCTCACGGCCTCGGCACCATGGGAGAAGACGGTTCCGGAACGGGAACGCATCTTGGCTGCCAGGACGGGATTGATCTTTATTTCGGGACGTTCGCCAAATCGGTGGCCCTGATCGGTGCTTTTGTAGCAACCGAACCCGAAATCGTCACGTTTCTTCGTGCCAATGTGCGCAGCCAGATTTTCGCGAAGTCGCTGCCCATGCCTTATGTCTTATCCGCACGAAAACGGATTCAGATGATTCGGGAACATCCCGAATGGCGCGAACGGCTTTGGGAGAATACGCTCAATCTCCGCAAGGGACTCACGAAAGCAGGTTATCATGTGCTGCCGTCTGAAAGCCCGGTGACCCCTGTGCTCACAAAGGGAAGCACGGATCTGGCACGGACCTTTATGCGTATTCTGCGCGACGAACATGGTGTTTTTGTCAGCGGTGTTACCTATCCGGTAGTACCAAAGGGATTGGTGCTATTGCGCCTGATCCCGACCGCGCGGCATACCCCGGAACATATTCAGAGCACGATCGAGGCCTTTGAAGCGATCAAACCCGTAGTGATGGCCGCCGCTGCCGCTCAGGAGCAAATAGAGGTATAACAAGATTGCGGGTTGCAAGGCTGCAACCTGATCTTGATCTTGCTTCATTTACGAGATCAAAACTGTAACCATTGATCCCTCAAATTCGTGATTCAGATAGTCGCCGGTAGCGGGGCGGTCAGTCGTTGCTGCTGAACAGGTTTCTGATGAAACCTACAAGTCCCTTCTTCTTTTCGTCCGTTCCGAATTCCTTGTTTTGCATCAGGGCCCGTTTTGTAGCCTGGGCGTCCCTGAGCGATTGCTGTTGCCGCTCACGGACATTCTCATAATTGACAGCCTTCTTCCACGACTCCTTTTTGTGAGATGAGCTCCTCGACTTTCTGTTATCCGGACCCGGCCGGCCGTTTGATCTTCTGCTATTATTGCCGGCCCTCTGACCGCCGGAACGAGGGGTATTCTGTCTTTGTCCGGATGATGGCTTTTTCTTGTTCGGTGCAGAGGAGTCCCGCTTCCGGGATGTTTCCGAACGGTTGGATTTCTGGTCGTGTCCGGTTCCGGCCGTTGCTTTCCCCTGCTTCTGCCTGTCGGGGGATTGTCCGCGGTTGTTGCTGCGGGATTTCTTCGGCGCCTTTCTTCGATCCCGATTCTCTCCTTTACCCTGCGCGGCCCCTGAGGATTTTTTTTCAGGCCGGGCCTTTCTTTCAGTTTTGCCACGGCCGTTGCTTCCATGTCCGTTGGACGCAAACTCGTCAGGAAGATGGCGAAAATCCAGTTTATCTTTCATGTTCTTCTCGATCACCTGGAACTGCCGTTCGTCGCGATCACATACGAAAGTGATGGCGTCGCCCCTGGCATCCAGGCGTGCGGTGCGGCCGATACGGTGGATGTAATCGTCCAGTTCGGAAGGAACATCGTAATTCACAATATGGCTGACGTCGGCAATATCAATTCCACGTGATAACACGTCTGTGGCAATCAGCATGTTGTATTTACCGGATCGGAAATCGACAAGCGCCTGTTCCCGCTCCTGTTGGGTGCGGTCGCCATGAATGCTGGTTACCGACAAGCCGGCTCTCAACAAACGGCCGGTCAGCGATTCGGTGCCTTTTTTCGTCCGGACAAACACGATAGTGGAGTCCATCTTGAGGTCTTTCGCCAGTTGAACCAGCAGGTCTGTTTTCCGGTTCTCCGGAGCCCTGTAAATAATCTGGCGGATTCCCTTTGCCTCCGTAAAAGTGGCCACATTGATTCTTTCGGCATCATGAGTGATGTCGCGGGCAAATATCTCAATATCTGTGGGAATAGTGGCCGAAAAAAGCAGGTTTTGCCGTTTTATGGGCAGGCGGCTCTCGATAGTGCGGACATCTCCGAGAAAACCCATGTCCAGCATCCGGTCGGCTTCGTCCAGTACAAAAAACTCTATATTGTTGAAGTCGGCTTCCCGGATCGTGAGATGGTCGATCAGCCGGCCCGGTGTGGCGACAATAATATTCACCTGCTCTTCATAGAGAGTTCTTTCCTGGCGTGACCAGTCGTCCGAGGTTCCCCCGCCATAGACTGTCGCAGATGTCACCCCGGAATAATATCCCAGGCCGACAATCTGTTCATCGATCTGTTTGACCAGCTCGCGGGTGGGAGCCAGAATTAATGCCCGGATGCCCGCCCCCTTATGCTGCTGGAGGCGCGTCAGGATCGGAAGGACAAAGGCGCCCGTTTTACCGGTGCCCGTCTGGGCCGAAGCAATAATGTCTTTGCCGTCACATATCTTGGGGATACATTGCTCCTGAATAGGAGTCGGTTCTTTATAATTAAAATCTTTGAGGCCGTTAAGAACTTCCGGACTCAAATTAAGTTCATCAAATTGCAAAATAATATAGTTTCCTTGTCGCTGTTATTGGAAGGTTATAGGTTTAAAAATGACACGATGGAAATGCCTTTAAAGCTCCTCAATATACAAAATATTGCCTTTTCTTTCTTTTTATGCATTTCCGCCGGATTGGAGGGCGCTCTCCTGGAATAAACGTTTTTTATTGGCGTTCAGTATAATTCCAAAATAAATGATTTCAATGAGGATGACCAGGGCTATGGCAATGGCCCCAAGCATTCCTCCCTCCGGTCCAAACGTCCCCCCGGTCCAGGTCGAAGGACCGTTCTGGTTGATGGTAATCAGCGTATGATGATACTTCAGCCCGCTGACCGGGAAGCCGAGGATACTGCCCTCCACGAAATTCCATCCGGCATGCAGACCGATGGAAAGTCCCAGCCGGCCGGTAACCAGAAAAGGAATGGCGAGCATGATTCCCGCAATGATGATGTTGATGATGGACAGCAGGCTCACATTCGGATTTTCTACATGGCCGGCTCCGAAAAGAATGGATGAGACGACGACTGCTCCTGTCATAGTCCATTGTGTCGGCTGACCTTTCACGGAAAGCCCTTCCAGCAGGTTGGTCAGCTGGTAACCGCGGAACATCAATTCTTCGTAAAAACCGACCAGGAGCATGAGCAGCAGATATCCTCCCAGGTATAGCGGCCAGTAAGGAGAAACGGGGTTATCCCAGACATATCTTCCGACCTCGAGCCACCCGAAGCTCCACTCGGTGATAAAGATAAACAGCATGGCAACAGCGCTTATCAGCAACCCCAGGGAGAATTCAAACCACCATGTTCGATTTAGCCGTATGCCCAGATCCCGGAGAGAACGCCGGTCAAAATACCGGGCGGACAGCCATACACTCAGGATGGCGGCTATCGCCATAATCAGGACGGTCTCCGCAATGCCTCTTGTATAGCTGCCGGTAATCAGATACAGGACAAATGCGATCCCTTCCATAATGATCATCTGGAACGCTATCCGCCAGCCGGCCCGGATCCTGAATTCGGAATGATTGAAAAATATATTCATAAATGACTTGCTTTAAAGACGGGACACCTGTAAGATGGATATTTGAAACGTTTCATATAATTTTGTCTCAGAATGCCTCAACGTTATACACTTTATACGGATAAACCTGGTATCGGAACGACATTTAAGGCGGAATGGGAAGAAAACTTCGTCTACAATGCCGCCTATAATGTTGCACCGGGCAGCATCAATCCCGTTATTATTTCCCCCCGCCCATCTGTGCGCCTCGTGTCGGCACTCAGATGGGGAGGAATTTCTCCCACGACTCCTGCCATAAATAAAGAATTTAATATGATTAACGCACGTCGGGAGGAACTGAATGAGAAAAAAAATTATAAGAAAATTTTCCAGCGTCAGCGTTGTATCATACCTGCCAATGGCTTCTACGAATGGCAAATAATTTTCAAAAAAGAAATTCCGTTCTATTTTCGAACGCTGGATCAGGATTTATTCGGCTTTGCGGGAATTTATGAGAGAGAAACTGCGGGGGATGAGACCGGGAAGATCATGAATTATGCCATAATAACTACGGAGGCCAATGCTCTGGTAAAGCCTCTGAAAGACGAGATGCCCGCCATCCTGGAGCGGAAACATTTCGATGCCTGGCTTGATCCGCTGAATTCCGACATTCCTCAGCTTGATAAGATGCTTGCGCCTTACCCGTCGGAGCGAATGTCGACTTATCGGGTAGGCCAGAATGTGAATGATCCCGAAAAAGACGGAGCGGAGCTCATTCATCCCGTTGATGCGTAAGGGAATCGGGGACTCATGGCTCGTTGATTGTTGTTGTTTGTGGCTAGTAGTTAAAGGTTATTTAGAATCACACATTGCACGCTCAAGGTCTGATCTTCGACCACTATCCACAGGCAACAAGCCCTTAACAATTAATGATTATAACCCGATATCCAAAACCATTTTCCCGCGTCCGTGGCCGGTATCCAGCCGGTGATGGGCTTTGGCAACCTGGCTGAGCGGAAGTACCTCGTCTACCAGGGGCTTCATCCTGCCCTGATCAATGACCTGCGCCATCTTTTTCAGCCGCCGGGCGTCGCGGGTGAGGAAAACACCGTACAATGTCTGATTTTGGCGGGATATGGAAGATAAATTTCCGTTGACCCCCAAGATGGTTGCCAGACGCCCGAAAGATTTAGTTACCGGCAGACTTTTGATGATGTTATCATGACCTGCCGTATCGAATACAACGTCGACGCCTTCTCCGCCCGTTTCGTCCATTGCCCTTTGGGCAATATCTTCATCCTGATAATTGAGAGCCACGTCGGCTCCCAGCTCTTTCAATGTTTCCTGATGATCTGGTCCGGCTGTTGCAATAACCCGGGCTCCGGCCATTTTTGCTATTTGTACGGCAAACGAACCGACCCCGCCGGCTCCACCATGAATCAGGATTGTTTCCCCGGGCTGGACGATGAGCCGGTCGATGAGTGCTTCCCAGGCCGTTCCTCCTGCCAGAGGCACCGCCGCTGCTTCCACATGATCCAGTGATGCCGGTTTGAGCGCCACGATATCGGCCGGAACCACGTTATACTCAGCGTACGTTCCCAATTGATTGCCAAAAATCCCGGAAGTGTAATATACCTGATCCCCTTTTCTGAAACCGGTGACTCCCTCACCGGTTTCTTCCACTTCTCCCGAAGCCTCATACCCCAGTACGGCGGGAGGATGAATATGTGCCCACGTTCCCGATGCCCGCAGCTTGGCATCGACGGGGTTGGTGCCCGAAGCCATAACCCGGATTAACAACTGGCCGGCTCCAGCCACCGGTTTATCCATTTCCACCGGTTCAAAAACATCTGTGCCGCCGAATCCGGAAATGCTCATTGCTTTCATGACGCTGCCTCTTGTCTGAAATTCGTTTTGTCCGTTATTTTATACCGAACAGTGCGGCTCCTCAGACCGTTTCTGTATCTCTCCTGCTTCCTCATCCGAACTTCGCATTCAGGAAACAGGCGATTGATGTCGTTCGAACTCGTTCAACAGGGTTTCTGCCTCGCTGGCTATTTTCAGCAGCGACCGGTTGGCAGGTTTGAGGAATCCTTCATTGACGGCAATATCCAGAAAGCGGATTAATGAATCGAAATACCCGCTGATATTGAGTATCCCGCAGGGCTTATTATGCAACCCCAGTTGTGCCCAGGTCAGCATCTCAAATAATTCTTCTAAAGTTCCCAGGCCGCCAGGCAGGGCGATGAAGCCATCCGAAAGTTTTTCCATCAGGGCCTTGCGTTCGTGCATGGATCCTACAATTCGCAGATCCATGAGGCCGTTGTGAGCCACTTCGTGGTGGACGAGATGCCGGGGAATAATGCCGATTACCTCTCCTCCCTGTTTCAGGATTTCATCGGCAATCGCGCCCATAATACCTATACGGGCGCCTCCGTAGACGAGTGTGATCTCCCTTTCCGTCAGAAGATCCCCGAGAATTCTGGCCTGTTCTTCGTAATAGTTATCATTTCCCGAATTGGATCCGCAATACACGCAAATGCGTTTTAGCGTCTTTTGTTCATTCATCGTTTATTTAACTCATATAAATGCGGCATTCTATTTTAGCCGCCGGGCACAAAACCTTCCACGAAGTTCACTCAGGTTCGCCGTGTTTCTCTATCCGGGTTCGCGATTTAGCCGGGGATGAGAGCGATGGCGATGATATCTATTGAGGAAGCAGGGAATTTTCTTCTGCCGGTTCCTCTTTTTTTGTTTTGCCATTCATCATAGAAGAGGTAATGCCCGGCTCTTTGGTATTCTCCGCCCAGAATATACCTCCTATGTGCACAATCACGTAAGTGAGGATCACGAACATCGTTGTTTTATGGATTCCTTCGATCACATGATGACCGTGCCGGCTGATCCCCAGATCTCTGCCGAAATACATGAGCAATCCGGTAGTGATCATCGTCAAAAGTGCCAGGTAGGCAATGACATACATTATGTTGATGAGTGGTTTTCGTCTGGACAGGTTCGGGATGAACAGGTCGCGCAGCAGCCGGGTGACCCTGCGTTCCCCGCGAATATAAAGAATGATGCGGATCAGGATAAGGGCGGTCAGGGTGAAGCCGAGGTAAAAATGGACCTGCATCATTGCACCATTGGTGGCGCGGGAGAAGGCGAACATCACATCCCTGCTGACGGTTGCAGAGCTTCCCGAAAGCAGCTGGTTCACATGTTCCATCACATGGCGCGGATTTAGCCAGGTCAGGTGCGAAATGCCGGTAGCCAGAAGGCCGACGACCACAAGAGCTGTCAGCCAGTGATAGGCAACCATGCCTTTAGACCATTTCTTTTGTTCCATTGAGGTTGGGAATTACGAGAGAAGTTGCGGTCGTCTGTTGTCACGGAAATCCGGGAGACAAGGTACGGAAATATCGAAATTCTGCACACTCCGGGGATTTAAAAAATGTAAAGGTACATTTCGCGGTCGATCCCCTGTACGATTGGCGGTGTTAGTGGGGATTCCGAACCAGCGACTCGTTAAAAGGAGAGTGGATTTCCCGCCCTTTACGGTCCAGTGACAACAACGTGTCCGGCGGGATGAATCGATAGAGCGTTCGGCGGGTGGAGTCCTGGGGATTTAACGCGCAGAGTATGGACTTTGGATTGTGAGGATTGTTCCGGATGATACTCCACTGTCCTGTTACAACGAAACTGGTGTCGCCTGCAGGGGAAGCGAGGTAGGTTCTTTTCAAACGATAGGTCGAGTCGGGGTGCAGCGTCAAATCCATCCTCAGCCCGCCGCAGTCGGCGCAGGGAAACATGCCCGAATAGCTGCCGGAAAGGGAATCTGCCGGCAGGCTGCCTCCTGATCCGCGGTTTTGCTGAGTTTTACTACATGCTGTGGATAAGGCAACGATTCCTGCCAAAATAATCAGGACTGAATATGGTATGAGTGCTGAGGGTTTCAATGGATGGGGGTTGAAAGTTGAAGGTTATGCAGCGTATTAGTTGGCTGACTGTGAAATCACGACAGCACCCCTAATTCATCCAGCGAATGATGAAGCTCAGCGGCATCCCGGTAGATGCGGAAGGCACCGGCGCGGAATAATTCGTCTTCGCCGTATCCGCCGCTTAATAAACCCACGCTTAACATGCCCGCCCGTCGCGCCGCCAGAAGATCCCAAACGGCATCGCCGATTACGTAGCATTCATCGGCGCGAACGCCCAGCCGCTGCTGGCACGCCAGAAAAAGGTCGGGCTCGGGTTTGGCCCGCTGCACATTTCCGCGTTCAATGATAACCGTCTCAGGGGGAACTTCAAGAGCCTCCAGCGATTTATCAATGTCGGGCCGGCTTCCTGAAGTGGCGATGCCATGGATCACGTTCTGTTCGCGCAGAAAGCGAAGCAACTCAACTGCGCCGGGAAGCGGGTTACGTTCCGGCAGTATCTCCCGGAACAATTCGCTGTGGCGCTCTTGCAGCATCGCCGCCTCATCCGGCGGGATGTTCCGACCCAGTTCACGGGCAACCGCACGCGTAAATAATCCACCGCTCATTCCGATACGGCGATGGATCTTCCATGCGTCAATAAAGATACCGGATTCATTGAACGTCCGCTGCCACGAAAAAACATGGGCATACACTGTATCAACAAGAGTTCCGTCCAGATCAAAAATCAGGGAGCGCATAAATAGATTTGGGACAATTAATTATATGGCTAAACTGCGTTGCTTCATATTTCCGTATTAAACCGGAATATTATGGATTGTACAGAATTTTCGGCATGTTTAAAAAATCAGGCTTCATGTTGAATACAGTGGGTAATCGAGTCGATGGTTACCGCAGGTAACGTTAATTCCGGAATTATCCTTTGAATAAACCACAACGGACCAAAATGCATCTCCTCTTCCGTCCCCTCGAGGGGACCACAGGGGTGTT
>CAZNHE010000022.1:22045-35504 GCA_964572735.1 uncultured Chitinophagales bacterium | reverse complement strand
GTGGTTCCCATAGTTGCATCCTCGAGCAAGGTTTGTATTAAAGCATATAAAAAAGTACACGCAGAGGCAAGTTTTTTAAAAAAAGAGCCATTTTCTCAGTGTCTTCATCCTGAATAATTATCCCCGAAATTTTTAGATTGGAATCTGAGTAAACCGGAACGGGCAGATCATCCTTTTCCGGATTTTCTCACAGGGATTCGTTTACCAGGAGTTATTCATTTGGCACATCCTCACATTCTCGGTATCGATGACGCTCCTTTTGTCAAAGGAAGGGACCGGACGGTCCCGATTATCGGGGTTATGATGGAAGGGGCTGCCCTGGTAGACGGCGTGGCAATCGGTGAGATGGCCGTTGATGATCCGAATGCCACCCGCTTCCTGACTGACTGGATTCACGGATTGCGGTGGGCCGCCTCCCTGCAGGTGATTGTTTTTGGCGGTGTTACCATTGCCGGACTCGGGTTGTTGCATCTGCCCACAATTGCCAGGGAGCTGAACCTTCCGGTGCTCGCCCTCACCCGGCAAAACACCCGCAACAGCACACTCGATACCGCCCTAAAGGCAGCGGGGCTATCCCGTTTGCTGCCGTTATTAAAGGATAACCCGTCGGCCGTCGAAATTAGGGAAGGGATTTATGCCTCATTTTCGGGCATTCCGGAAGTGAAAGCCCGCCGCCTGATACAATCCACCCTGCAGAAATCCAATATGCCCGAACCGCTGCGAATCGCTCATCTCATCGGCGCGGCCCTGGTGAACGGAGAGTCAAAAGGAAGGGTGTGAAAAGCGGCTCCGGGTTACACCCGACCAGTGCAAAGCTACCAGTGAGTTTTCAATGGAACCCGCAGTTATCCGATGATTTCTGCACTTATTCGCAAAGATCCTCCTGGTTATTCCAATCCATTGGAACAACCAGTTCCCTTATTCCACTATTTGCTGTTTTATTGGAATAAGGAAAATAAGTGACAATCATAAGCTGAAACTATCACCTCCAAGAATCGACTATTCGGCCATTACCCGGGAAGTTGCTGAGGCAAATAGAGCTTTGGGAGGGTTGCGGCGTATGGTGGGCGCTATAGGATTCGAACCTATGACCCCCTGCTTGTAAGGCAGGTGCTCTGAACCAGCTGAGCTAAGCGCCCTTTTCAAGAGAATCAAATATAATCAGCTTCACAGATACTGCCAAATAAATCAGGGCGATCTCTCCTGGTGCCATGTCAATTCTATATTGCCGGAATTATCGTCCTGATGCAGCGGGGCGTGGAGTATACCCCCTGGAGGAAGAGTAAACCACTATGTTCACAAAGGTTACACAATGTTTGTAGAGACAAAAACATAGCAACCGCTGCACATTAAAACTGACTCATTGACTTTAAAAAAATTCAAAGTACTTCAAATTCTAAGTGCTTCAAGCTTCCTAAAATCATTCCGAATGAGGCAACGGGTATACTCTGAACCATAATGAGAATACGAACAGAATAATACCTGCTGTTTCCACGATACGCCCTGCTCCCCCCAAGCCCGCGGCATATGGGATAAGTCGCGACGCAATGAAGAGCAGCACCCCCAGATTAACGGCTGTGAAGCCCGACCAGGCCGGTACGGGATGACCGCGGTTCGGTTTTGTGAAATAACGGGGAAAAATCCAGTAAGCCACCCCGAGGGTCAGATTTATGATAAAGCCGACGATCATGCACTCGATGTGAGCCGGCAGGGCTGCCCATATCCAGGGAATCCCGCCGGTGGCTTTGTTCGCCAACAGCAACGCTCCAATTGTTGCCCCGATGAGTAAATACACATACGAAACCCGGATCATCCATGAACTAAGGCGCGGCATATTATTTCTTCCTTGGTTCGAGTCTTTTCCATGTATTCAGGACGAACAATACGGCGGCAAGCCATTGCAGGAAGGCTGCGACCAACAGAAGCGTCACGGGCAGAATGTCACTGCGATTCCCTGCTATAAACGGCTCTGTTGCCAGCCGCAGAACAACGCCGGCATTCAGGACGCCAAAGGTAAGCCACCCCAGCCACTCGCGGCCTCTGGGGTTTTCTTTGGAATAACGGGGAAACATCCACCAGGCAACGCCAAAGATTAACTGGGTGATCCATCCCACGGTTATGACGTGGAAAACGGACGGTGCCCATGTCGCAAAAGCTCCTTCCAAACCCGGGGTTGCCATCAGCACCCGCAGGGCAAGGGCGATGATCAACCAAAAAATTCCTGTTCTTATGTACCAGCGGCTGAGTAACGGCATATCAGATCACCAGATTGAACCACGAACCAGCATTACGGCTTCAAACACGATAATGAGACCGAGAATCAGGTTTAGCCGGCCTATCATCTTCGCCTGGCCGCGCAGCCTTTTTACTTCCGGACCATCAGGCTGTTCCTGCCAGAATTTAGTCGCCCTCGGACCAATCCGGAAATCATGAATCGCACTGATCACGAGAACAACCAGAACACATCCCAATTTGATGGCCAGGTTGTGCCCGAAGCTCCCCCGCCACAAATCTCCATCAATAAAATCAACCCAATGGTAACCGCGAAACCCCAAATTGATAATCCCGGTTATCACTAATATCGATAATGCAATCCATCCCACCCATCGAAACTGTACCCCAACCTTGCGAATAAAAGTGGCAGCCTGCCCTTTGGAAGACGGATTCCTCAGTATAGGGACAATAACCAGCACCATAAAAAGGAGTCCGCCGATCCATACCATGGCCGCCAATATATGGATATAAACATTGATGATATAAAAGGTGTGTGTCATGGTTGAAATTTGAGGGATCGTTGGGTTTGGATCACGGCTGCAACCGTACTCACAAGGAATATTACAATAGCCAGTCCGTTGAGGATGCCGCCAAGCTCGCGAATCATGGAGTCTTCCATAAAATCGCCTGCCAGGCGGAAGATAAGCGATATCTGCAACAGCAGATAATGGATGTAAAATCGTTCATAGTAGCCAACCTGCATTCCTGTCAGGCTCGGGAAAATAACCGGGGCATGGGCAAAAATCATACTGAATACAAAACCAAGAAAGATGGCATGAAGATATGCATCATAAAGTAAATGATCGGGACCATAAAAATCCCAAATACTAACCGCCCCTCCAATAATTAACCAGAAAAAACCTGACAAAAGGCAAAATGCCATGAAGCGCGGAAGTCCCGTTTGTCGGATCGTCATCCTTGCAAGGTCGTTCTTCAATAGCCAAAGTGCCAAAATAATCAGTGACAAAGCGGAAATGTACACACCCACGCCTGTCCATTTGATCTGCACGATCAGGCCTGCCGCATATAGGACAGACAAAATACCTGCCTGGCTTCTTTGACGTCCTCCGGTCTGTACCAGCCTCGACAATTCGATTCGTTCCCCAATGATGGTAAGAGCCAGAAAGCCCGCCCATAGATCGGCCGTATACGCAAAGGGCCAGGATTGATACCAAAAAACGGATCCCAGAATCCAGAGCAAAGCTCCGACAGCCATAATGAATGTGTGCCAGGTCGGCTGCCGGAAAAGGATATAAATGTACATACCGAGCAACCCTGCTCCTGCCAGAACAACCATGACGATTCCTGCCTCGACCAGCCAGCCAGCGCCCACGATAAAGGCTCCTAAAGCTGAAAGCAATGCAAAGAAATACCCCGGTCCCCATTCCAGGGCGGCAGAACGTTCCAGCGTAATAACCGTCCCCAGAAAGCCGCTGACCATCAACACCCCGTGAAATACGATCATAGTAGGAGACGGGACATCAAGCGACAGGCCCATACGGGAAAGGCCGCCCCATATTCCGCTGAAGAGTGAAAGCACTGCAAACAGGATTGCCGGGATTTGCAGCTTCTTCATGGGGCGGATCAGTATCGTGGCGGACGCACCCGCCGGCGGCGCATTACATCCGGATTAATCATTTCCATCGACCAGGCAGGCGTCCATACCAGCTCAATGTCTCCCTTTTGAACGTTTGGCATTTTCGACAATACGTTCTCAATACTCATCCGGATAAAATGAGTCATCGGACAGCCCATGCTCGTCATGGTAACGGTTACCGTAACGTGGGCGTCGCGGCAGTCTATCCCGTAGATCAATCCAAGATCCACGATGTTGAGCCCCACTTCCGGATCGAGAACCAGCTTCAGCCGGTGTGCTACCTGGGCAGGGGTGACTTCATTTGATGTTTTCTGTTCCACCATGATGGTAAATCCTAAATGCTGTTTCCTGAATTATAAACAATCCCTCCCAAAGAGTCTGTTCGGAATTGGGATTCGTTATCAGAATTCAGCCACAACGTTCAGTGGCCTCCGCAGCCGCCGCCGGGAAGATCCCGCTCAACTCCTTCCGGAGCTGCCTTGATGCGGGTCAGGCGGACTCTGAACACTTCCGGCCCGCTTTCTTCATATTCCCACGAATATTCTCCGGTACGCTCTGCATCAAACTGATAGCGCAACGGTTTGGGATCATGATCGTTAATAATGACGAACGCCTCGCCTTCGTCCAGTGCATCAAAAGTACGGAAAATGGAAGAATGCTTATCGCGTGGCGGTATGATTCTCACGTCAAGTTCTTTTATCGTTTGTTCACTCATGATATGATTCCTTGTCTGACAGGTACTTGTTTTCTCGTTTTTGCGGAAAGGTCCGGGCCGTTTCCAAATATAGGAATTCAAGAATTACTTGTAAATATTAAATCGGTTTTATACGTTACAAATATAATTTTTTTGAATTTTTGATATTATTGGTTAAATGGACAAACTAATATCTAATCACGCGCCCGTAATGCTGAAGCAATCTGATTCCAGAAAAGGACTCCTGAATCTCATCAAAAGAAACGGTGAGCTGACTCTGAATCAGGCCGCTGAATGGACCGGACTTTCGCGTACGACTCTTCGTGAGCATTTCACTAATCTGGAGTACGAGGGCTACCTGCAGCGCTCCACAAAGCGGGAAGGCCGGGGAAGGCCGGAATTGGTTTTCAAACTGACGGAAACGGGTCATAAGCTCTTTCCTTCCGGTGACGGACTGTTACTCCGTTCCCTGCTGTATTATCTGAATGAGCATGGAAATGATGAGTTACTCTCTGCCTTTTTTGAAGATTTCTGGCAAAAAAGAAAGGACGAGATCCAGCGCCGGCTGGCGAGCCTGCATCCTCCGACCCTGGAAGCAAAGTCCCGGATACTCCGTGAGTTTCTTGAAGAACAGGGATTCATGCCGGACATCCACATAGAGGGAACAGACACTATCGTTATCAAGGAATGTAACTGTCCGTTCACCGACGCGGTAAAAGAAACGCATCTTCCCTGCAAGCTCGAGGCCCGCTTCCTGCAGGAGTTTTTCTCTTCAACGCTTGAGCGTGTTGCTTATATTCCCGATGGCAGCCATGCCTGCATGTATCATCTCAAGCTGGGGGACGATCATCCTGTCGATCAATTTCCCGCGCCGGTCCTTCCGGAAGAATGACCGGCTGAAAATATCCGGTGCTTCCTTTCTGCCGGGGATTGTTACCCGGTAAGCCTGTTGCAGCCGCAGGATTGCCGTGTAATAAGCTGGCTATCGATGACGATTTCTTCCACATCTTCATCTTTATGATCAATAATCGCGATCAATTTCTCTGCTGCTGCCCTTCCCATTTCGTAGGCGGGCTGACGGATGGTTGTTAATGGTACGGGCATCAGCCTTGCGCGGATGTCGTCCGTAAACCCGACAATGGCGATATCATCAGGAATTTTCAGGCCGTGATCAATGATTGCCTGCATGGCTCCGAAGGCTGCCGGGTCGTTAACCGCCACCACGGCATCCGGGCGGTTCTCACCCGATTGTTCAAGCAGGTGCATCATGGCGTCATATCCTCCTTTTTCCTGAAAGCCGGCCTCCTGTATCCATTCATCGTTTAATGGAAGACCGTGTCGTTCAAGTGCCTTCAGAAAACCATCCAAACGTTTCTTCCCAATTGAAACCTGAGGCGGACCGCTGAGATGGGCTATTTTGGTGTAGCCGTGCCCGATCAGGTGTTCGGTAATCTCGCACGAACTTTCCACATCGTTCATGCTTACACAACTGGCTCCGATGTTATAAATACAGCGATCGAAGAACACCACCGGCACCCCCGAACTGATCAGCTCTTTATAAGGAGCGTATGCTTCGCTCGAACGGGCGGTCGAAGAGATAAGGATACCGTCTACGCGCTTGGCTTCCAGAGCAGCCAGTGCCTTCCGTTCTCGCGTTTGATCTTCCGCCGAATGCGTAAATATGAGCTGATAATCCGATTTATATGTTACATCCTCGATCCCGCGGATTACCTCCGGAAAAAACGAATGTGCAATCTCCGGGATTACCACACCTATGGAAAACGTCTTGTTAAGCACCAGGCTCTTGGCAATGTGGTTAGGCCGGTAACCCATCTTCCGGGCCATGTCCAGCACCTTCTTCCTGGTCTCCTGAGTGACGTTCTCGCGGTTATTCAGAGCCCTGGAAACCGTCATGATCGACAAATCCAGCGCCTGCGCGACCTCCTTTATGGTTACTCTGTCTGCCAAATTTTAATGATTTAATGTAAAGTTCTGTGCTATTATCAAATTTATCCGGATGATGAGAGGATACTGTTCGTGATTCATTATGCTCACATAGTGTCGAAATGCACCTGCCGGGAAACGAACCCCCGAATACGGCATGAGGTTCACGTTAACATGTTCTGTAAAATAAACACATTCCTCCAAAAAAACTTCCTATGATCATGTCTTATAATCTTATATACAATGCGAAACAAATACAGGCGGCCCGGATGCGTAAAATCATCTGACCGGCAGGCCCATATAGGTTCCCGATTCTTTCTCTGAGCCGACACTTTCGAACAATGTTCAAATACAGAAAGGACGGATCGTGACGGATGAGCCTGTTAAAACATCCATTAATGATCTACGGCACTTACCTGTTCGTCCTGGCCTGGTTTCGCGGCATCCGCCCCCGGTGATTGTATGACTTGTTAGTCGTTGGTTAGTTGTTAATGGAAGCCTATGCCGGCCTCATGGTTTTGCCAATTCTGCCCAGGATGATTCCGGGAATACCTGCTTTGCAAATGGAAAAATCCCCATAAAGAGAAAATCGAAACATGAGCCGGACAAATCCGGTATGATACCGATATTGGGTAAAAGAACGGTTTTGCAGAACCTTTTAGTAGCCTGTTATATATTGATGTGAGGTTTCCTTTTTTAATGGAAAGATTATTCCCGTAGCTTTTGATATTTTAGAGGTCATTTATCATCTGCATGAGACGATTATGAAAAAACTATTATTTGCATTCCTGTTATTAACCGTGTTGCTGGTTCCATTTTCCCGCACACAGGCACAGGCCCTGAAAGTGGTCCTGTCGGATACGTTCATCGGTGCTTTCAACGGCGCCCTCCTTGGCGGCGGGACCATGTTGCTGAACAATAGCACCGACCTGGGTCCCATGCGCTTTGGAGTGGGGTTCGGAACATTGTATGGCCTGGGCATCGGCTTTTATGATATGTCTCAAATGCAATTGAATACCCCTTACAGTGTGAACGGTACTTTTAATGTTGCCGGTAATTCGGCTACATTGGTCCTTGCAGATACTTTTTACGGAGGAGCCACCGGCACATTGGCAGGAATGGCTATTAGCCTTATCGCAAACAGTGAAGTCACCGACGGATTACGTTACGGTGCCGGTATCGGCGTGTGGGCGGGCTTTGCTTTTGGTGTGGTGGATGCCCTGGTGCTGAGCAAATCTCCTCATGCTTCCCGGTTCGGGCATTATCGCCTGTCCGATAGCGCCCCGGGACTTATTAAAATACATACCGGCTCCAGGTTTGGATTATCATTACTGAGTCCGGATATCATCCGCGTGAACGACTTTCGGCATTCCACGCCTGTTGCCCGGTACGAACTGGCCATGGATGTAATGAACGTCAATCTGCCGCTCTGAATTTTATCTGAGGACAATTCCTACAGAAAGCATACTGGAATCCAGGCCCGGATTGACACGGCCGGTCCAGGCATTGGAGATGTGGGAAAACCGGTATCCGAGCAATAGCGTCTTCCATATTTTGACATGTATCCCCGCTTCAAGTAACGCATTGATATTACGGCCATCGCTATTTGGGAATTTCTTGGGGAACCAGGCCGCACCGATACTTCCATCGGCATAAACCGGTGAATGAAATAAACGGACAGTAAAGCCCAGTGGAACAACTCCGATACACCAGAAGTTTGGGCCCGGCGGCACTCCATAACGATCGGTATACCCTTTTCGTCCGTCTTCATGAAAATTCAGGAATGATAAGCGGACTGCAGGCTCGTAAGTAAACGATCTATAATCATAAAGCTTTTGGGAGAATTCGAAATCCAGTTTTGAATAGTATCTCAGATGCCCCAGAAAATCCATCGATTCAGGGGAGTAGCAAACCGAGACCATCGATTGTGCATTCAGGATTGCCGGAAATAATAGAAACAGCCACAGGATGTGTCCTTTCCTGTACTTACCATCGGTTTTCCTGCAGAGGATATTCATCTTTTATCGGAAGATCTGAATTGGGCAGCGCCCCCGGCGCCGGGAAAATTATATCCGGTTATCGTTCCTGTTCAGGGTGTCATAATAAAATAATTTTTGAATCATTTCATCAAAACGAAAAGGGCGGCAATGACCGGCCGCCCTTTTCGACAAAATTATATCGGCATTCTCTGTTATTTATTCGCCCATACGCGAACCATCACTACACCATGCGGCGGAACAAATCCCCGAATTAATTCTTTTGTTTTGCTGTCTTTATGTTTCCAGAGATCCCGGACTTTATATGAGGAAGCGGAGGGCAGCCCGACGGCTTGTGCATTCGTGGTCATCACAGCGGAATCGTCTCCCCGGTTCAGGAGTAATACGATGTGGCTTCCGTCGGACATTTTTTTCACCCATACTTCCTGGTCTCCCTGGTCGACGATTTTATGTCCCTCTTCCCCGAGCGGATCCTGGTCGACAGCGATGACCTCCTTATTGGTGAGAATATCCAGGGTCTCCTGGCTCATGTGGCGCAAGTCATTGCCTGCAATAAGCGGGGCAGCAAGGATACACCAGAGGCTGAAGTGCGTCCGGTACTCGGTGTTCGTCATCCCGCCGTTGCCGACTTCCAGCATATCCGGGTCATTCCAGTGCCCGGGACCCGCATACCGGTAAAGCCCAACCTGCTGATCCAGGATAAACATCATGCTTTTCCAGTTGTCGCGTATGTCACCGGTCGTGCGCCAGAGGTTGCCCAGTTTCGGTGCCCATTCCCACGGGCTTTCCTGTCCCCATTCACAAATACTGAAAACAATAGGACGGCCCGTGGCTTTCAATGCGTTGTGCATCGCCGTATAACGTTCAATGAGCGGGAGGCCCTGGTTGTAGCAGTTATCGTATTTCAGATAATCAACGCCCCAGCTTGCAAAGGTTTCGGCATCAATCTTCTCGTGTCCAAGGCTTGCAGGTAGTCCCTGGCAGGTTTTGGTTCCTGCTGAAGAATAGATACCGAATTTCAGGCCTTTGCTGTGCACATAATCTGCCAGCCATTTGATGCCGTGTGGGAATCGTTTGGGATCGCTTTGAAGCCGCCCGTCCGATGTTCTTACCGTGTCCATCCAGCAGTCGTCGATCACGATATATTGATATCCCGCATCCTTCATCCCCGAAGAAGCCATGGCATCGGCTGTTTCTTTGATGATATTTTCGTTGATATTGCAACCGAAGTGATTCCAGCTGTTCCAGCCCATCGGCGGGGTTCTTGCCAGCCCGTTATCCCATTTGGCATTTTCTGCATTTGCTCCATTTAGGAAATCACGGCTGCGTACCACCGGCTGGGCGGAGAGTGACTGGCAGACACCTGCGATAAGTATCAGTATCAGCATTAGCATCATCGAACCCCCTGTTGAGACGCCGCCTTTTTGCACGTAATTAACACCCTTCAGCATTTTTAGCTCCTTTTCTTCTTTTTCATGTTTTTGTCGGACCACATTTTCCATTCGTTCCACCGGACTATTATCATCAATAATTACATGTCAGGCAACCCCTTGTTGGATACGTCCGACATTGATCCCATTGATCTGGAATAGGGTTGCAGATAGAAGGAATAGTGGTAATCTTTGCCTGTCGGCAAACGGTATTGCGGCATGGGCCGGGCTTTGGGTGTCCAGGTATCGACTCCGCCGACGCCCATTTGCTTGTAATCCAGGTTCACGGTGATGTTATTGCGCACGGGCAGATCGTCGATGTGCGTTGCTTTTTCCAGATCCTGAAGCGTATAGGGCCATGCGCTGATACTTAGCGTCGGATTCCCCACCGCCAGAAGTCCGTCACCATCCTTATTCGTGAATGCCACCCAGCGGACATCACACCGGTTTCCGTTTTCCTGCGGACGCACATAATCGGTCCACAGACTGTCGACCGCGCCGGAATACCGGCCGACATCGGCACCGCTCTTCTTATCCATGTAGTTCGCCCAGGGGCCGCGGCCATACCAACTCATCGTGCCATATTCTTTCGGAATACGCAGCTCAGTTCCCACTTTAGGAATATCGGGCGGTACATCTCCTATGGGCGTCAGCGTCTGATCCACTTTCACTGCACCGTTTCCATAAATCGTGTACACCATCTGCCAGGTCGTTTTACCCACCGGCAGAGTGCCCTGCACCGTGATCACCGCCGCTTTTGGATGAGATTTATCCACCGTTACATCAGTAACCTTGCGACCGGGACCGGCCTGTTTCCAGGCATCCAGAGACCCGCGGACTTTGTCCGCCATAGCGGACTTCGTCCGGCGAAGGCGAAAGCCGGCAATGTCGTTGTCGGTCGGCGCCCGCCAATAGTTGGGCTGTAACGGGCCGCTGATTAATTCATGGCCTTTCCACGTGTACTTTTCAAGAGAACCATCTTTTTTATTGATACTCACCTGAAAGCCGCCGCCGCTCACAATCACTGATCCGTCCGATTGATCCACTTGTACCGGCTTCATTCCATCCAAATCGACTACGGCAGCCGGTACCTTCGTCCAGGGCATTTTGAATTGATCCCAGGCAACCATAAATCCTTTATCAGCCCAAAAACAGCTTTTTTTCAGATGCACACTCAGGTCCAGCCAATATTCCCGCCCCGCTGCCAGATGCGGCTTGTGAATCGGCAGAGTCAGGCGTGCCCATCCACCTGCCGGAGTTGTTAGTGTATCGATTACACCTGCCTGAATCACTTTGCCGTCTTCCATCAGCGACCATTTGATACTGTATCTTTCCAAACCGGAATGAAAATAGCTGTTCTGAATTACCAGTTGTCCCTTTGACAGATTCACAGGGTGAAAATTTACATACTGATAGACATGTTTGATCTCATAATACGCGGGTTGTGGGACACGGTCCGGGAGGATAAACCCATCACAATTGAAGTTAGCGTCGTTTGGTTCATCTCCATAATCGCCGCCATAAGCCCAGAACATTCTGCCCTGAGCATCTTTTTTGTAAAGCCCCTGGTCGACCCAGTCCCAGATGCAACCTCCGATCAAATTCTTATGACTGTCGATGATATCCCAATAATCCTTCATGTTACCGGTTGAGTTGCCCATTGAGTGAGCATACTCACACATGAATACCGGTTTTGTTGTTGATTTCGCCAACCTGACCAGCTCTTTGGGAGTAGGATACATGTAACTGTCCATATCCGCGATCCAGTTCATTTGCGAATAATGGATGGGGCGGGAAGGATCGACAGTGCGGGCATAAGCGGCCATAAGAGCAAAGTTCGTTCCGTAACCCGCTTCATTCCCAAGCGACCAGATGATTACCGACGGATGATTTTTATCACGGGCGATCATCCGCTCCATGCGGTCGAGAGCCGCATGGGTCCATTTGGGATCACTGCCCGGCAGCAGGTTCTTATGAAACGAGATACCATGCGACTCAAGATTTGCCTCATCAATCACATACATCCCGTATTTGTCGAAAAGCGCGTAATAACGGGGATCATGAGGATAATGTGAGAATCGGACCGTATTGAGGTTTCCTTCCTTCATCAGTTTAACATCCTTCAGAATCCATTTAAGATCCACTGCCCTGCCGTGCCGGGGGTCATGATCGTGGATATTGGTTCCTTTCAGCTTGACCGATACGCCATTTACCAGCAGTTCTCCGTTTTTGATTTCAATAGTGCGGAATCCTGTTGTTGAGCGGGCAGCTCCCAATACCTTTCCATCTGAATCTTTCAGTACCAGTACGACGGTGTACAAATTGGGGGTTTCGGCAGTCCATCGGCGCACATTTTTCAGGGTATCTCTCAGATCGACCACGCCCTCCGTACCTGCCGGCAGAGCCGTGTCTGTTCGTCCGCTCAGGATGGGACCATCGCCAATCTGTTTTCCATGTCCGTCATACAGATATACATCCAGATGTGCGGGATGCAGGTATTTGTCGGTTCCGTTGCGAACTTTGGCCGTGATGTGTAACAATCCATCCTGATAGCGGTCATCGAGGGAGGCCCTCACAAAGAAATCCGCCAGATGCTCTTTGGGCGTCGAATACAAATACACACTACGGGAAATCCCGCTGAGCCGCCACATATCCTGATCTTCCAGGTAAGAGCCGTCTGAAAAACGATACACCTCGACCGCCAGTACGTTTTTTCCTTTTCTCAGGTAAGGCGTCAGGTTAAATTCGGCCGGAGTCAGGCTGCCTTCACTGTACCCGACCTTCTCGCCGTTCACCCAGATATAGAATGCGCTCTTTACCGCTCCGAAATGAATATAAACACTGCGTCCATTCCAATCTCCCGGTACGGTAAACGTGGTCCGGTAGGAACCCACCGGATCATAATCCTGCGGAACACGCGGAGGATGCAGCTTGCGGCTGTCGGGCTGAAATGCATAGCGTGAATTCAGGTAAATCGCTTTGCCGAAACCTTCGGTCTGCCAGCTTGCCGGCACACGGATATTCGACCATTGGCTGACATCATAACCGGTTTTATAAAAATCCTTCGGCCGGCTCGCCGGATTCTTCGACCAGTGGAATTTCCACTGCCCGTCGAGTGACTTATAAAACGGGGTGTGAAAACCCTCCATTGCCGTGTTTGAATCGGCAAGCGCACTGGCGCGATCCGGATAATGCATGAAGCTCAGATGAGGCGGCACCTTGTTAATGCCGATGACCCGGGGATTCTCCCAGTCAGGCAGTTTCCCGCCTCTATCCTGAGCCGAAGACAGGGACGAAATTCCAAAAAGCGCTACCAGGATGACAAATGCCGAAACTTTAGCGGAAATCATTATAGAATGTTTGTGCATAACAATAAAATGGGATGAACATTAATGTATGTTATCGATAACATACTATTTAAGAACTTGTTCTTATAATTGCAAGTGAATGATGAGAGAAATGTCAATGGTCAATGGTCAATGGTCAATGGTCAATGGTCAATGGTCAATGGTCAATGGTCAAT
>CAZNHE010000022.1:0-21945 GCA_964572735.1 uncultured Chitinophagales bacterium | reverse complement strand
TCAATGGTCAATGGTCAATGGTCAATGGTCAATGGTCAATGGTCAATGGTCAATGAATAAAGATGTGCTATGAATGATCGTTTGTCAACCCCTTTTCAGGGGAATTTACCCCTCGTTCCCAACGCCTCGTTAGGAACAGGGGGAGGTAAAAAGTTGACTGATATACGAACAAGGAGTGATGATTTGAGATTTGAGAAGGAATATTCGGAAATCGAAAACCGCTTCTCCTACGGTTCCGGGCACCGCCAACTCTCCAAAAGTTCAGAACTTTTGGAGAGTTTTGGAAAAAGCTTCACTGTCGCGGCTGCAAGTTATGTTTCAGATGAATCTTCGATTGAATGTGATTAACATCCAGTGCCAAAACGTTCCGGAACTCATCCTGTGCCTTTCCCACCTTCCCAAGACCCAGGTAGCCCAGTCCCATCAGGTAGTGGCAGTTTATCTTGTTTTTAGTGTTCAGATCCTCGTCAAATACCAGGAAATCGGGTAGTGAAATAGCGAAATAATCAATCATGATCTTGTCGGGGAGATGAGCCTGTCCATATTCCACCAGTTTCCTGAATGCTGAATGGGCTTCGGCATCCCGGCCCATTTTTTGAAGCGCAAGTCCCTGGTAAAAGATCATGTCGGAGGCCTTGTCGTAATAGTACATCGACATGGAAGGCTTGTAATCACCCTCTGCCGCCTTTCCAAAATATTTTGACGCCCATTGCTCATCGCCCGTTTTTTCGTATGCACATGCCAGATAATAATGGATGTCATTCTCACGGGTGCCTTCCAGCTTCCCCTCTCCCAGATTTTCGGGATAAACCTGCGCTTTCTTCAGCTCGTCAATCGCCTTTGCATAATTACTTTCTTCCAGATATTTTCGTCCCAGCTGCACGTGAGCCAGCACATACTGTCCGGTCACTTTACCCTCGCCGCCCTCCCAGGGATGGAATTTCCGGTCAGCCAGCAAATCCGCCGCTTTTTGATGGTCGCCGCGCAGGTTATATAACATCACACGCTCCAGGTAAAGATCGTCACGGGTTTCCACCAAGGGAAGATGATTATTCAAATTATTCAGGCGCTTTTCAGGGGAGATATTTCGTTTTTTGTACAACTGATCCAGTTCAAAAAAGACGCGTGCATCCTTTTCATTCAGGGAAAAAGCCGTTTCCAGCGAGACTTGTGCCTTTTCAGGATCCTGTTGCTTATTGTAATAAGCGATAGCCAGATTACGGTGAACAGTGGGGAATTTATTATCCAGATCGCGTGATCTTTCCCAGTTTTCGATCGCCTCATCATACCGCTTTTTGTCGTACAGAAGATTGCCGAGATAATAGGACGCACGTGCACCTTCAGGGTACAGCCGCTGCGCTAGTTCGAGAACACCAATGGATCGCAGACGGTTGGGAAAACAGAAATCGGGCGGCATCGTATCGGCCTTTTTTATAAGCGCTGCAGCCTCATCCTTCCTACCCGAATGATATATGCAAAAGGCCTGATAATAATGGACCAAAGGGCTCTTCTGCCGGACTATCGTTTCCAGCGCCGGCTGCAGTATGGTACCGGCTTCTTCAAACATCCCGGCATCCATATATTCTTCGGCGAGTACCAGATAATTGGCGGCATCTCTTGACAAACAGGTATTCAGGAACTCCGCCTGTTTTTTGTCATTATTTTCCTCATCAGGCGATTCCGGGTTCAGCAAGAGCTCGTTCATCGCACCGTAATTGAGGGCGTCGAGAGATAATGCCTTTTCGGCTGCCCTGCGTGCCTCTTTCGTTTTCCCTGATTTACGGAGCACCGCTGCCTTCAGGTTCCATGCCTTATTGTTCTGTACATTCGATTTGAGCGACTCATTAATATGTTCCAGCGCCCGGCCAAAATTCCTCCGGATGCATTCAATGCGAGCCAGATACAGAAAGCAGGCGGCTTTCCAGTGGTCATTCCATGTTCCCTTGTAAAACCAGTCGTATGCTTCCTCGTAACGCTCCTGCAGGAACAAAGCGACTCCCAGGTTATAAAACGGCTCTCCTTTATAAGGATTCGGATTGTGTCCTGTCAGGGTGGCAAGCGCCCGGCGGAAACAGGCTTCACTCTCACGGATTGCACCTCTTCTGAGCAGAAGAAGGCCGTATGCGTTGTTGTTGTCCACGTCGCCGGGATCCCGTTTCAGGGCCTCCAGGTAATACGAATCGGGATCGCGGGTAGCGTGGCGATATTGTTCGAGATGAAGCCCCGCCAGGTAAAGCTTATCCGTGGAATCTATTTCTCCGGGAAGAGGTATCGCCTGGGCCGGTTGTGGCGGTTCGGTTTCCTCCTCCGGTTCAGGCGACCATGAAACCAGCTCCCGGCCCTCTTTGGTGACCACCGTCAGTTTAAGTCCGGTCTCGTCTATATCCTGATCCGGTTTTACTTCCGCAACAAACGGATTACCCGGCTCAATTGAGGCTGTTTCTTCGAAGAGCACCTTATCGTCATGCTTCAGCAACACTTTCAATTCATCAAATGCTTCGGTCGTATGAACTTTAATCTTTGCAGAACCGCCGTCAAACTCCAAATTCAGGGCGGCTTCGCGGGAGGCGTTTTTGACTACCCCCAGCTTTTGGTACGGATAAAAATACTGGGTGAACGATTTGTTTTCAAAAGGATGAAGCCAGCTGAAATCGGGTTGATTATCCGTATATACTCCGGTCATGAGTTCGATATAAGGGCCGTCGTGATCTGTGAGATTTCGTTCCCACGCCTTTCCGAAATCACCGTTGCCCCAGGTCCATTGCTTCTTCCCCGGAGAGATGTGATGGTCGGCTACATGCAACATCCCCGCCTTTTTGCCGTGATCATAGCCTCCCACAAAATTATATTTCGACGAAAGAGCCATATAAGAGGACGGTACCGGAATATTTTTATACCATGAAATATCAACACCATCCGAATAATCCATCTCATAATAAGTACCCGTAGCTATGGGGAACCGGGAGACATCCCGCTTCCCATGGTCGGCCACAAAATGAACATCCTGCGGAAAAACCGACTGATAGTTTTCATTTACCGGAACAGCCGGGTTGGCCCACCAGAGAAATGTCTGTGGCAATGGGGTATCATTATAAATATGTACCGATATTTCAATGTACGATTTTCCCGGATGCAGGCTTACGGCATGGACTTCCTTGAGCCCCGACATACGCTCGGTCTCTCCCAGCAAGACGGATTTACTGCCGTCTGCATTTTCGACGAGCTTGTAATCCACCGGAAGAAACGTGCCGGGACGATGGTGCTGGGGCCAGTTAAACTCAATCCCCCCCGAAAGCCATGGTCCGGTTAGCCCGACCAGCGCCGGCTTTATGACATGGTTGTGGTAAATGAACGCATAGTTATTGGTCTTGTCGTAAGCATACTGAATGCGCCCGCCGAACTGCGGCATCACCATCAGCCTGATGTATTCGTTCTCCAGGAAGACAACCCGGTATTCTTCCTCATATTTCTCGTCATATATCTTCTCATAAAACGGGTAGGGATACACTTTCCCGGAACTGCCCTGATATACCCGTTTTTCAAAAAACATGGGATTTTTATCAGGCTCTCCAATCCGGTATGTCGGTATTTTGACGATTTCTTCCCAAATATGTACGGAAGATTCAATGGATTGTTTTGTATCGCTCATTTTTTTGCTAAATCGTTGTTATTTATCAGGCCACAAACAGACCCAGACATCATTTTCCATGAAAACCTTATTAACCATGGAGAATCTCACAGCAGGAGGAATAAACCACAACGGCCGCAAAGGATCGCTAAGATCACAAATACGGAACGGCATTGTATAACCCAGAAAGATTCATAAGATGATCCTCTGTGGTTCTCTGTGTAAATCTCCATGCCTTCTGTGTAACCTTTTCGGGGAACACAAAGGACTCCGGGAACCTCGAAGAACCACAGAGGGAAATTCAATTATGGAGAATGCATAAGAAAAAACGTTGCCCCGATAATCGGAGGTAAGAAAGACTGCCAACGATTATTTGTGCTGTATTATATCATTCCCAAAAAGCTGCTCTACCATTTGCGGAGTGACGGATATTTTTGGCTGAAACCGGTCGCCGTTTACATAGTTTTCGAGGCTGTATAACATCTGGCGGGCTACCGGACGATGGTTCAGATCGTGCTGCAGATCAATGCTGGTCATCAGCAATTTGCCTCTGCCCACCTTTGCCTCAAACACCAGCCCGACCTTGTGATTTTGATTCCAGTCGTCAATCATTTGTACTGTTGGTGTCAGGTTTCCCGGCATCCGATCCAGGACCATCGGCTTCGAGTGAGCTACCAGATCCCACCATTGCCAGTTAGAATAATACTGTGTCGGAAAGTCGGCCAGAGCCGGATTCTGCGGATCGCAAAGGATGCCGAGCGTATGCGGCGGCTGACCGTCGGTCCAGTTGGTGTTCCAGAAGATGCCGGAAAAACCGGGTGGAATATTGGATTTCACGGCTACGGTATCAGCAATCAGCAGGACTTTTCCTCCCCGTTCCAGCGCACGTTTCACGCTTTGGTTCCATTCGTGTGCCACGGTTACTCCCTTCAAACGCGGCATCTTCAGCTTTGCCGGATAGACCCAGATATCCCAATGATTGGTGTAATCCGTTCCTTTTATCGAGAGGGTAACCCGCAAACGAGTGGCTCTTTTGATCTTATTTAAGGGGACAGACAGATTCCCGATCCTGGTAGGCTGTCCTGCAGGGAGGCCGGTTTCGGGAAAATCCCCTTCGGCAAAAACACGGCCGTCCGGATATGCCAGCGACCAGTGCATGACGGCATCCGAAAGACCGGTTTCTCCGTAATTGGCAAATTCAGCGGTTCCCGTGAAGGTTTGGCCGGTCGTCCAGGTAAAGGAACCTGTTCTCAGCAGGGGAACATGTGCCGATTGAAATTCATGAAACTCCGCTGCATTCACATATGGCTTGGGGTGCCAGAAAACGTCGAGCACGCCCACCAGGGCCGTTCCCTGGCCTGGAAAATCGTGCAGACCCAAAAGCTGGTATCCCCCAAAACGGGGCGTGCGCAGGGCCGCTTCGATCTCTTCTTTATACTCCAGCACCTGAAATTTCCCTGATGCCATCAAAAATTCGCGCGCCTGATCAAGCATATGATGCTTCCGCAACGACTTGCGGAACAACTCGAAATTGTACGCTCTGAGCACCCCCGTATATTCAGGAATTTCACTAAAATCAGGATACACACACCACTGGCCGACCTCGTGGCTTACATAGGGCACGGAATACTTCTTCACATAGCTGCTGTAATCCATATCTGTGCTCAGTGGACCGGCATTGAACCGGCCCTTCAGGCCCTGTCCCCACAATTGGGCACGTGCGCCGTAGCCATTATCATAGTCGTTTTCCGGGATAATCGGATAACCCGACGAACTGGTATAAAGATGCCGGGAGTCCTTTTTCTTCCAGGAAGTCACCAGCTTTGTGACGAAAGGAATCACATTGGGACCACCCAGTTCATTGCCCACGCAGAACATGGCAAAGGAGGGATGATTTCCGTAGGTCTTGAGAATCCGGTTCGCTTCGCGGGTAATGAACGCACTGGTAGCCGAATCACTTCCACAAGTCCTCGGATCCCAGTAAGGATTTTCAATCTGCAGGTAAAACCCCATCTGATCGGCCGCTTCAAAAGCAGCCTCGGGAGGGCACCATGAGTGGAAGCGCATGGAGTTTTGCCCGTATTCTTTGCAAATCTTAAATATCCGCTTCCAATGGGCGACATCGGTCGGTGGATAGCCGGTGATCGGGAATGGTGCACAGTTGAGCGTTCCCCGGATGAAGGTCGGCCGTCCGTTGATGACGAACTGTGTTCCACGGGTACCGAAACTGCGCATCCCGAAGCCGGCCGATGTGCTGTCGGTATAATTTTGACCTGTAGCGGTCGCCTTCATTTTCGCCGAAAGATGATACAGAACAGGATGAAACTCGTCCCAAAGCTGCACATCATCCCCCATTTGAATAACTTTGTTAACCTGAATCAGGGAATCGCTGCTTTCGAAAGCGACCGACTGTTCCGGGATTTGTTGAGGGCGTTTCGTGTTATAACTCACCGCACTCAGACTCACCGAACCTCTGACCGTCTTCTTTTCCGTATTTATCATCGTAAGTTTAACATCGGCCGTTTTATCTTCGACATCCGGATAAACCTGAATGTCCGAGATATACAACTTATCCCTGGCCCGGAGCTCTATTTTCCCGATAATTCCATTCCAGTTGGTCTGGGTTTCCTCGGTATAGGCGTGAGCGTAAAAGCCGATGTTGTAGAGGTAATCATTATCCACGCGGATCATAATCAGATTTTCCGCCCCCGGATGAATAAAGCGGGTGATGTCATACGTATGCGGCACTGACAAACTCACCCTGCGGCCGGCATTTTGTCCGTTCACCCAGACGATCGTGCTCCAGTGTGTACGCTCCAGAAACAGTTGAATCTCCTTATTCCCCCAGCTTTTTGGGATATAAACTTTTTTCGAATACCACGCTGCTCCCTTGTATTTAAACAGGCGGTTCAACCGCCAGGGAACCATATCATGCGTTTTATAACCGCGACCGGCCTGATCCGTTGAACCGGGCAGCATGATCGTTTCCGGCAGGTTTTTCGTGTACCAGTTGCCGCGCTGATGGATTCCTTCGTCCAGCGGATCCAGCTCAAACCCCCAAATGCCTTTCAGGGAGATGACATCCGGATTCCCCGGTTTCGGTACTTCGTCCGACTGCGCCTGTACCCATTCACTCTGAATCGCAATAAGCAGCAGGACCAATATTGTCCGGATACACAATGTTATGTCTTGTTTCATGATACCCTCCACAGGTTTTATGACCGGGTCAGTTCTTCTTCCAGTTCTTCGAGGGATCTTCCTTTTGTCTCCGGCACGAAACGCCATACAAATACCCATCCCAGCAGACAAATGCCTGCATAAAGCCAGAAAGTGAACGACTCACCGACGTTTTTTTGCAGAATGGGAAAGGTGAGCGTAAGCACGAAGGAGGCCACCCAAAGGAAAAAAGTGGCGACCGACATGGCCTCGCCACGGATGCGATTCGGATATATCTCGGAAATCAGCACCCAAACTACCGGAGCCAGTGAAATTGCATAAAAGGCGATCGTCAGCAGAACCAGGACAAGCACCTGTATGCCGTGCAGGAAGTTGAACCAGAAACAGGCACCGATAAGAAGGTAGGTGATTACCATGCCCGCGGAGCCGATAAGCAGCAGCCGTTTCCGGCCGACCTTATCAATCAATCGCATCGCCACAATGGTGAAGACCAGGTTAACCACCCCGATTATGATGGTCTGAAACAGCGAGGAACTGATGCCGATGCCCGTTTTCTGAAAAATGACCGGGGCGTAGAAGAAAATAACGTTGATGCCGCACCACTGCTGAAGAATAGCCAGGATGATGCCGATGACAACCACAAAGCGCAGACCCGGACGCAAAAGCTCCCGGAACGAACCTTTTGTCTCATCGGTAAGCGTCCGCCTGATCTCGCGGCTCACTTTTTCGGCATACCCGGTTCCTGCAATCCTTTTCAGTACTCCGAACGCTTCCTCATCCCGTTTCTTCTTATAGAGCCAGCGCGGACTCTCTGGCACGAAGAAGAGGGCAACCAGGAAGATGATTGCGGGAAACACTTCCGAGGCGAACATCCAGCGCCAGTTATTCGGGCCGATTCCCGCAAGCAGGTAATTGGTGAAATAGGCGATCAGAATGCCGATAACAATCGTTAACTGGTTGAGTGATACGAACTTACCGCGAATATCGGCCGGTGAAACTTCGGCGATATAGACGGGGGACAATGTAGAAGCCATGCCGACTCCCAGCCCGCCGATGAACCGGTAGATAAAAAAAGAAGTCAGCGATTGGGCCAGTCCGGAGCCAACCGCAGAAACGCCCAAAAATACCGCGCAAAGGACAAGCATATTCCGGCGGCCGAACCTGTCGCTGGGTCTGCCGGCGATAAACGGGCCAAAGATGCAGCCGATCAGAGCGCTGCTTACGGCCCATCCGAGACTGCTTCCGCTTAGATTAAAAACCGGCTTTAGAAAAGGTATCGCACCTGAGATCACGGAAATATCGAACCCGAACAATAATCCTCCCAGAGCGGAAATGAGGGATATTAGCAGGATATACCCCATGTTATATGATTCGAACTGCTTCAGAACAGGTTCAGTACTACTTTTCATCACAATATAAATTCATTTTTGGAAGCGCTTCTTCATCATTCGACATTTTTTATACAGGGAACCGTAAACCTTGTTCAATGACTACCTGTCATTCTGATTCATCCTGCGAAAGCAGAATGAGGAGGACCCCGCCTGCCACGAACACCGGGTCTTGCAAAGTGCTTAATAACGATAAATGCCTTAAAATGTCCTCCGGTGCCTCTGAACAACGCCCCGATTATCAAGGCCGGCCGTCGCCTCGTTTGCATGACAGCAGAGGGCATTGCCATTCTTCGCAAGAATAATCTGCCAGGGTACCTTATCAAAGATAAACCGGAATGATTATGCATAAATGGACTTTTTGAGGAAAGTGATGGATTATCTTATTTTAATCCTGTCACTTATTAAAAACACCGGATCGTGAGTGCAGCGGGTATGAAGAAAACAGGATTGATCGCATCGGACAAGTTTTCGGAACTCCGGAAGAGGGACGGCTTTGCAGGACAAAAGATGATTGTCCTTCCGGAAAAGATTACGGCTCATATTACCTCCGTTTTGTTTGCGAATCCATTGATAATAACGGACATCGGATACTATCCAAGAGCCCGTTTCCATTACCGGGAACGAAAGGAAGGTATTCGTCAGCATATTCTGATTTACTGCGTGGAAGGAATAGGATGGTATGAAATTGATGGAAAAAGAACCGAAGTCCACGCCGATGATTTTTGCGTTCTTCCTGCAGGACATCCTCATCGCTACGGTGCCGATACCAATGAACCATGGACTATTTACTGGGTACATTTCAACGGAGAAACAGCCGGCATGCTGCATCCGAGATCTTCATCCCGCCGGCAGCCGATTCACTATCCGGTATATCATATCGATGAGCGCCTGCAGATTTTCAACGAGATGTATTCGGCACTGGAACGCGGCTACAGCGCGGAGAATATAGGGTATGCCAACAGTTGCCTGTGGTCTTTTCTGGGATCATTTCTGTATCCGGATGCTTACAAACACAATAAGTTAAAAGAAACGCGCGATCCGGTTGAAAAATCCATCCTCTGGATGCGGCAACATCTTCACGAGGAAATTTCCCTGAACGATCTGGCGCGGGAGGCACGATATTCTGTTTCTTATTATTCACAGCTTTTCCGGAAGAGAACAGGCTCTTCCCCGGTCGATTACCTGATCCATCTGAAAATACAAAAGGCCTGCCAGTACCTTGATCTGACAGATCTCAAAATCAAGGAGATAGCAGGCAGGACCGGGTATAATGATCCCTACTATTTCTCCCGCCTGTTCCACAAAGTCACGGGGGTTTATCCTGCAGAATACCGCAGGAAAGAGAAAGGGTGATTGAGAGTGGTCAATGGTCAATGGTCAATGGTCAATGGTCAATGAGATTATTCATCGGTTTCCCACTTATCAAGCTTATTCAGAATCATTCTCAATCTTAATTCTCAACTTTGACCTTAACCTGTAACATTCAACCAACCATTAACTATTGACAACTGACAATACCCCCCCAACGTCCCCTTGAGGGGACCTACAGGGGTGTCTGTCATGCATCCAAACCGGGCACTGATGATTAATCCGAAAAACAACCAAATCTTCCAGCCGGCAACCTGTAGCCATCCCAGGCACACGGCGCCGAATTTGAGTCCGTGTCAAACACCCGCCTGCGCCTCCCTCAAGGGAGGATAAGAACCGGGGACTTGTGGCATTCCCATCGGGAGGTTGGGAACGAGAGAAGAACCTGTAACCTAAAAAACCCGCCACCACCCCATTAAAGGGATAAAATGAGGTGGTGGTCTATGGGTGGCAACTCCTTCCCCGGTCGGAGGGAAGGGACACTTTCCTAATATCCCGGGTTCTGTTTTATTTTGGTGTTTGTCTGCATTTCCGATTGAGGAATGGGAAGATACTCGTGTTTCCCCTTCACAAAGTTATCCGCACCAATGGCGCCATGAGCCTGCAGATTCTGCTTTATGCTCATGCTTCCGTCGATACTGCCGCCCCAGCGAAGCAGATCATACCAGCGGCCGCCCTCATCGGTAAGTTCACAGATCCGCTGGTGTTCGATTTCCTGAAGAACCTGTGTTTTATTCATTCCCGATGAAAGCGGACTCAATTGAGCGCGGCTTCTTACCTTGTTGATCTCGGTTATGGCATCGGAAGTATTTCCCTGGTTGGCCAACGCCTCTGCCTGCATCAAAAGGATATCTGCGTACCGTAACACTCGTGTGTTTTTCCCTGAATAAACCTTCAGGTGGCTATCCTGTTCAGAGTCGTTGTATTTCCGCCAGGCGGTTTTGGTAGCTCCGGCGCCGAACAGTTCCTCATAGGTTTGTCCGTAATACTTAAGATTACTCCCCGGCCAGATGATCGTACCGTAGACCCGCGGATCCAGATCTCCGGAAGTGGTTTTTTCCTTCATCAGCTCACTTACGAGCCATTCGTTCGGATAGCACTCATACCATCCTCCTGCCTCGGAAGGGGCTTCTTCGTAGTTGCGGGGATTGTTCACATTCCATCCCTTGAAGGTATTTGCGGCAAAATTTACTTCCAGCAATGACTCCTGGTTGAAGTCATTGGCCTCAAGAAAGACATCCCAGTAATTCGACATCAGATCGTACGTTTTCGATTTAATAATCTGATCGAATGTGGCTGCTGCATCTTTCCATTTCTTCTGAAACAGCTGGCTCTTCCCCAGAAATCCCAGAGCGGCTCCTTTGGTTACCCGTCCCTGATCGGCGGCGCCATAAGTTGCAGGTAAAACGGCTGCCGCATCTGTGAGATCCTTTTCGATCTGGGCCCAGGATTTGGAGGGTTCTGCTCCCGGAACCGAATATTCGTCACTCGACTCCGGTACGGTTGTGATCAGCGGTACCTTGTTAAAATTGGTCACAAGGCTGTAATAGAAATAGGCACGCAGGAACTTGGCCTCGCCTATCAGCCGCTTTTTCAGGTTAGCGTCCATTTTTATGGCCGGTATATATTGGATGGACTGATTGGCGCGGAAGATTCCGCGATAGTTCAGATTCCACAGCCCGCCTGGTACGTCGTTGGTTGAAGTCAGGATGAACAATGCCAGAGACCACCAGGTCGGAACATCATGAGTGATGCCAAGGATGTCCGATCGATAGAGGGCCGGCACCATACGCTGATACCAGTTTTCGCTGGCGGCCCAGTTGTTGCTCCCCGTACCTGAGTTCTGACCCAGGAAAACCTGATAGACAGCCGTGACACTGGCATCGGCGTCAGCGGCCGTTTTCCAGAAGTTGGTCGGTGTTACTGTATTGGGATTGTTCTGATCCAGAAGGTTTGAGCATCCTGAGAGGAATGCTGCTCCTCCGAGCATGCCCGTACCCAGAAATCCAAGAAATTCTTTTCGTTTCATTGCATTAACCTCAAATTCTTTTAGAAATTTAAATCGATTCCTCCGTTGATGGTGCGTGCGATCGGATACAGCCCCTGATCCAATCCACGATTCAGCAGCCCGTCGCCCGAATAGCCGGGGTCATAACCGGGATATTTGGTAATGGTCAGCAGGTTATTGCCATTGACAAAAAGGCGTACCCTGGAGACTCCCCAACGGCTGAGCAGATTTTGCGGAAGTGTATACCCGATTTGTACGATCTTAAACCTGAGATAGCTTGCGTCATAGAGGAAACGGGTAGAAGGATCCGAGTTATGATTGGGATCATTAAAGGTCAGCCGCGGCACATTGGTATCGGTGTTATCGGGCGTCCACGCGTTCAGCAAATCCGTGCCGAAGTTGTAGTCGAGGGTTCCGCGATTGATGATCCAGGAATTGGTGTCGAACATCTTGTTTCCATAGGTACCCTGGAGAAACAAGGTAACATCGAAATTCCCATAAGTAGCGCTCAGGTTCAGTCCGTATGAGAAATCGGGAAACGGACTCCCGCTGTAGGCAACATCGGCATTACTGATCGTGCCGTCTCCGTTGACATCTATATAACGGACATCACCCGGTTTTGCAGCAGGCTGTAATAAGTCGCCGTCTTTATTTTTCCAGCTGTTAACCTCTGCCTGACTTTGAAATAAGCCGTCGGCCTGTTTGAGGAAGAATGCTCCAATCGGATATCCCACTTCGGCCGCGCTGATAGCTCCGGTGGAAGAACGATGCGGAGCCGTTCCGTAGATGATCTGTCCGGCATAGCCCAGCTTCAATACCTTGTTCCGTACGGTGGAGATATTGCCGCTGATCGTGTAATTAAACTTATTGCCATAAGTCGGGGAATTATAGGTAAGGCTCACCTCAACGCCCTGGTTCTGAAGTTTTCCGGTATTGACCAGCGGAGCGGTATTGGTTCCTGTCGAAGGCGGGATCGGCACATGGAGCAGCACATTATCGGTCTTGTCCATAAAATAATCGGCCGTAAGAGTGAACCAGGAAAACAGGTTCATATCAAAACCGACGTCCAGGTCCTTCGTGGTTTCCCATTTCACATCCGTGTTTGCAAAGGCGTTGATAGCCGCCCCGGCCGGGAAATTCCCACCAAATATATATCCGAAGTAGGTAGAATAGACGATTGTGGGGATGTAAGCATAATCATCATTATAGGGTTCATTGGTGTTGTTGGGTTCATTTCCCAGTACTCCATAGCTGCCCCGGAGTTTGAGGTTGGGAACCACCGATCTGAGCGGCCGGAAAAACGATTCGTTACTTATGCGCCAGCCTACCGAGGCCGATGGGAATATCCCATAGCGGTTATCCGGACCAAACCGCGAGGAACCGTCGCGCCGGACGTTGGCTGTGAGGTAATATTTATCGGCATAGGAATAAATCAGCCGGCCTAACTGGGAAACGAGATCCCAGCGATCGTCCTCTCCATTGGCGCCGATCGAATGGCCGGTCGTGGCATTAATCACCTGTAAATCATTATTCGGAAATCCCGTCACTGTTCCCTGTGTATAGCGATAATGATCTTCCTCCGCGGTAAACCCGACCAGCACATTGACGCTGTGCCGCCCAAACTGTTCCTGCCAGTTTAAGGTGTTCTCGACCAGCCAATGGTGGGTGCGCCCTCTTTTCTCCTGCAGGTAGGCATAGTCCCCGTGCCGTTGGGTAGACATGTAATAGGTAGGAGTGTAATTCTTATTATACGCGTTATTCACTGAATAACCTGCGTTCAGCTTATACGTAAAGTTTCTGAGGAAAGTCAGTTCACCATAGACGACGGCACTAAGATCACTATTATGCCAGGTGTTATTCTGCAGTTCGATCAACCCCAGCGGGTTCCATGCCTGCGTGGCGAGGTAAGCCGGAGAGCCACCGAAACCGCCGTCGTTGTTTGCATCGTGCACCGGAATGATCGGTTGCGCCAATATAATCTGCTGGGTCAGATCTTTATCTCCCCCGCCGGGAAGGCTTCGTCCGTTTTCATCTTTAAAACTAATGCTTTCACCAAAGGTAAACGGTCCGGCTTTCTGCTGCCCATTATAGTGAAGCAGCGCCTTACGATACCAGGTATCCGTGGCGATGCCTTTCTGTTTGTTGAACGAGCCGGACACCCGCCAGGTGTTGTTTTCCTGTCCGCCCGAAATACCCATATACGCTTTCCAAAGCGGAGCCGGATTATAGATCAGGTCCTGCCAGTCGGAGCCTTTGCCCAATGAAGACGGATTTTTCAGCGCGTCGAATACGGGAACCTGACCATCGGTGGTCAGATGCAATGCATTGTCTATTTTGGCATATTGTTCTGCATTGGCTACCGGGATACTTCCCGTTGGCGACTGAACTCCGTAGGACGATTTAATCGTTATGTGCGTCTGGCCTGCCTGGCCCTTTTTAGTTGTCACAATAACCACACCGTTGGCAGCCCGCGAACCATAAATAGCGGCAGAAGCGGCATCTTTCAAGACCTGGATAGACGCAATATCCGAAGGATTCACGTCATTCAGATCGCCCGGTGCTCCGTCTATAATCACCAGGGGATTATTGTCTCCCAGCGTATTCGTCCCCCGTACGCGGATATTGATACCTGCACCCGGCGCCCCGTTGGATGGAGATACAAAGACCCCTGATGTGGTTCCCTGAAGGGCGGAGGCTACGTTGGGAAGCGTTGAATTGGTCTGTATCTGAGAAGGACTCACCGTGGCAATGGAACTGCTCAGATCGCTCTTTTTCTGAACCCCATACCCGATAACCACCATTTCCTGGCCCTTGATAGCCTGAGACTGCAAACTTACGTTTACGGTATGCCGGCCATTAACGGGCACTACTTTGGATATATACCCGATATATGAAAATACCAGGGTATCAGCAGGATCGGGTACCGAAAGGGTAAAACTTCCCTTAGAGTCTGTAGCCGTACCGATACTTGTTCCTTTTACCAGGATGTTCACTCCCGGCAGGGTGCTCCCCGTACCGGCATCCGTCACCACCCCGTTTACCTGAAAGTTGTTCTGAGCCATTGAGAGATGGGCCTGCAATACAACGCAAAAAAGCGCTGCCAGCATCAGGATCACGGCCCTCAAAACCCCGAACAACGAATCATGTTGTCCGTATTTGTTTTCCATAGTTAGTCCTCATTTACGGTTACTGAGAATCCAGCATGGTATGATATCGTTAACAAAATATCCCTACCCTCTGAAACGCACGCTTATCAATGACATATCGACAATACACCAGCAGGCTGTCTACATAGTCAGCTGCTGCATTTCACAAATAACATTTCCGGCATACGACCATGCTTTAATCTGTTATCGTTAACAAGGATATTCTACAAATAGGTTTTAAGAATGTCAATGCTCCGGAATAAGAATTATTAAATTTATTTGTTTTTAGGATGAAAAGATAAATAACAAAATAAATTATGATGTATTATGATTTTTATTTAAAAAATCATAATCTATGTTGAATACCGTAGTAATTAATTGATGTTTACATGGGTAAAGTTGATTCCGGAATTATCCTTCAAAGAAATCCCAATGGACCAAAATGCATTTCCTCTTCCGTCCCCTCAAGGGGACCACAGGGGTGTCCGGCAAGCGTCCCTATCAGGCAACGAGGATCAAAAAAGGAACCTCCTCCTTTCCTATAGTATGCACCTGATTTGCCCCGATCCATGGACACCCACCTGCACCTCCCTCAAGGGAGGATAAGAACCGGACTTGCGGCGTTCCCAACGGGACGTCGGGAACGAGAATGAATTTTTCTCGCGGTATCCCGGGGAAAAAGAATTTTATTCCGAATCCTTACCGAAAACTCCCAATCCCCAGCTGTTCTTCCACCTTAACACGGGTTTTCCCTCTTTCCATTGTATCGGCAGCCAGACGTACCGCCCGTCAATGGCATTCTGCGGATTCCAGCGGTCGGCCATGAAGATCAAGGCATTTTTCCTGCCATGAACGGGTAACACAAAGGTGCCTTGGGAATTGAAAGTCGTTTCTCTGTCCTCACCAATGCAGGGGTTTCCCAGCTTCTTCCAGGGACCAAAAATGGAATCTGCCACTGCCAACCGGGCGGGGTTGGGTTTCCATCCGGTAGTGCCGGATGTGATCAGATAATATTTGCCATCGTGCTTAAACATGGCCGGAGCTTCATTAAATTGTCCGGGCAAAACCCGCACATAACGCCCTGTAAACGACAAATAATCAGGCGTTAATTCGGATATATCCAGGGTTCCGTTTCCTTCTGAGGCATGGATATGATAGGCTGTTCCGTCATCATCGACAAACAGAGTCATATCGCGCGACATTTGCCCCTTCCGGAAATCTCTCCTTAAAAACATACCGTCTGCAACCGCCTTCAGCCATTGAGGAGTCCAGGATTTCATAGTATCCGGGTTCTGTTTCTTCACTTTTTGCTCCGGACGAATATGTAGCGGCCATTCCCCGGCATTCGGACGATAGCTTCGCAGATATTTATACGGACCGGTCGCTTTTTTACTCACTGCCACGCCGGTCCGGGCCGACCGATACCCCTGTCCTTTTAATTCCAGGTGAAACCACATTACAAAGGTTTTGGTCTTCTTATTATAAATAACCTTGGGCCGTTCGAGGATGCATCCGGCGGCAATTTCGCTGGTCGAATCGTTTTTCACGACAGACAAGGCAATCCCTTCATCCTTCCAGTTATACAAATCCTTTGACGAGTAGCAATGCACTCCCACCCAGGCTCTGTTTCCTCTTCGCCCGGCGGTTTTATGCTCTCCAAACCAGTAATACGTGCCCTCATAATACAAAATACCGCCGCCGTGAGCATTAATCGGCACTCCGTTGTCATCCAGCCACACCTTTCCGGGATGAAAAGCATGATAGGGCTGTGCCAAACCGGCTTCCACGCCCGCCGTCAACAGGTAAAGGAAAATCAGAACCAGGGCTTTTATTTTATTCACCGGTCCTCTTTTTATGTTGCGAGAAATTTCATCCGGATGTAAAACATCTCCAAAATGCGACGCATTTCCATTGGTAACACTTATCCGCCGGAAGGAAGCGGGATATGTCTGCGGGTTCCTTTTTCTCTGCTTTTTCATGATATCTGTCTCCGGTATTTCTTCATTTCAAAGTCGACAACCGATGGGCCTTCATTTTTACCAAAAATTTATGACCCTGCAGGTCCGGCACAAAAGGTTGATGTCAATTTAGCAGAACGAACCAGATACGTTCGTTGCCCGATCCGGCAAGCACCTAAACCAGCCGCCGCAGGTAAAAAAGCATCCTGCCCTTCCCTCAGCATCCGTCTGATTTGTCCCGATTCATCGGGGAACACCCACCTGCACCTCCCTCAAGGGAGGGAAAAAGCCAATCCGTCCCCCTTGAGGGGACTTACAGGGGGGCAATGGGCTAAAAAAGAGACGCTCTGTCTTTCCTTCGACCTTCACGGCTTCCATTCCAGCACCTTCACCATTTGCGGGGGGATGTCTTCCACTCCTTCTGCATTTTTCTGTACTACCTTTTCCACGAAAAGATCCAGTATACCGGCTTTCTTCCAGCGTTCGATATCATACGTCGGCTCCCACATCCCCACATTTTCCTTACTCAGATCTTTTATTTCCCATCCGTCACTTCCGGCGTTTTTATTGATAGCTGCCGAAACTTTATCACTCTGTTCGTCGTCACGGAAAACCATGATTAACGTCTTGTTGCGGATCATAATCTGCGGGCGTGAGACAGGGATATGCCGCGTTCCCATGCCTGCCAGTGAAAAGCCGGTTTTGCGATGGCTGATTTGTGAAGTATGCCATTTCCCTCCTTTATGATATACCAGATAATACTGAGGCCCGTCTGTGCCTTTCTTTCTCCAGTATGTGGCAATATACGGATCACCTTCCCGGCCGACACACATGGAGGTCTGGTTGATCAGATCACTGTTCTGCGGGATCCGGCAGGCGTATTCGGCAGTGGCCGCGGTGATAGGCAAATGATATGGCTTCCCGGACGAGGTTTCCCAGGTTTTGCCTCCATCCTCAGATTTGGCATAGCAAATATCGTGATTGGTCGCCACGTTCGGCGTTTCCCGCCATACCCACGAAAGGTGAACCACGCCTTTCGGACCAACCGCACATTGCCAATACGCGCTGCGCCGGCCCTGCCCGTCGATCAGGTCATCGTGTAATTGGGTCCAGTGCCGGGTTTTCGTGTCATAATAATTCATAACCAGGTTGCCGTTTCCCGATCCTCCCTCCCGGTAGAGGAAGAACAAATCCCCATTCGGCAGCCGGTAAAATTCAGGATACGTGACATAATCTTCCTCATTCCCTGTCATGGGCATTTCTTTTGTAAAATCCAGCGATCCGGGATGGGCGCTGCGCACATAATGGAGATGATTGTTATGCTGGTTCCATGCCATGTGAAGATAACCCGCACCATCCGCCATGATACTTATGCTGTTATGCGCATCGCGGACATTGCCCGTAAATCTCGTTTTTTTGACCTGCCACTGTGTTGAAGGCAGCTTCCTTTTGGCAACAACCACATGGCCACCGGTATCGTAGAAAGCGGTATACTGGATATTTTTCCAGGATGTAATCGAATTATGCCGGAAGATTACCGCATTCACAGAGTTACCCGCCCACGCATCGGCAACGGGGATCATTTTGACGGAAGACGTTTGGGCAAACGACAGATTTGCACAAAAGATGCAACACAACGTGAAAAATGTGAAGCGCATACTTCAATAAAATTAATGACTCTATGTTGAATACTGTGGGTAATCGAATTGATGGTTACCACAGGTAAAGTTAATTCCGGAATTATCCTTTGAAGCAATTCCAATTCCGTCCCCTCGAGGGGACCACAGGGGTGTTCGACAAACGTTACTATCAGGCAATGAGGATAAAAAAGGAGCCGTATCCTTTCCCACAGCACATACCTGATTCGCCCCGATCCATCGGGGCTGACTGCTGCTAACCAAATTAATTCTGCTTCATGAATCTCATTTAGCCATAATTTTTATTGACTTACTACCTAATTCCGGGGATTCTATCATTACATTTATTACGCCCGGCCGGCCGGCAGACTGGATGTAAGCAAGCAGCTTCCCTTCATATGCTTTTCGATGATCGGATGCATAGCTTTCGGAATCGGAAGGATCTCCGTTTTCCAATCCGAGCAATCTCCCGGGACCGGTTACTTTACAGGTTATTTCGTTGGCGGCGTCATAAACAACCACCCCGTTCCGGTCAACCACGGAAACAACGACATGTGCCACGCTTTGGCCATCGGCTTTGATTTTGCGGACATCCGTCGTAACTCTCAGTTTGTATGCCGGACCATACGTTTGCAGGGTATCTTCACAAACTTCCGTATGATTATTGTATCCCTTTACGAGCAGTTCCCCCCGTTGCCAGGGAAGCTTCCATGAAATAACATGTCCGGGAAAATCCGCCAGTTTTTTTCTGCCCAGGCTTTTTCCGTTTAAAAATAGCTCCGCTGCATCACAATTTGTGAAGCAGTTCACCATTACGTTCTCACCCGGCTTATAATTCCATACCGGATCTGCTTTTTTATGAGCCCATATTGAACCTCCTCTCCGATTATTTTTCAGTAAAGTCGTGCCTATATAAATCATAGGTTTGTTGGTCCAGATGCTCTGGCGAAAGTAATACTCGGGTTTCCTAAATCCTGCCAGATTGAGGAGTCCTGCGGTGTTGGCATGCAGAGGAAACTTGCCGGCTTCACCCAGATAATCGATTCCCGTCCACAGAAACTGCCCGGCAACGAAGTCATTATCCTTTACTGCTTTCCAGTCATCATAAGTCATCCCGTTTTCGCTTCCATAGATCTTGCGATCGGGGAATTTTTTATGATCTTCCTGATACCGGTATTCCTGATAATTATAACCGACGACATCCAAAGCCTGAGCGTAGCCCACTTTATTGGAAACCACCACGGCTGCAAGGGCGGCCGTTACCGGACGCGTGGTATCGTATTTCTTCACTACTTTTACCAACCTTCTTGAAATCTTTCCTAAAGTATCTGCCGAAGGATGATTGGGGAGATATCCCTGGCCGTAGATCTGCGGATAACGGCCGGTATTCAATATCGGATCCGTATAAGGATCGTTGGGATAATCGATTTCGTTTCCAATGCTCCACATAATTACGCTGGGGTGATTCCTGTCGCGGAGGATCATATCCCGCAAATCCTTGTCAGCCCATTTATCGAAATATTCGTGGTAGCCGTCGGTTCCGGGAGTACCGACATTCCACCCCTTGATCCATTTATGCTTCCCCAGCTCCCATTCATCAAAAGCCTCGTCAATCAGCAGGAAACCCATACGGTCGCACAGGTTGTACAGCTCGGGAGCATGCGGATTGTGTGACAGGCGGATCGCGTTGACACCCGCCGCTTTTAATAGTTTTAAGCGCCTCTTCCACACATCGGCGGGGACGGCAACCCCCAGTGCTCCGGCGTCGTCATGAAGGCAGACGCCTTTTAATTTCATGTTCACACCGTTAAGGAAGAACCCTTTGTCCGCATCAAACCGGAAACTTCTGATGCCGATGTATGTATTTTTCTCATCAGTAACCTTTCCCGCCGATTTTATGGTGGTCTGCAGCCTGTACAATGCCGGATGCTTCACAGACCACAAATCCGGATGAGGAACAGAGATTTCTTCCAACAGCGTATCCCTGCCCTGGGAAGAAATACCGGCTTTTGCAGAAGATTTCGCCACAAGTTTTCCCTGTTCGTCAAATAACAGATTTTCAACTTCGACTTCCTGTGCCCTGTTCGTTTCATTAATTACGGCTGTGTTTACTTTCAGAAGTGCGTGCGAACGATTCACATCAGGGGTGGAAGCAAACACTCCCCATTGGCTGATATGCAGCCTGTTGGTAACAATCAGGTACACGTTCCGGTATATTCCCGAGCCGGTATACCAGCGGGAATCTGCAAACTGGCTGTGGTCGACCCGTACCGCCAGAACATTTTTCCCTCCAAAATTCAGATATGGAGTCATGTCATACCGGAAAGTAATAAAACCGTTGGGCCGCTTTCCGAGGAAATGTCCATTTATCCAAACTTCACTGTTCTCATAAACGCCGTTGAATTGGATGAATACTTTCTTTGACCTTTCCGCTTTCGGGATCGTAAATGTTTTCCGGTACCAGCCGATTCCTGCAGGCAGATAAGCGGTGGCGCTTGCCCACTTCGGGCTGTACGTCCCCTTAATGCTCCAGTCGTGAGGCAGGGTAACAGGACGCCAGCCGCCATCATTAAATGAAGGCAGCTGTCCGTCCTGAACGTCCCCCTTATAAAATTTCCAGTTATTATTAAATAGCCGCGTCTGGCGACCTGTATCCTGCGCATCGACATGAATACTCATACATGCCAGAATACAGGTTAAAGCATAGAACAACAGCATTTTATCTTTTCTGATAAATCCTGACATAATCAATCTCATATTTTTTAGGAAATTTCGTATTTCGGGGATCCCCGCCGTCGTCACCACCGACGGCGAGGTTTAGTAAAATGTAATGTGGCTGCCTGAAAGGGTTTGTTCCATCCGGATTCACCAAACTGTCCAGGGGTACTTCATTCATCAAAAAATTGTCCACATATAACTTAATTTCTTTTTTATTCCAATCCATCCTCCATATATGGAAATGCCTGCTCCAGTCTTTGGTTTCGAATGAACTGATGAGTTTCCTCACACTGAACCATTTAGCCACAAACGGTTTATCAGTTCCACGGGCCACGTTAGCCAGAAGATAATGCCGGTAATATTCCATGATATCAATTTCGCCGTTTGACGGCCACCGGCCCTTCACGCCTAATGTCCAGAAGGCAGGCCAAAGTCCATCATCTGTATCTATTTTGGCGCGCATGATGAGTCTGCCATACTGCCAGCTCTTATGGCCCGAGGTGTTCAGGCTGGCGGAAGTATATGTTATCCATTTCCTTTTTCTTTTCCAGTCTTTGCTGCCGGATACATACCACGGATTGGGCAAATGCACCCTTTTTGCTTCAATAATCAGCTTTCCATTTTTGCAATAAGCATTCTGCGGCTGATACCATTGATCTTCCCTGTTGCGTACAAACCCCTTCTCAAAACGCCATACGGAAGTATCAGGCGGACCATCTTTATTAAATTCATCAGACCATACTAATTTGTATTCCCCTTTTTGTGACGATTGTCCATTACAAGTAAGGTTTATATAAAAAAGGAAACCAAGGCAAAGAAAGAGCCTAAAGAGCATCTGTTACTTAGTTAATGTGGGTTTTCCCAGAGGGGATGTCCTCGGCAGTAAAATGGATTTCATGCCGCTATTTAGGTTC
>CAZNHE010000021.1:0-36621 GCA_964572735.1 uncultured Chitinophagales bacterium | reverse complement strand
TGGAACGGAAGAACCTTGTTTGTACCACTTTGGCGAAAGTCTGTACTTCAGAGCTGTTCAACAATCTGTATTTCGATGCGGTTGTGATTGACGAGGCCTCTATGGCCGGTCTTCCGTACATGTTGGTTTTGGCGGCTAAAGCAAAGAAACATCTCGTGGTGGTTGGCGATCCCATGCAGCTGCCGCCTATAGCCGTGGCGAAAGAGCCGGCAGCGCGTCGGTTTCTTGAACAGGATATCTTCGTCTTTGCTTCAGAAGCACGTTCGCCGGACGACCTGTTTCGCTGGCACGACATTCATCCGAATTTCACCTGCTTTTTTGATACACAATACCGGCTGAATCACGATTTGGCAGACATCGTCAGCAAGGCATTTTACCAGGGGCGTCTGAAGACCGCGCAGACGAAAAAGTATGATGAAACGAAGCGTTCCGTCACCGTGATCGACAGTTCTCCGCAAAACCCTGTCTTGACCCGGAAGAATGGCAATCGCGGGTTTCAGCCCTATAATGAGGTTCATCAGCAGTTAGTGCAGGAAACGGTTCGCGATCTGGTATTCCGGCAGCATATTTCTATGGAGCAGATCGGCGTGCTGGTTCCATTCCGGCAAAGTGTGTATGATCTGCGCCGGTCGCTCACCCGTTCCGGCTTCGGGGAGGTGGAAGTCGGGACAATACACACCTTTCAGGGGCGTGAAAAGAAAGTAATCCTGTTCGATACGGTAATGTCCGGTGAGATGCAGAACGGGCGGCTAAGGCATTATTCGGTGCGGCCTTTTGATGAACGAAAGAACGGGCTCAGTGTTCCGAGGCTTCTTAATGTGGCATTCTCCCGCAGCAAAGACCGGCTGATCGTCATTGCCGACATGCGCCATATTCATCATGTTTACCACGGGCTTTTCATTGGCCGCCTGCTGGAGGAGATGCAGGCCGGTCAAACTCACCTTTCCCGTAGCGATCCGCCAGACGGCTTTCGTTAATCCGCGGATAAGGTTCGAGTAATGCAGGATTGAGAGCCGCAAGCGTCATTTCCCGTTTTCCCAGGGTTCCGGGCACACGTGCCACATGCCAGCCCGCCCAGGCCATCGCCGCCCGTGCCGCCGATGCCGCACAATACGTGGAAAGGATTACCTCAGGATGGCTCCGTTCTTTTAGTTGTGAAAAGACCTTTCCGGTCCATAAATCCGGATTTACCGGCGGTGAAAAGGCATCAAAAAAGATGAAATTGACAGAAAGAGGAGTTTCCTGGAACTGATCGAAAAATCCGTGAAACAAATGCAGCTCCACGCCGGCTGATGGAGTGAAAATATTCTTTCCGGGCTTCAGATCCCTGAAGACGGCAGCCAGTTGGCCGGCCGACTCGGAATTTTCCAGAAATGAGCCGTAATTGAGCTTCCGGGAGGTAATTTCGTCAATAGGAAATGCATCGACGGCAAAATATTTCATCCGGCAATTTTGGTGAGGATGGGTTCTCATCTGTAAAAGCAGATCAACCGTCAGCAGGAAATTCAGTCCGGTACCGAATCCTATTTCGAGAATCCGTACTTCGTCATGATCGGATAAGAAATCCCGTATGCCCGTTTTTTCGAGAAAGACATAACGGCTCTCCGCCACTGCTCCGTTCGGATTATGATAGTACTCATGATAACGGCTTGAAAAAAGGGTGTGAGAACCGTCCCGGCAAGATTCCAAAGATACTTCAGACATGATGGATGATCATTTCAACAAATTAGGATTGAACCCATACATAATAACCAGATTTCAGCCGCGAAGTTTTTGAAGAAACGAAGAAATATGAATATTAAATGATTTAAGGGCTTTTTGTAGCACAGAATGCCTCCTATTGAAAGATCGTTTTTCGGGATTCAGCACCACTTGTTAGCGCTCGATTTTCGGGGTACCGTCGGAAAAATTTTTGCTATGATCCCGGGTGGAGATAGGCGGATTCAGAATGGCAGACAAGAGAAGGTGGAAAAAGAATACCCATTCAGAAAATATCACGTTATCTTCGTCAAAGACTGCCGGCTCAGAATGCATCTTTAACTTCTTGAAACAGGACTAAAAATTCCACAATCAAATAATAATAAAACGTTTTTTGATTTAAAGATGCGTTGACCTGTCAGATAGAAAGGTTATTTTACACATCTGTGGCCCGGAAATGTTTTATGCATGCGCAGAACTGGAGTGATCTTCGGGGAAGGATAGCTCGCAGTGTGCGGAGGCGGCTGTTTTTCCTTGCCGAAGTGCCTTACAAGCTTTAATAAAAGGTTATTATGCCCGACAGAATCAGAAAACTGGCGGATAAGTATTATCCGGAGATGGTGCGTATCCGCCGCCATCTTCATCAGCATCCTGAGCTCAGTTTTCATGAATTCGAGACAACTGATTTTATCGAAAATCATTTGAAGGACCTGGGGTATCAGGTGCAACGGCCATTAGAGACGGGTTGCATCGCAATTCTAAAGGGCGGGAAGCATTCTGATCGTGTGGTTGCTCTGCGGGCCGATATTGATGCGCTGCCTGTTCTGGAGGAAGGAGCGGCCAAGCAGGATTTTCTTTCCCGGAATGAGGGCGTGGCCCACTGCTGTGGACATGATATTCACACCGCCAATTTATTGGGTACGGCTTGTATTCTGGCTGAATTAAAGGAAGAAATAGCCGGAACAGTGATTCTGATTTTCCAGGCGGCGGAAGAACGTATCCCCGGCGGCGGGCGTCTTCTTTGCGAGACCGGTATATTGCAGGATTTTGGGGTGCAGGAGATTTACGGCCTTCACACGTATCCGTTTCTCGATGCCGGGCAGATCGGTGTACGTGCGGGAGCGTTCATGGCGCGGCCCGATGAATTTGAGGTAACTATCCGGGGCAAAGGGGGACACGCAGCCATTCCGCAGGCTGCTATTGATCCGATCGTAACGGCGGCGCAGGTGGTGCTGAATATTCAAACCATTATCAGCCGGAATATCGATCCGACGGAACCGGCAGTTATCACGGTGGGGCATATGAGCGCCGGTGCCATTCATAATGTGATATCCAATTCGGCCATAATGAAGGGAACCGTACGCACCTTCCGTGACGAGATGGCACAATTTATCAGGGATCGCCTTAAAACGATCGTGGAGCATACCGCACAGGCGGCCGGGGCGACCGGAGAACTGGCTTTCAATGAAGGATATCCCGCGTTAATCAATACCGATTGGGCGGTTGAAAATATTCGCGTCCGGGCCGTCCGCCACTTTGGGGCTGAAGCCGTCGTCGAACTGCCGAAGCCCTCAATGGCCGGCGAGGATTTCGCGTTCTATCTGAAGCACTTTCCCGGTGCGTTCTTCTTCCTCGGATCGGGCAGCGACCGGATCGATGCCCGTCATCCCTGGCATCATCCGAAATATAACGTCGATGAGAAATGTATGCTGACCGGATCGGCACTGCTGGCATCTCTGGCCGTGGAAAAAGGGGATGAGTGAGATTTATGAGCAGAAAGATTAAGTCCGTTCCGAAAAACCGTCTTTCCAGTCACGAAGTTTCAAAAACACGAAGAAGCAGCATCGTAGACAACTGATTATATTCACTTCGTCCCTCTTGGCGAGTCAGCATCTTAGCGGCGGCTTACGTGTATTGACTTTTTGAAATGGACGCAGGATTGAGATGATAAGGCCGGATCAGGATTATCATTTTCAGCGAAGCCGGCCAATTGAAGTGAACGGACATGTTGTTTCATATTCGGCGTTAAGCCGGGGTTAAGGGGTAAATTAACATTATTGGAATCTTCATAAATGGAAACGGTACATTCATTCTGGGAAATGGATGCTCTGCAGCATTCCTACGATCTAGCGATTGTAGGGGCCGGAATCACGGGGTTATCGGCGGCCTATTTTTATAAGAAGAGCCACCCGGGAGCCAGGATTGTAGTCGTTGAAAGAGGGATGTATCCTGAAGGAGCCAGCACCCGAAATGCCGGTTTTGCTTCCTTCGGTTCCATTACGGAATTGCTGGATGATCTGAAGCATGAAAATGAGGAGGGAGTCCGCCGCCGGCTGCTTCGCCGCTACGAAGGTTTGCAGGGGCTGCGTATTATCCTGGGAGACGAAAACATCGGATTTGAGCAGTCGGGCGGTTTCGAGATATTTGATGATGAGACAGCCCGCAAGGAGGCGCTGGATTCTGTTCCGGTGTTTAATCAATGGCTCCACGAACAGACGGGGATTCGCGACGTGTTCCGGCAGACACGCGTCAACGGATATCCTGCGATTGTGAATAGCCTGGAAGGCGGTCTTCATCCCGGAAAGCTGATCTGGACACTCAGGGAGGTTGTGCGGAACGAGGGCGTTGAATTCCTCTGGAATACCTGTGTAAACCGTTTGGAAGAGGGCGAACTTCTGGTCAATAATCGTTATAAGCTAAAAACGCGCTCCATTTTGGCAGCAACGAACGGATTCATCAGCCGGCTTCTGCCGGAAATTCCTGTAAAACCGGCCCGCGGGTTCATGATGGTCACCAGCGAACTTGCCGAATGCAACTGGGTGGGTACTTTTTATTATGACCGCGGATACATCTACTTCCGGAATGTGGGAGACAGGATGCTGATAGGCGGCGCCCGAAATCTCGATTTTGAATCCGAGCAAACCTTTGATCCGGGAATCAATCCGAAAATTCGTTCCCGCCTCATTGATTTTGCCGGCAAAATACTGAAGCTGGAAGGAGGATGGAAAGCAGAGTGGGAATGGAGCGGAACTATGGGGTTTGCTCCCACAAAAACCCCCATAGTGAAACAAGTGAGTGACTCCATATTTGCCGCAGCCGGGTATTCGGGGATGGGAATATCACTGGGCATGGAAATCGGCAGCGAGGCTGCCCGGATGATAGGGGAGACGGAAAAGGATTGAGGCCGTTGATCTGCGGGTAAGTTGTCACCGGGTACATCTGACGAAAAAGATTCCCTTCGCTCACACGGAACCAGGAGCGGGCTTTTGTCACAAAGACAGATCTTTTGGAAGATTGGTTTATCGGGGTGTAGAAAAAACCGTTGTCGGCCTCATATCTTCGGTGGTCCCTACTGTAATACCTGAAGCCGGTTTCAGATATCCTCTGTCGTCCTCAAAGTCCGGTATTCCCGATACAATTCCAGCAGTTCGCTGAGAATCATGGCGGTGGCTCCCCACAGAGGCGTGGTTTTATGAATCTGCCAGAAAGGAACCTGAAATTCCTTCTCCCGGATAATCCAGTTCCCTTTTTTGAGAGCAGAGGGATCATCCAGCTCATCCAGACCGGTGAAAAAAGCCTCTTCTACTTCCCGGCGATCCGGCCGGGTAGCGGGGAGTTTGCCGGTACAGGCTACAATCGGGTAAAGGCAATTCCGGCTGTTTGGGATATATAAATCCGTCAGTTTTCCAACCACCTCGAACTGGTCCGGAGTAATGCCCACTTCTTCATGCGTCTCGCGAATGGCGGCGTCGACTTCCGACTCGCCCGCTTTGATTTTGCCGCCCGGCAGGCAAATTTGGCCCTTGTGTGTAGGCATGTGCCTGCTTCGCAGAGTGAGCAGGATGCGGCATGAATCGTCTCCGGCGATCTGTGTTAACAGCAACAAAACAGCATTTTTATGATAAAGCGCTCTCTCCGGAAGCCGGGCGAGCCTTTTCTCTTCTCCAAGGGGAGCCATCTTCCACTGTGCGGAAATACCCGGCAACTTCCCGGCCAGCCGGGATTTCAGAAAAGCGCAAAAATAATCCATGCCGTTTTAACGATTATTATCGGCTTAAATTCCATCTCGTTGAGAAAGTGTAAAGGGCCGGTTTAGCGTTCTGATGCATCGGAGGCTGCGGAGTTACCTTTAGAAGAAGAACAAACCACAATGGTCACAAGGGTTCTACAATGTCCGCAAATATATAGTGAACATTGTGAAATTCATTGTGCTCATTATGGTTAAATTCCTTTCTTTACCCAAAATTCATAAATAACCTGAGGCTGTGTACCTTAGGGCGGATTCAATCATTCAATACATTAAACAAGCTTATGAGTATTCTGGTAGTAGGGTCGGTGGCATACGACAGTCTGGAAACACCGTTTGGAAACGTTGACAAGACACTCGGGGGATCGGCGACTTATATCTCCCTGGCATCCAGTTACTTCGCCGACCCGGTACAGTTGGTCGGAGTGGTCGGCACCGATTTTTCTGATGATGATATACGACTTTTACGTAACCGGAATATCGACCTGGAAGGACTCCAGTTCGACAAGAGCGGGAAGACGTTCTTCTGGGCGGGCCGCTATCATTATGATTTGAATGAACGGGATACTCTTGACACACAACTTAACGTGTTTGAGCATTTTGATCCGGTCATTCCCCCCGCCTATGCCGGCAGCGACTATGTTTGCCTCGGAAATATTGCCCCGAATCTGCAAATGAAGGTGCTCCGCCAGGTAGAAAATCCGCGTCTGGTGGTGATGGATACCATGAATTTCTGGATTGAAGGCGCGCGCGAAGACCTTCTCGAGACGCTGAAGCGGGTTAATGTACTGATCATTAACGATTCAGAAGCCCGCGAACTGGCCGGCGAGCCTAATCTGATCCGTGCCGCTCAGATCATCCGCGACATGGGTCCGGAGTCGCTGATTATTAAGAAGGGGGAGCATGGAGCCTTGTTTTTCATGGATTCTACCGTGTTTTCGGCTCCGGCGTTTCCGGTGGTGGATATTCATGACCCGACCGGTGCGGGCGACACTTTTCTGGGCGGATTCATCGGATGGCTGGCCCGTACGGACGACATGAGCGAGCGGAATATGCGCAGGGCCGTCATTTTCGGATCGGTGATGGCCAGCTATTGCGTCGAAGAATTCGGGACCAAACAATTAATGAATCTGAGCAGAAAAAGTATTGATGAACGGTACCAGGCGTTTCGCGATTTATGCGAAATACCGGAATTCGATTAAAAATGCCATGTTTCAGTGGATCGGCTGGGCAGGGATCCGGCATCTTTTACGTTAAATATTCTTCCGACCATCGGGAGCGGCCATAACCTCTTTTATAAAGTATTTCCCGTGAATCAAATCGTTCTGGCATCAAGAAACCATAATAAGATTGAAGAACTGCGCGCTATCCTCCGGCCCCTGCATATCACATTGCTGGCGGCTCCTGATTTCCCCGGCCTTGAGGAAGTGGAGGAAGACGGTGATACGCTGGAAGCCAATGCACTAAAAAAGGCCCGCTACGTGGCCCGGGAGACGGGATTGCCGGCGCTGGCAGACGATACCGGCCTCGAAGTAGACCGGCTGGGCGGGCGGCCGGGAGTTTATTCAGCCCGCTTTGCCGGGGAAAATGTCACATATCAGCAGAATGTTGATAAGCTGCTTCGTTTATTAAAGCCGTGGCCCAAAAAGGATGACCGGAAAGCCCGTTTCCGGACAGTTATCGCCTTTGTTGAGAATGGGGGTGAGCATTTGTTCGAGGGCAGATGCGAGGGATGGATAACTCCGGAGGAACACGGAACCGGCGGGTTTGGTTACGACCCCGTCTTCCAGCCTGATGGTGTCGGACAGACGTTTGCGGAACTTCTCCCGGAAACAAAAAATCGCCTTAGCCACAGAGGGAGCGCCGTCCGGAAATTTATTGAATGGATTGAAAAAAACCGCTTTTAATAGTTTGTAAAAATTCATTTTAACACCTTTTGCATTTAAGCATTTAAAAAATTATCTTAAAAAAAGAAGGTTTCAGGCGTTCTATCCACTTCTTCTTGTCTCTTCCAAAAAAACACAGCGGCAATCTGTCTCTTTTGGAAAAGACATTTTTCACCAAAATTTTGTTTTTTGGCTTTGATGCGAATCCTTAATACTATCTGATGACGGAAAGAATGACAAAAGGACTTTACGACCCGGGTTTTGAGCATGATTCATGCGGTATCGGCTTTGTAGCCAATATAAAAGGGCGTAAATCGCATGATATTATAGCTAATGCTCTGTCCATGCTGGAGAGTATGGAACACAGGGGTGCGTGTGGATGCGAAAAAAATACAGGAGACGGTGCTGGAATTCTGATTCAGACTCCGCATGAATTTTTCGTTGATGAATGCCTGAAGATCGGCATAAAATTGCCGGCCTATGGAGAATACGGGGTGGGGCTGGTTTTCTTTCCGCAAGACGAAAGACAACGGGAAGACTGCAGGCAGATTTTTAACAGGAATATCGAAAAGCTGGGGATGAACCTGCTCGGCTATCGGAAATTACCCGTTAATGATGCTGAAATTGGTCCGAGTGCACTGGCCGTCGAGCCGCAGATGGAACAGGTTTTCATTCAACGCCCGGATGATCTCACCGATCCGGATGCCTTTGAGCGGAAATTATTCGTTCTCAGAAACTATACCACGAGGCTGGTGTTCGACTCCCTGCATCTTCAAATACCCAATATCAAGAATACCTTTTATATCGCGTCTCTTTCCTACAAGACGATTGTATACAAAGGCCAGCTCATCAGCAGTCAGACGACCACCTATTTTCCGGACCTGCAAAGGAAAGAACTCATTTCGGCACTGGCTTTGGTCCATGCCCGGTTCTCAACGAACACGTTCCCGTCTTTCCGTCTGGCTCAGCCGTTTCGTTATATCGCGCATAACGGGGAGATCAACACCATTAAGGGGAATGTCAACTGGATGAGAGCCCAGGAGGCAAGCTTCGCTTCCGATTATTTCTCAAAAGAGGAGTTGGAAATGGCCCTGCCTATCTGCGATCCCTCCAATTCCGATTCCGCTAACCTCGACAATGCTATTGAACTGCTCACCCTCGCCGGGCGGAGTCTTCCTCATGTGATGATGATGCTCATTCCTGAAGCATGGGACGACAACGAGGATATGCCGGAGTACAAGAAGGCGTTCTACGAATATCATGCGGCTCTTATGGAACCATGGGACGGTCCCGCTTCCATTTGTTTTACAGATGGAAAAGTGGTAGGTGCCACTCTCGACCGAAACGGGCTGCGCCCTTCCCGATTCCTTGTTACCGACGACGATATAGTTATCATGGCATCGGAGGCAGGCGTTCTTGACGTGGATCCTGCTAAAGTGGTAAAGAAAGGCCGCCTTCAACCCGGGCGCATGTTCGTGGTGAACATGGAAGAAGGACGTATAATCAGTGATGAGGAACTAAAAGAAACCATTTGTTCGGCACAACCCTATGCGGAATGGCTGAAGCATAAAATCAGGCTGGAAGACGTTCCGGATCCTGAAATAGTCTACACGCAGCCGTATGATGAGACATTGCTCAAGAGGCAGCTTGCTTTTGGGTACTCGGCGGAAGACCTGAACAGGATCATCAGGGAAATGGTTGAAAATTCGAAGGAACCGTTGGGTGCGATGGGCAACGATGCTCCCCTGGCCGTTCTTTCCGATCAGGCGCAGCACCTTTCCAGCTACTTCAAGCAACTTTTCGCACAGGTTACGAATCCTCCCATCGATCCGATCAGGGAACGGCTTGTAATGTCGTTGATTTCGTACGTCGGCGGATCGCTGAACCTGCTGGAGGAATCTCCAAAGCATTGTCGCCAGGTGGAACTCAAGCAGCCGATTCTGACAAACAAGGATCTGGAAAAGCTGAGAAATCTCGACCAGGATTATTTTCAGACCAAGACCATTCAGGCGTTTTTTAAGGCGGATGAAACACCAGGAGTGCTCGAGAAGGCGCTCAACAGGATTTGTAATTATGCATCCGACGCCGTGGAAGACGGATTTTCCATCATCCTTATCTCCAACAGGAGCATCGATAGCAGTCATGCGCCGATTCCGTCCTTGCTTGCCACCTCTGCGGTGCATCATCACCTGATCAGGAAAGGGTTGCGCGGGAAGGTAGGCATCGTTGTGGAGGCGGGTGATGCCTGGGAAGTGCACCATTTTGCAACATTAATCAGTTTCGGCGCCTCTGCGGTTAATCCTTACCTGGCGTTCGAAACCATTGTTGATCTTAAGGAGAAGGGTGTTATCAAGACCGATGCTCCGAAGGAGAAGCTTTTTGAGAGTTATATAGCCTCCGTCGATTATGGCCTGTTGAAGGTATTCTCGAAGATGGGAATTTCCACACTCCAGTCATATGAAGGGGCCCAGATATTTGAAGCACTTGGCATTAGTAAGAAGGTAATCGCAAAGTACTTTACCTCTACCGTTTCACGGATCGAAGGTCTTTCATTGGACGACATCGCCCGGGAGGCCCTGATAAAGCACCGGAATGGATTTCCACTGAATCCCTCTTCATCCCGATCCAGACGTATTGAATCTGCCGGGATCTATGAATGGAGACGGAGAGGAGAACATCATTTATTCAATCCTCAGACCATCCATCTTCTTCAGCACTCCACCAGGATGGGTGATTACCAGCTTTTCAAGAAATATTCAAAGCTGATTAACGACCAGAGTGAAAGAGCGGTTACCCTGAGGAGTCTGCTTAAATTCAGGACCGATAACGAACCGGTCCCCCTGGATGAAGTCGAGCCGATTGAAAATATTTTCAAACGTTTTGCCACCGGAGCCATGTCGTTTGGTTCCATCTCTTATGAAGCACATTCCACCCTGGCTATTGCCATGAACCGCATCGGCGGGAAGAGCAATACGGGTGAGGGGGGCGAAGATGAAGCCCGCTTCGAAAGGAAGGCGAACGGAGATTGGGAAAGATCGGCTATCAAGCAGGTGGCTTCCGGACGTTTTGGGGTAACCAGCAATTATCTGACCAATGCCGATGAGCTTCAGATAAAAATGGCTCAGGGGGCAAAGCCGGGCGAAGGAGGGCAGCTCCCGGGCTATAAAGTGGATGAATGGATAGGCAGAGTGCGCCATTCCACCCCGGGCGTCGGACTTATTTCTCCTCCTCCGCACCACGATATTTATTCTATTGAGGATCTGGCACAGCTCATTTTTGATCTGAAAAATGCCAACCCGGCCGCGAGGGTCAATGTGAAGCTTGTCTCCGAAGCCGGAGTGGGTACGATTGCTGCCGGTGTCGCCAAAGCCCATGCCGATGTGGTGCTTATTGCCGGGATGGATGGCGGGACGGGAGCGTCTCCCATCAGCTCTATCCGGCATGCCGGTCTTCCGTGGGAACTGGGTATTGCGGAAACGCATCAGACACTGATAAAAAACAGGCTAAGGAGCCGGATTGTAGTTCAGGCCGACGGACAGATGAAAACCGGACGCGATCTTGCTATTGCCGCACTTCTCGGAGCAGAAGAATGGGGTGTGGCAACTGCGGCACTGGTCACTACCGGGTGCATTATGATGAGGAAATGCCATTTGAATACCTGTCCGGTGGGTGTTGCTACACAAAACAAGGAGCTGAGAGCCTTGTTCACCGGAAAACCGGAGCATGTAGTTAACCTGTTCACATTCCTTGCTACCGAGCTCAGGGAGATCATGGCGGAGCTGGGCTTCAGAACGGTCAACGAAATGGTTGGTCAGGTCGACAGGCTCACGGTAAAGGATGATCTCAGGCACTGGAAACATAAAGGAGTCGATTTAAGTGCTATCCTTTATAAAGAATGCGCACCGCCCGAAGTAGGCATCTATCACCAGGAAGCACAGGATCATGGGATCGACGATATCCTCGATCTGAAGCTGATTGAAACGGCCAGGCCGGCCCTGGAGAAAAAAGAATCCGTCTACCATGAGTTTGCAATCGGGAATGGGGACCGGGCTACCGGAACAATGCTTTCCCACGAAATATCAAAGAAATATAAAGGAGCGGGACTTCCGCAGGGAACCATCCATTATAAATTCAACGGTTCTGCCGGCCAGAGTTTCGGAGCTTTTGGAGCTGCAGGAATAAAATTTGAACTGGAAGGCGAAGCTAATGATTATTTTGGAAAGGGACTTTCAGGCGGCATGCTGATCCTTTATCCTCCTAAAACAGCCACATTTGTGCCTAACCAGAACATCATAACCGGCAACGTTGCCTTTTATGGCGCCACCTCGGGAGAAGCTTACATCAGGGGGCAGGCCGGCGAACGGTATTGCGTGCGAAATTCGGGCGTGAGATCGGTTGTTGAAGGCGTGGGTGATCACGGCTGTGAATATATGACCGGTGGTGTCGCCGTAATTCTGGGTGATACCGGCCGAAATTTTGCAGCCGGCATGAGCGGGGGCATCGCTTACGTTTTGGATGAAGAAGGTACGTTTCCGAATAAAGTAAACCTCGGCAGCGTCGGTCTCGATCCTATGGAAGACGAGGACCTGAAAACGGTCAAAGAGTTGATTGAAAATCATTATAAGTATACGAAGAGTGATGTTGCCCAAAGAATCCTTGAAGAATGGGCAGTCATCTCCGGAAAATTTGTAAAAGTGATGCCGACAGATTATAAGAAAGTCCTGGAAAGCAGGAAAAAGGTGTCGGTACAAACGAATGGGGTGCTTACCAATGGGTGATATAAAAGGTTTTCTGAAATTCGACCGATCTTTACCCAAGAAGGAAGATCCGAAAGAAAGAATAAAACATTATAGAGAATTTACGCCGCTTTCTACGGAGAAAGAAATCCGTACACAAGCTGCGAGATGTATGGATTGCGGAGTGCCGTTTTGCCATACCGGGTGTCCGCTAGGGAATATTATCCCTGAGTTTAACCATGCCGTTTATGAAGGGCGGTGGGAAGATGCGGCAAGAATCCTTCTTTCCACTAATAATTTTCCGGAATTCACCGGGAGGATATGCCCGGCTCCGTGCGAAGCGGCCTGCGTGCTGAGCATAAACAAACCTGCGGTCACCATTGAGGAAATCGAGAAGACCATTGCCGAAGTTGGTTTTTCCAAGGGGATTATAAAAGCAAAGATCCCTGCGAGACGAACAGGCAGGAAAGTGGCGGTGGTCGGTTCGGGACCATCAGGGCTGGCTGCGGCGGCACAAGCCAATCAGTCCGGTCATTGGGTCACCGTTTTTGAGAGGGCCGACGAACCGGGCGGGCTCCTCCGATATGGGATTCCTGATTTTAAGCTGGAAAAATGGGTTTTGGAGAGAAGGATAAAGCTCATGGAAGAGGAAGGCGTTGTATTCAGGACAAATGCGAATATCGGCGTGAATATCAAGGCAAAAGAGTTGCTCGATGAGTTCGACGCCGTTATCCTGTGTGGAGGTTCCACGATTCCCAGAGATTTGCCCATACCCGGGAGAAATCTGAAGGGCGTGCATTTCGCCATGGATTTTCTCACCCAGCAAAACAAGAGAAATTCCGGCAGGACGTTTGAGTCGGAAGACATCCTGGCCGGAGGCAAAAATGTCGTTGTCATCGGTGGTGGTGATACCGGCTCCGATTGTGTAGGAACTTCCAACAGGCAGGGCGCCAAATCGGTCACCCAGATAGAGCTTCTGCCCAGACCTCCTGAAGATCGTACTCCCGAAATGCCCTGGCCCAACTGGCCCAAGATATTGAGGACTTCCACATCTCACGAGGAAGGCTGCGAGAGAAAATGGACTCTGCTCACCAGGGAATTTCTGGGTGATGCAAATGGTAACCTCACCGGACTCAGAGTTGTCGAGATGGGCTGGGCTGCCCCGGAATCCGGTCAGATGCCTAAATATCAGGAAATCCCTGACACTGAAAAGATATTGCCCTGTGAACTGGCTCTTATTGCAGTGGGTTTTCTGCACCCTCAGCATGAGGGAATGTTGAACGACCTGGGCGTCGAATACGACAACAGAGGCAACGTAAAGACAAGCGACAACTACCAGACCTCCGTGGATAAGGTGTTTTCAGCCGGCGATATGCATCGGGGGCAGTCACTTGTAGTCTGGGCTATTGCGGAAGGGAGAGAAGCGGCCCGGAATGTAGATATTTACCTGATGGGAGAATCAAGTCTCGAAGCAAGGGATGAATCTGTTATTGCCCTGGAAGAGTGAGATACTTTTTTCCCGCTAAGGCGCAAAGCCGCGAAGGGAAGGTTTTTCTTTGCGACTTCGCGCCTTAGCGGGAGATTTATTGGGTGACGATTGTCATGGGAACGGCCGTTTTATCCCAATGAAGGACAAGCGTCGCAGATGTATCGCTCAAATCCCTGAAGTAATACATGAGCCATTCGCACATGGGAGCACTCTCCGGGACGGCAGTGACCCGTAAGACATCACTTTTCTGTTCATAATCCAACCCCCATTTGATGGATGAGTTGAAAATTAGTGTCCATTTGTCTTTACCGGGGATGGTAAAGAATGAATACCAGCCGGCCTTTAAAGGTTTACCCTGTACGGTCACATCTTTAGAGAAATTGATTGCCGTAGCCTCGTTGGCACCTGCGCGCCATATTTTATTGTAAGGCACCAGACCGCCGAAAATCTTCCGGCCTTTAACACCCGGTCGCCCGTAGTGAATGGTCACAACCGTCGTGCCGATCGTCTGGCTGACGGTCGCGTTGGGACTGACGCGTGGCTTGCTGTTATCACGTTTAATCTGTGCTTCGGTGATAGAAAAGGTGACGGCCATAATAGCGACTGTACATAAAACGAAGCTGTAAATCCGGATCAAGCGACGTACCATAATCGATCTCCTGCTAAATCAACATTAGTGGTCTGTTTACAACATTACACAAATTCCAGTTTACATTATAATTTATTTTTGGGAAATGTCATAAAAAATAGCATACAATCGTTAATTGTCGGTTGTTGTGATTATCTGTCATTACCCGTGCGGGTCCTTTCGGGAAGAAACACAGTGAACAGGTGTCCCCGCTCTTATCCTGTGTTTCCCCAGGTTGAATAGAAGAATAGCGAAAGCAATCTTTGCAGTGCTTCTAGTCACGAAGAGATTCCTCGGGGTAATGGCAAATAACTTAACCAGATCCTGCCAATCCGCAATTTTCAACCGTCAATTATACGCTGATATAGCGGACCGACTCTACCCCTTCCAGTTTTTCGATGGGTTTAAGTTCGGACTCTGTGAGTGCCTTGTCGATTGAGACGGCTGTAATGGCGTCGGAGCCTTTCTTATTACGACCGAGGCTCAGGGCTGCGATATTGATTTTGTTCCCTGCCAATGCCGCACTTACGGCAGCCAGCATGCCCGGGCGGTCGACATTCCGGTACAGGATGATATCGCCTTCCAGCTTAATTTCAATCGGGAAATTGTCGATTTCCACCACGCGATAGTCGCTTTCACCGAAAAGGGTGCCGGCAATGTGTTTATAAGGCGATTTATTATCGAATGAGACGGTGATCAGATCCGAATAAGTTTTGGTGGATTTTTGGGTTGTTTCCCGTATGGTAAGTCCGCGATGCTCAGCCAGATAGCGGGCGTTAATCAGATTGACATCCTCAACATGTCCTTCGAGATACCCTTTCAGTATTGAGTCGGTGAGTACTTCGGAGTATTTGGAGCAGGCACCCGAATAAGCAAGAGAGAGCTGGCTGGCATGAGCCGGAGCCAGATGCCGTACAAACCTGCCAAGGTGCTCGGCAAGCTCGAGGTACGGATGAACTTCATGATTGGTGCTCAGTGCAATAGACTTGCCGTTCAGACTTCCCTTAAAACCCGTCCGTTCAAGAGCATCCGAAATTTGCTCCGCCACCTGTTCGGCCACTTTTTCCTGAGCTTCTTCGGTTGAAGCGCCCAGATGAGGAGTTGGGATGATACGCGGATCTTTGAGGATTTTAAATAGTTCTTCAGATGGCGGCTCTGCGCTGTATGCATCAACGGCAATCCCGCTGACAATGCCTTCATCGAGGAGATAGGGAATGTCGGCCTCCTCAATGATTCCGCCCCTGGCACAATTGATGAGCCGTATGCCTTTTTTCAGGTTCGCGGCGTTCTTTTTAGAGATAAGGCCCCGGGTTTGATCGGTCAGCGGAGTATGAACCGTCAGGAAATCGGATTGGGAGGTTACTTCGTTCAGCGATTTCAAAGTGACACCGAGTTCAGCGGCACGTTCGTGTGTGGTGAACGGATCAAAAGCCAGGATGGCAACTCCAAAGGCCTTCATCCGCTCTGCAACGGCGGAACCGACCTTTCCCAGGCCGACGATGCCGAGGGTCTTCCCGTGTACTTCGGTGCCCATGTATTTCTTGCGATCCCATCGTTCGTTCTTGATGGAATCGACGGCATTGGGGATGTTTCGCGCCAGGGCCAGGATCAATCCGCAGGTATGTTCCGCGGTTGAGATGGTATTTCCGTCCGGCGTATTCATCACCAGGATGCCGGCTTCGGTGGCTGCATCAATATCGATGTTATCCACACCGACTCCCGCCCGTCCGATGACTTTGAGGCTGTTCGCGGCTTTGATAAGTTCGCGGGTCACTTTGGTGGCACTGCGCACGACAATCGCATCGTAGCCGCTGATTTCTTTAAATAGATCTTCGCCTTTTAACTTAGGCGCATTCACTGCTTCGACACCTCGTTTCCGAAAGATTTCTTCACAGATAGCATCGACATTATCGAGGAGTAAAGCTTTATAGGGCATAGTTCATGATTTTTGTGGTTGTTCAAGGTTAACGAAATCGTCGATTAGTTCAGACAAATCCTCAAGTCCCTGTCTTGTCCGGGAGGAAGTAATCAGGAGTGGAACCTCCACGTTCATCTCCAGCAACTGTTTTTGCACTTGTGCGAGGCTCTGTTGTTGCCTGTTTTTCGAAAGTTTATCTCCCTTTGTGAGGATGATGGCAAAGGGAAGTTGCTCCGATGCCATCCAAAAGGTGAGATCTTTGTCGAGGTCGGTAGGTTCATGGCGGCTGTCGACAAGTTGTATGATCAGAGAAAGGGAGGATCTTCCGAGCAGGTATTCCCGGATGTTCCGATCCCACAATTTCCGCTCATTCTTTGACACCCTGGCATAGCCATAGCCGGGCAGATCAACAAGGTAAAATTGGCCGCCATTGATCAGGAAATAATTCATTTGCCGGGTTTTGCCGGGCGTATTGCTGATCCGGGCCAGTTGCTTACGGTTGCACAATGCGTTGATGATTGATGACTTTCCCACATTCGAACGGCCGCCAAAACAAATTTCCGGGAGATTCGGATCCGGACACTGCTCCAGGGTTACGGCACTCTTTACGAATTCGGTCTGAGTGATCTTCATCATATCAGTTCATTTTCCTCCTTCTTAACATCTGAAATAACCGGCACCGGGTAATGTCCGGTAAAACATGCGGTGCAATAGCCATGCCGGCCCGGATTCGCCTCTTTGACGGCAGCTACAAGTCCTTCCGCAGAAAGATAATGCAGGCTGTCGACTCCCAGGGCTTCTGCAATCCGGTCGATGTCACCATGATATTTGTTGGCAATCAACTCATCCGGACTGGGAAAATCCATCCCGTAAAAGCAGGGATGAGTGATAGGAGGAGAACTGACCATGAAATGGATTTCTAGCGGATTGGCACGACGGATCATGTCCACCAGATACCTGGATGTTGTGCCTCGTACGATGGAATCATCCACAATAATTACGGATCGCCCTTCCAGGACGCCGCGAACCGGGTTGAATTTGGTGCGCACCTTTTGCTCGCGGGAACTTTGTCCCGGTGCAATAAAAGTGCGCCCCACATAATGATTCCGGATCAGCCCGATCTCAAACTTGCAGTCATAGCCCATTTTCTGGTTTTCACTGGCATAACCGAGAGCAGCGGTGTTACTGGAATCCGGCACAGATATCACAATGGGTGGCTTGTTACTCTTTTTTCGGATAACACAGGGTAACGGATTTTCCCGCGCCAGATACTTCCCGATCTTGCGCCTCACCTTGTCGACGTTTTCTCCGAAAATGCGGCTGTCGGGTCGGGCAAAATAGACATATTCGAAAATGCACTGGCTGACGGGAGTCCCGGCTTTCCGGTCAAGATAATATGAGGTGACTTCCCCGGTTTCGACGGCCTTCCGGTCGATTACCACCACCTCGCCCGGCTCGACTTCCCGGACGAAACGGGTTTCTGTGATGTCGAAAGCGCAGGTTTCGCTGGCAACGACCCAGGCGTCGCCGAGCCGCCCCAGTGAAAGAGGACGAAATCCGTTCGGGTCGCGCACCGCAATGAGCTTGTCGTCTGTCAGGATAACCAGGCAAAAGGCGCCCTCGATCTGACGAAGAGCATCCATGATTTGATCCATCTGTTCGGCCTGCCGGCTGTGCGATATCAGATGGAGAATCAGTTCGGTATCGGCGGTGCTCTGGAAAAGAACACCTTCATCCTGGAATTTCCGGCGCAGGATCCGCGCGTTTGTCAGATTTCCGTTGTGAGCGATGGCCAGATTGCCTTCCCTGTAACGAACGAGCAAGGGCTGAATATTGGTCGGATTATCAGAAGCCCCACTGGTAGAATACCGGTTGTGGCCGATGGCCGCGTCTCCCGTTAGCAAATCCGTGAATATCTTCTGGTCGTCGAAGACGTTCAGCACCAATCCGAAATCTTTGTAGATAGGCATGACCCGCCCACGGCGTTTCTCGTCATACCGGGAAGTGACAATTCCCGCCGATTCCTGACCACGGTGCTGAAGAGAGTGTAATCCGTAATAAGTACGGATAGCGGCCTCCGGATGATTGAAAATCCCGAAGATGCCGCAGTAATCATGTGGTTTATCGGACATGTAACCCGTTTTGGTTTTTCCGTAAGTCCAAAGATACGAAATAGGGCGTATGATTACAGAACGAACTTGCCACAAAAGTTATTGGTTGGGAGAAGGCTGGCTGTGCGGGATTGACAGCAATCCCTTAAGAGGTCCGTTTTGATCAAGATAACCGTTCAGGGAATCGAAGGGAATAGTGACGGTGAATGAGCCGTCGGAATAGGGACCGACCATGTAAGGCGGGAAATAGAAGGTGATGCCTCTGGGGGAGACGGTGAAATGCCGGAGGTCGGGCAGAGCCAGGTGAGAAACTTCTCCATTCCTGATCCATGTGGCTCCCTTGTGATAGAGGTTTCTGAGGCATAGGCGTGAGAGGCATTCTTCGTAGGCAGTCCCCGGCTCGAACAGATCATCAAGCTGCAGCTGATCGACCTGCCCCTGATGGATGAAGAAATTATGAGTGAGAGGGTTCGTCATTCCGTGAGCTCCTCCGGTATACATACCGATTTTCCCGCCCAGGCTGATCAGGTTAGAAGAGAAGTAAGTGATTTCGTACCGGATATTTTGAATCCATCCTCTTTTAGGTGTCGTGTTGTTGTAGATCGACTGGCCTTCCTGCAGAAAACGGTGCTGGCGATCCAGAACACTATCCTGCACCTGAGCGTTGATCTGCCGGATGACGCGATTGTGAGCAACGAAATAAGGGTAGAGCGCCGTAAGGGTGATAAAAGAACTTTGCAGGATGCTGGATTTCATGTAATCGGCCACCTTAATAAAATGGAAGAGATGATCGGTATTAGATTTCACGGGTTTCCAGTGCCCATTGATTTCCGTATGCCCTTTGGTTACTGTGCCTTTCATCCGGCCGATTACACGGTGGTCCCCTGTCTTCAGTGATGCGTCAAGATGGGTTCCTCTTATCAGTCCCCTCAATATCACGGGTTTTCCCCCGCTGATGTAGTAAAGCGTCCCCTTTATGTGATTCTCATCAAAAGTAATATCCACCTGGGCGACCCGGTTACCCATAGCCCCGATATAATAGAACCGCTCCGTCTGGTCATCTTGTCCATATCCGGGAGCAGCAAGCGCGGAGAATAGATAAATGCCAATCAGATAAATCGGTATCGGTTGTGTCATGAAGCATATGATCTGTTTATTCGCCAGTATCCTGACAAACGGATTCCGTTCCGGAAATGTTTTATCAGGCGGGATAAGGGAACTTTCGGAAAGATGGTCTCTCAGGCGGAGGTCCTGTCCTTCCGGATCGCAGCATAGACTCCCCGGTAATTTGCCGAATTGATCTTCAGATGCTTCTCCATTACATGGCAGACAATGGATAGCCGGGCTCTCCCGAACCGGTTAAAAGTGGCAGCAAATGAATCCATCTTTTCCGGATCCGGTCGTTCGGTGTTCACATAAAAATCATCAGTCGTTTGTGCGACGAATGACATCTCGTTTTTCTGGATGATGATATCTGCTTCTATCCCAAGATCTTTAAGCAGAAGAGAGATGCCGCACCAGCCTCCGATCGTGCACAGCATATTCAGGCTGCCCCCGAAAGCTGTTCCCAGGTGGTTGATGTTAGGTTTCAGAGGCACATCGAGCACGGGCAGGCCTTCAGCATCCAGGCGGATCCGAAACCGAAGGTGCCGGGTGACCGGTATTTCTTCCCGCACCCGCTTCTCGAGCGCAGCGGCTATTTGTGACGAAGATGATGACATGAGGCAGCAATGATGTGTTATAGATGCAACAAGGGTGGATGATTCTTCGATTCGTCTTTAATGAACAGGCAGCCAGGGCGGAATTCCGCAGGAGGAGAGCCTCAAAATCCCATGATGCCTACATTACAGAAAAAACATAAATAAACATTAGAAACATGGAAAAAGTTTGTTCATTTTCTTTCAGCATAATTAATAAATGATAATTTGCTTTTAATTATAAACAGTCTGTTTTTATATACACTGAACGGAACATATAATATGAAATGATTGATGCCATAATAGTCACTATAAATTCCTGCCAACTCTCTTTCATCGATACGGAGGTTATATATGCTATGGACCATTTTCATAATCCTGCTCATCCTCTGGATATTAGGCTTAGTTTCAGGGTACGTTTTCGGAGGATTTGTTCATATCCTTCTGGTTATTGCGATTATCGTTTTGATAATCCGGGTGGTAACGGGTCGAAGGGCAGTATAGGCTGTTATTAACATACGGTTATATACCTACGCATTCCCAAAGGCTAAAACATCATATTTCATCATTAACGAGGCAGATCAATGAAAAAAGGAATCGGATCCGTCCTGACCATTATAGGAATAATCGGTCTTATTGTTACAGGGTACCGCTATTATGAGAATTCGAGCAGTACGCATATTCTCGGTTCGACCGTTACGGTGACCCAGCATGCAAGCCTCTGGCCGGTGATCATAGCTGCCATTGTTTTTATTATCGGCATTATCCTTCTCTCGACCTCCAGGGGAAGATAGTTCCGGAAAAATCGTATGGCGCTCCGGTCATACCGCCTGGCAGAGTGGATCAGGCGGAAGGCTCGTCGCATTTCTTGCAGTTGAGTTCCATACCGATATGGTTCCGCCGTCCTTCCCGGGTAGTCACCCATTCGCGGATCATCCAGGGCGGGTTGTGACGGACATGCTGGGTATGACCGCACTCAAGGTCCGCGACCCAGTCATCCGCCTCATCTTTATGAAATCCGATCACTTTACGCAGCATAATGAGGAATTAATGGTGAATTGTACAGTTAGCATGCCGATGCGTGCAGGCGGCGGGATCTGTCGTTTGCCGGTGAGCCGGGTATCTTAATGGGAAATTTTACCGTTGCTATCCTTCCGTGTATCCGTCAGGATTGTCCGTCTGCCAGCGCCAGGTGTCGGCGCACATCTCCTCAAGATCCCGTACGGCCCTCCATCCGAGTTCTTTTTCCACCTTTGAGGGGTCTGCATAGCATTCGGCCACGTCGCCGGGCCGGCGGGCAGTAATTTTATAGAGAACATTTTTCCCTGATGCTTTTTCAAAAGCCCTGATCACTTCCAGAACACTGTAGCCCCGGCCCGTCCCCAGATTATAGGTAACCACGCCGGGATCATCCCGAAGTTTTTCGAGTGCCCTGAGATGTCCGTCTGCCAGGTCGACAACATGGATATAATCGCGGACTCCGGTGCCGTCCGGGGTTGGGTAATCGTTGCCGAATATGGATAACTGTTTCTGTCTGCCTATGGCGACCTGAGAAATGTAAGGCATCAGGTTGTTAGGGATCCCATTAGGATCTTCCCCGATGCGTCCGCTTGAATGAGCCCCCACAGGGTTAAAATAACGCAGCAATGCGACGTTCCAGGTATGGTCGCTTTGCCATAAATCGCGCAGGATTTCTTCAATGAACAATTTAGTGCGGCCATATGGATTGGTTGCCGACAGCGGAAAAGTTTCCGTGATGGGAACCGTATGGGGATCCCCGTAAACAGTAGCCGAGGAACTGAACACGATATCCTTCACCCCATGAGCCGCCATCACTTCGCAAAGTATGAGAGTCCCCGTGATGTTATTATGATAATAACGAAGAGGAATGGATACCGACTCCCCGACCGCCTTCAACCCTGCAAAGTGAATAACCGCATCGATGGGCACTTCATCGAAGATCTGTTCGAGCTCCTGCTTGTCGAGCAGATCGACCGGACGAAAATCGAGTGCCTTTCCGGCAAGCTCCTGAACGCGTCGGAGCGACTCCTTCTTGCTGTTGCAAAGGTTGTCGGCCACGCATACCTCGTGCCCGGCGTTGAGAAGCTGCAGGCAGGTATGGCTTCCGATAAAACCGGCGCCTCCGGTTACAAGTATATTCATGAAGAAAAAATATCCGTTAGTGGTTATTCGTGCAGGATAACGTTACCGGTTTTTGCGAGATATAACAATGATGAAAGTTCTCTTCCGCTTCTTTATAGACCGGAAACCTTTACCGTTTTCACCTGCCGGAAGGGATGGCAGGAGTTACCTGGACGCCATCGTACCTGACAGCTTCCGGGTGGAAATCCAGGAAAGCAGCCAGATAGCGATCCATAGGATTCCCAGGAGGTATTGCATTGAAATGAAAAAGACAACCGTACATATGAAGTAGTTTATATGATAAAACCACTCGGGAACCTTTACTTTTTCTTTTCTGACCGGCAGTTTCATGCCGCGGTTAAACAGGGAGATGACGCGCATGAGCAGAAGCAGAATACTATAGGCGTATAAAAGGTATTTCAGCAGGGCCGGCATCCAGAAGGCACTGAGTATCACAAAACCGGTAACCAGTACGTCAAGGATAACCTGGCTGAACCAGTTCCGGCCTTTGTCAGAAGAATAGTTCCTGGAATTCATTCCCGAATTGCTTACTAAAAGGATACTTCCTGAAGGATGTTTGAATGGCGGGGAATCTTCTTGGAGTTGTATAATGAATTCATTTTTCTTCCTTGTACGATACGATTTCCCATGACTTTTCAATTTCTTCCAGCGATTTGCCTTTGGTTTCCGGACAAAGGATGGCCACGAAGATCAGGGAAATGATACACCAGGCACAGAAGACCCAGAAGCTTACCGGTTCTCCCAGCCCCTCAAGCATTACCGGAAATAACAGGCTCACAATGAAATTGCTTACCCAGTTCGAAACGGTAGCGGTTGAAGCGGCTCTTCCCCGTATCCTGTTGGGATAGATCTCTGAGATAAGGACCCAGACAACCGGACCGAATGAAGCGGCGAAGCTGGCAATGTAAATCAGGATGAAAATGAGGATCCAGGGCCCGGCAAAGGCCTTTGCTGCGAAGAGAAGGCCGATCATAAACAGGGAAACCGTCATGCCGATTGCTCCGTAGATCAGCAGCCGTTTCCGGCCGATTTTATCGATAAGCCAAATAGCGACCAGCGTAAAGAGAAAGTTGATGACCCCGACCCAAACCGTTGCTCCGACGGCAGAAGCAGCGCCCGCCCCCGTGCGGTTGAAAATGATGGGCGCATAGTAAATCACCGTGTTAATTCCGACAAACTGCTGGAGTATGGCCAGTGAAACGCCGATAATCAGCGCCATCCTGATTCCCGGGCGGAATAATTCACTGAACTTGGCCTTCTTTTGCTGAAGCGACGCCTTGATATCATTCATCTCGTTGGTGGCCACGCTGCTGCCCGCCAGCCGGGCCAGAATAGAAAACGCCTTTTCGATGTTTCCGGACTTGGTGAGCCATCTCGGACTTTCCGGAACAAAAAACAGCAGAAAGAAAAAAATGACAGCGGGTATAATCTCAATCCCCAACATCCATCGCCATTTGTAGGCATTTGTTATGGTTTCCATATGGGCAATGATGGAATTCGATGAATATGCCAGCAGGATGCCCGTAACAATGGCCAATTGCTGCAGGGAAACCAGCCGGCCCCGCATATGAGGCGGAGATACTTCGGCGATATACAGCGGAGAAATCATAGAAGCCATGCCGATACCCATTCCGCACAATATTCTGAAAATGATCAGCCATACCAGTCCCGGGGCCAGAGCCTGTCCTATCCCTCCGACAGAGAAAAGCACGGCGGTCAGCAGCAGAATTTTCTTACGTCCGAAGCGGTCGCTCAAAGTGCCCGCTATGCCGGCGCCGATAGCACACCCCACCAGGACAGAACTGACCATCCACCCCTCCATAAGCGATGAGAGGGAGAAAAGTGCCTTTATATACGTATTAGCGCCGGAAATTACGGCGGTATCGAAGCCAAACAACAATCCCCCGATTGCTGCTACGATACTTATTAAAATGAGATAAGTCCTGCTGCCCTGCTCGTTTGTGGTACCTGCCGCCTCAATGTCGTTTGCCATATTTTTGGATTTTTACGTCACACGCACAAAAATTGATCATGTAATCTTAGCATAATTTTTTGAAACATCAAAAGCAGAGTAAAAAAACGGATCGCACGGGGCCCCTGCAGGAAATGGAGTCAGGTAAAGGAACAGATCAGCCGCAGCCGTGGGAGCATCCATAACTATCAACTGGTTACACAAAACCAGCCCCTGCCTCCCATCGATTATCTCCGAGTCGCGAATGCCGCCTGAGAGCCCCTATTTATCGTCCAGGGTATCTTCTCTTTCGGGGATATTGAATTCTTCCACATCCTGAGGAATATCCGCGTTATCGGGGGCATCTCCCCCCGGCAGCCATGACGTTACATCGACCACGAGTTCTGCGGTCTTGTATCGCAGTTTCTTTTCCTCATCATAACGGTATCGCACACACACAAGGCGATTGCCGTATTTTTTGAGGAGCTTTTTTGTTCCCCTCTGCCCCGGTTTTAACGTGAGTTTCGTGTTCATATCGCTTTCTAACCCCAAATACCCGAATTACTTATAAAGGATAGGCTTGTTGTCTCTATAAAAACAATAAGCGGATTCACGTAAAATTCGTTTAATGTCTTGCCAATACCTCGGTATTTACACCCAAAACATTTTCATATATCAGCATAAGCGTACCCCATGTACGTATACAATATAATGCAGCTCTTATGGAAGAACTATTAGGAATGTTAAATGTGACATTATGGAGACCTGTTGTATAACAGAAAATAGGATATTCTCCTTCTGAGGAATCGTAAAAGATATTTTGTGTATCATTTCCTCGTGTGACAGATATCTTTTTATTTCATTGAGAATTACATCCTCCCACAATTATAGATATAACTCATTTATTTGTAATGAACAGGCCTTACAGGTGAGGGTATACCGTTCTTTTGCTGATTCGGACCAATTCTACACGGGAGAGATGGGGAATTATTCTGAGGAGCCATACAGGTTGTCGTTTGACAGAGGTTTTCCTGCAGATCTCCTCTTTTTCGTCCTTTGCGGATGTTTCATGATGTTGGGGTGAGGCAGAAAACTACCTCAGGGGTTTTGCCGTGATCCCGGATCGGTCAGTAATCTTCAGGCCGGCTTTCTTCCGTCAAGAGCCAGTCCGGCGCCCTCTGGCGGTCTATATTCAGGGTGATGATCCATTGATTGGCAGCGGGTTCGGGCGGGTTATCGGTAGCTACAACGCGAACATCGCCGGATGAGGTAAACATAAAAAACGGGATAATTACCTGAGTATCTGAAGCTAAAAGGGCGTTGTAATCATAATCCCTGGTCAGGCGGGTGGTATGAAACCTGGCTCCTCTTGAACGGAGAGCTTTAATCTGGCGATCCGTCAATTGTTTATCAAAAAGGATGCGTCCGTTCAGCTGGCCGCTGATTTCATCCCTGCGTGTCGTTGTTTCCGGAGCGAGCTGATAGGAACGGGCACGGCCTACAATACTGGAGAATCTCAGGGTTGCCAGTGAATTAACTTCGTCATTCGGAGTCATAGCCAAAAAATAGCCGATTCCGTCAAGGTTCATTTCATCCAGGGCATAATCGCCGAGGATATTGCCGTAGTAGGTGTCCAGGTTGGCAAAACGCGCTTCCGTAACATTCTGCCAGTTAGTGTCTGCGAGAATGACTTCAATATCCCTTTTCCTGAGTTCGAGAGCCAGGTAGCGGACCCATTGCTGGGCTCCCATAATGAGTATGCCCCGGGGTTCGGGTTTGGCTACGCCCAGCAATCGTGCAAGTGGTTTTGCCAGTAATCCGTAGATGGTAACGGTTCCAATGATGATAATAAACATGTAGGGAACCATGAGGCTGAATTCGTGGAATCCTCCCAATCGAAGCCGCAGGGCGAAAATAGATGATACGGCTGCGGCAACGACCCCCCGGGGAGCCACGACAGCCAGGAACAATCGTTCTCTCCATGTGAGCCGCGATCGGATCGTTGACAAAAATACAGCGACCGGCCTCACTACAAGAAGCAGAAGTGCCAGGTATAGCAGGATTGAACTGTTCACGTGTTCCAGATCCGAAATCTTCAGACGTGCAGCCAGGATGATAAAGAGCAGTGAGAGAAGGATTACACGCAAATTTTCCTTGAACTCAACGATATGCCTTACCTGTACCGATTTCTGATTGGCGAGGCCGAATCCCATAACAGTTACAGCCAGTAATCCCGATTCTTTTTGTAGCATATTGCTCACCAAAAAGACGGCTATCAGCACCATAAGGGTGATTGGGTTTTGCAGAAAATCGGGGATCAGGTGTCGTTTGAGCAGCAGATATATGATATAGACCCCCAGCAGACCAACCCCTCCGCCGAAGAGCAGCGTTTTAAACGCTCCCAGCAGGGCTCCGCCAACCACAATCTTGGAGCCGCTGACAAGGATCACTTCGAACACAAGTACAGCCAGGCTCGCGCCAATCGGGTCGTTGACGATACCCTCCCACCTCAGGATGGATCCGACCTGGTCGAATGGCCGTACATGTCGGAGCAGCGGAATGATTACCGTCGGCCCTGTAACGACCAGGATGGATCCGAACAGTATGCTAATGGGAAGCGAGAAGTCAAGCAGCCAATAAGAAAAAAGAGCGGCGAGAATCCAGGTCACCAGGATGCCAATGGTAATCAGCCTGATTACGATCCCGCCGATCTTTCGCAACTCATCAATCCGGAGGCTCAGGCTGGTTTCAAACAGGATAACCGCTACCGAAAGCGAGACAATAGGCAGAAGGGTATTTCCCAGAAGATGATCCGGATGAATGATGTCCGTGACAGGACCCGCCAGGATTCCGAAGATCAGCAGCAGGAGAATGGCCGGAATCCGCGTTCTCCATGCGATCCATTGGGCGGCAATACCAATGACCAGTATAAGACCTAATCCAAAAAGAAATTCTTCAGGCATAAATGTACGGTTTGGTCCTTAAGAACCAGGTTCCGAAAGTGGTTATGAGCTTTAATCGAATGTGAAGAAAAAGGGGAACAGACAGGATATTCACTTCCTTGTTGCTATTGAGATATCCCCGGAATATCCTGTAATAAATCCTGTAATGCTGGCTGCGTTCCCGCTTCGGTTGTTTATGCTTGGATTTGTGAGGAATGGATAGTATAACAGATTTTGCTAAAAAAACAATTTTTAGTTTTCAGCAGCCGGCTTTTTAAAATTATACAGGCCCGGCAGAAGATCATCCGTGAGATTTCACGCGTTTGAAGATGTCGCCAAGCGGGAGGTTTTCTTCCTCACTTTTTTCCATATCCCGAAGCGTGAATATCTCTGTTTCCAACTCACTGTCGCCAATGATAATTGCAAAACGAGCCTGTTCCCGATGGGCGTCTTTCATTTGAGCTTTGATCGAACGTCCTGCATAATCCATCGTACAGGAGATCCCTTTGTGCCGAAATTCTCTGAGCCGGGAAAGCGCCCATTCCCGTGCCCTGCTTCCAAGCGTTACCAGATAAACGTCGGGGACCGGTGCTGATCCCAATTTAATCCCCATTGCTTCACAGGCAATGAAAAGCCGCTCGATGCCTGATGCAAAACCGACGGCCGGAGTCGGCGTTCCGCCCAATTCTTCCACGAGCAGGTCATACCGGCCGCCGGCGCCAAGTGTATCCTGCCCGCCCAGATCGGGACTAATCAATTCGAAAGCCGTCCTGGTATAGTAATCGAGTCCGCGCACCAGGTGAGGGTCGACTTCGTAAGAAATATCGAGTGCTGACAAATAGCGCTTTACCAGGTCAAAATGCACCAGGCATTCCTCATTCAGATAATCGGTGATCACGGGAGCCTTTTCTACAATGGGACGATCCTGCTTTTCCTTCGAATCCAGAATACGCATGGGGTTCGTCCTGAACCGCTGTTGCGAAATCTTTGAGAGCCCGGGAAGGTGGGGGCGCAGATATTGCTGCAACACATCCTTGTAACGCTGCCGGCTTTCCGGATCCCCCACGGAATTAATCTTCAGGGTGAAGTTTTGGATGCCTGTCCGGCGGTAAACCTCCATCATGAAAGCGATGACGTCCACGTCGGCGGCAGGATCGGCGCTTCCGATGATTTCAGCTCCGAATTGGTGAAACTGGCGCTGGCGTCCCTTTTGGGGATGCTCTGCCCGGAACATGGGACCGATGTAAAACAATTGCTGAGTACCGCCGCGCTGGCTGAGGTTGTGTTCGATATAAGCCCGGCAGACCGGGGCGGTTCCTTCAGGTCGCAACACGTAATGATCGTCGCCCCGTTCAAAGGCAAACATCTCCTTGGATACAATATCCGTTAGCTGTCCGACACCCCTGGCAATCAATTCGGTCTGTTCCAGAACGGGAGTCCGTATTTCCCGGAAATGGAAGCGGCGGGCGACGTCGCGGATCAATTGTTCCAGATATTGCCATTTTTCGACTTCACCGGGCAGGATATCCACCATTCCTGTAGGGTTCGTGAAAAGAGGCTTTGCCATGAATCCTGGTTTGTTAGTTGAAAAGGTTAATGGGTTTTATTTCAGAGCCCTGGCAATATGTGATACAATATAGGCCTGTTGAGCATCTGTTAACTCGGGATAAACCGGTAAGGCCAGGGTCTGACTCGCGGCAGCAGATGCATTCGGACAATCCCCCGGCTGATAATGCAGCGAAGCGAAACAGGCTTGTTCGTGCAATGGAATGGGATAGTAAATGGCCGTACCGATACCGGCCGCTTCGAGAGCTTTTTGGAGATGATCCCGCCTTTGGGTCCGGATGACATACTGATGATACACATGGCGCCCGCCGTTTTCAGGATTCCCTGTCGTTTCAATTGGCGTAAGGATTTTGCCCGGATTCTTTTCAACCGCCTCATTGATCTGCGCCGGACGGTCGATCAGATTGTTCAGGCGGATTCCTGCTTCCTCAAACAAGCGGTTGTAATTCAGGGCCTTTTCCCTGCGTGCCGTATGCCACTGCTCAAGCCGGCCGAGTTTTACACTCAGTACGGCCGCCTGAATGGCATCCAGCCGGCTGTTGATACCTGTCACTTTATGGTGATATTTCGGTTTTGAGCCATGAACGCGCAGAATACGCAGTTTTTCCGCATATTCGGAGCGGCCTGTAGTGACGAGCCCGCCATCGCCATATGCCCCCAGATTTTTGCTGGGGAAGAAGCTGAAACATCCCAGATCGCCAATAGTCCCGACCATTCTGTTTTTATACCGGGCGCCAATCGCCTGCGCCGCATCCTCAATCACCACCAGATTATGGCGAACGGCAATTTCGATAAATTGGCCCATATCGACAGATTGTCCGTAAAGATGTACCGGGATGAGCGCTTTGATCCGCTTTCCATTATTTCCAAAATGTTTCGACAGGGGATGATCGCCGGTCAGGAATTGTGCAACCAGGTCAGAATTGAGATTATAATCATCAGGATTGATATCGATGAATACGGGAATCCCTCCAAGTCGCGCGATAGCTCCACCGGTGGCAAAAAAGGTATAGGGAGAAGTCAGAACCAGATCTCCCGGTTCCAGATCGATGGCCATCAATGAGAGCAGCAGTGCGTCGGAACCCGAGGCGCAGCCGATGGCATGAGGCGTTTCCAGATAGCTGCCGATCTCTCCCTCGAACCGTTTTACAACAGGGCCGAGAATGAAAGACTGGCTGGCCAATACTTCTTCGACAGCCGTTCGGATTTCATCCCGGATGTCTTCATACTGGGCCTGCAGATCCAGCAGTGGCACGCTGTTTATCGTTGATGATGTACTCATTTTCTCACAAAATCATTGAATGACGGAACCGGGACCGGACACGTCCGGCGAAGGTCGCCACAAATATCCGGAATTTTGAGTGAAACTAACAGGGCCGCGCGAAACAGCGTGTAGGGATGAAGCGATTTGAGGATCATTAAAATACAGGGCTGCATCTCGCTGACGAGATTTAGTCCGCATTGGGCAAATATAAGAATAGGATGAATGATGGAAATTTACCTGTACAGACAGGGAGGTGCTTTATGGTTCGAAGAAACATCATCGCTGGTTTTTTCGGTTGAAAGGGATAATTATCATAATACCGGGAAAGCATCGATAAAAGCATTGCCGGCAAGATTACCATGTACAAAGACCTACATCCGCGAGTTGTCCGGCTTCGAACACGAGCCCCGGCTGTTTCCCGCCCAATCTGAGGAATTCTGTCATGACGGGACTCCCCGGATGAAACAATGGAAGAAAAGACGTAAGTTACCCACCTTAATTAAGGAGCCTCAGACATACTATTTGAAATACTACTTCCCATTTGTTCCGGAATGCACTCCCTGAATCATTTAATTGATGTTTTTCTTCATCTTGACACGTATCTGCATGATTTGATCCTGCAATACGGCACTGCCACGTATGTAATTTTATTTTTGGTAATCTTTGCTGAAACAGGCCTGGTCGTTACCCCGTTTTTACCCGGAGATTCGGTTCTTTTTGTTGCAGGCACATTAGCCGCCTCAGAGGCTTTCAATGTTATTGTGCTCTTTTTTGTACTGGCCATAGCAGCCGTTCTGGGTGATACGGTAAACTATTGGATAGGACATTATATCGGGCCAAAAGTTTTCCAAAAGGAAAACAGATTTATTAAAAAGGAATATCTGGAAAGAACCCACAATTTTTACGAAAAATACGGCGGGAAGACTATCATAATTGCGAGATTTATACCAATAATAAGGACTTTTGCTCCATTTGTGGCAGGGGTCGGTGCAATGACGTATTCAAAATTTATATCGTACAATATTATAGGCGCCGTAGTTTGGATAGGCTTATTCGTTTTTGGCGGTTACCTTTTTGGTAACATCCCTATAGTCAAAGAGAATTTTTCTATTGTTATTATTGTCATAATACTTATCTCCTTATTACCCGGAATAGGTGAGTTTATTCGACATCGTTCAAAGCAAAGAAGAAATCGTCCGTCGGATTTAGAAAAGCAGTAATCTTTGCTTATAAAGTCGAACTAAGCACAGTTTATTCTTCCCCAGTGATTCCTCATACTGTCATTTCAAGTATTTCCTGATGGGAAATATTCTTTCCGATATATGGGGACAGGGTTTACCGCAGAGGATGCAGGACTCAGCACGACTCTCTGCGGGAAATAAAACCGGCATTTTGTAGTTGACACGTCACCGCGGCGGAATCCATATCATATATAATGATACCCAAACATGCGGATTATCTACGGTTGGATTTCCGGAGCATCCACCATTCTGGCGGCGGATTTTACCAATTTTTCGGCATCTCTTTCATCGTTGCTTTCTGAATAAATGCGTAAAACGGGTTCGGTCCCGGATGGGCGGACCAGCAGCCATGAACCGTCGTCCAGCCAGTGTTTTACGCCGTCGGTAAATTCCCGTTTCACGACTTTCTTGCCTGCAATTTCGCTCACCCTTTGATCCTCACATCGTTTCATCATGGCGTTTTTCTTTTCGTCGGAGGTATGCAGATCTTCCCGGTACTGGAAATGCGGGCCAAACTCGTCGAACAGTTCCTGAACCAGTTCACTCAGGGTTCTGTCTTTTTTGACCATCATTTCAGTGATCAAAAGACCGATATAAATACCGTCACGCTCGGGGATGTGCCCTTTTACGGCCAGGCCGCCGGATTCTTCCCCGCCCACCAGGACGTCGCCTTCCACAATTTTTTCAGCCACGTATTTGAATCCGATCGGTGTGGTTTGAATATCCAGCCCGTATTTTTCGGCCTGCTTTCTTAGCAGGTCGGTCGTCGAAAATGTCTTGACGATGCTGCCCTTTTCGCCTTTATCCTGGCTAAGATATTTAACGAGCAGAGCCAGCACCAGATGGGAATTCACGAAATTTCCCTGTTCGTCGTAAAGGCCCACGCGGTCGGCGTCACCATCGTTGGCAATGCCGATGGCAATGCGGTGGGCCTTAATGTACCGCGCCAGATCCTGGAGGTTTCTCTCGATCGGCTCGGGCGCCTGTCCATGGAAACCCGGATTGAAATCGCTGTGCAGTTCATGAACCTGGTCCTCGCCCAGCAATTCTCTGATGATATGCTGGCCGGCGCCGAACATGGCGTCATGAGCGATTTTCACTCCTTTTTCCTTGATGTCGTTCAGGTTCAGCCGGTCACGGAGCACATCCATATATTGAGATCGAAGCGGGATTTCCCGTACCAACCCCTGCTTCAGGTTATTCTCGTATAGATCAGTTTCCAGATTCGGATCTATACGGGGATATTCTTCTTCCACAGAAGCAATCTGATCCGGATTTGCAGGCCCTCCAAACGGGGCTTTGATCTTGAAACCATTATAATTCGGCGGATTATGGGAGGCGGTAATCACGATCCCCACGGCGTCATATTCCAGAGCGGCCCAGCTCACGGAAGGGGTTGGTGTCATCTGGTCGGCCATACGTACCGGGATATCCATTGCGGCAAAAACGCAGGCGGCATGTCTGGCAAAATTCCGCCCCTCAAAACGGCCGTCGTAGCCGATTATCACGCCATTGCGGGTTACCTTATCCTTTTTGATCCAGCGTGCCGTAGCCTGGGTCACGATGCCCAGGTTGTCGTAGGTATAGTCCTTTGCAATGATGGCTCTCCAGCCGTCGGTTCCAAATTTGATATTTGCCATTGGTTACCCTCTGTGCCGTTAATGTTTTCCAGATTTCAGATATCTAACCATTGTCTGATGAGATAGCGTTCAGCTTCTCCGGCGGTCCCTTTTTAGAATAATGTACTTTTTTAGCCAGTATCCAGATTCCCAGCAGAACAAATGGGATGCTCAGAATCTGTCCCATGCTGATGGGCCAGCCCTGGGTGAAGTCCGCCTGAGGCAGTTTGGTGAACTCGATCAGGAAGCGGCCTGTAAACACGTAAACAAGAAATACGCCGAACAGGAGGCCCTCCGGCGGCGATCCCTTGTATTTCCTGTAGATTCCCCAGAGGATTATAAAGCCGATAAAATAGCAGAGCGACTCGTACAACATCGAAGGATGCCGCGGCAGCATATCGTGGCGTTCAAAGATGATAGCCCAGGGAACATGGCTGACGTGGCCCAGGATTTCCGAATTGAAGAAATTCCCGATCCGGACAAATGCCCCGCCGATGGCTACGGGAATGACCACCCGGTCGCAGACCCAGATGAAGCTCAGATCCCGGTACTTTCTCGTATACAGCCAGATGGCGATGATCATACCGATGGCTGCTCCATGGCTGGCAAGTCCGCCGTGCCATATTTTTATGATTTCCGTGGGATGGGTGAAATAATAATCCGGCTCATAGAAAAGTACATGCCCGAGTCTGGCTCCTACAATAGTTGCGATCATGATGTAGGTAAGCAGTGCCTCCAGCCGTTCGATCGGCTGGCCCGCATCCCTGTACATCCTGGTTCCCAGGTAATAACCCACCAGAAAGGCAAGGGCGAACAGGACGCCATACCACCGGATTGTAACGGGACCTAGGGTGCGTACTACCCACAAACCCAGGGGAAGTGCTACAAGCTGGCCGACGATCAGGCTGCCGATGATCATGCCGATAATCCAGGTACCCGGCAGCTTTATCGATTCGGTTTTCCGTTCTTTGCGGGATTTTTTCTCCTTTACCCGCTTTTCAATGATGCTATAGAGATAGAAATAAAGTATTACGGAAAGAATGAATCCGATGATGCTGACAGGAAAGGACAGATGAAGCTGTCCGGTAGAAAAAAGTACAGGGGAACCGTCCCAGACGAAATAGGAATTATCGGGCATTCGATTTATTTATTCGGTTTTATAGATAGTGCCGGTTGCAGTGTCTTCGAGGCTGATTCCCGCCCCGGCCAGCTGGTCACGGATACGGTCGGATAACTCGAAATTTTTACTTTTACGTGCTTCGCTGCGCAAATCAATCAACAGATGCATGGCTGCATCGAGTTGTTCATGGAGTTGCGTGCTGTTCTCACCCACATCCGGCCACATCCCCAGGACATGGCGGACGAACTTCTTAAGAAATGATTTTAACCCCGCGATATTGCCCGGAACTTTTCCGTCCTGTATATCTTTTCGCAGGGGCCGCAGCTTCCCGAACAGGAGTGCGATGGCCTGGGGGGTATTGAAATCATCATTCATACGTGCTTCAACCGCCTGCTGCAGGTCGTCCAGATCAAATGCCGGGGCAGAGCCGGGTTTTGCCTGCATGACTGTGTGGATCATCTCGAAAAAGTGATGCATTCCGGCTTCTGCGGCGGCAAGCGCCTCTTCCGAGAAGTCGGTCGTGCTCCGGTAATGGCTCTGCAGCAGAGAAAATCGTATGACCGCCGGCGACCATGCCCGCGTGAGCAGCGGATGACTGCCCGTGAAAAATTGCTGCAGAGAGATGGCGTTGCCCAGCGATTTTCCCATTTTCTGCCCGTTCAGGGTCACCATGTTATTATGCATCCAGTACCGGGCGAATTCCTGCTGATTGGCGCCTTCGCTCTGTGCGATCTCACATTCATGGTGGGGGAACTGATTTTCGAGTCCGCCGCCGTGGATATCGAACGTTTTTCCCAGATATTTGTTTGCCATGGCCGAGCATTCTACGTGCCATCCGGGATAACCCGATCCCCAGGGAGAGTCCCACTTCATGATATGATCGGGCCCTGCTTTTTTCCAGAGAGCGAAATCCTGGGGATTCCGTTTATCTCCGGCCGTCTGGATACGGGTGTCGGAGATGCTCTCGTCAATATTACGTCCGCTCAGCTTCCCATAACCGGGATCTTTGGTGACATCGAAATAAACATTGCCGTTCACTTCATAAGCATAATTTTTCTCTATCAGCCGGCGGATCATCGCGATTTGCTCAGGGATGTGCCCGGATGCTCTGGGAGAGATATCGGGCCGTTTCACTCCTAATGCATCCATATCCCGAAAATAGGCCCAGGTGTATTTTTCGGCAATTTCCATGGGCTCAAGACGTTCGGTGCGTGCCTGTTTTTCCAGTTTGTCCTCTCCCTGGTCGGCATCATCGGTAAGGTGACCCACGTCGGTGATATTCTGTACGTAGCGCACTTTATAGCCCAGGTAACGCAGATAACGCACCACAATATCGAAAGCGATGTAACTCTTGGCATGCCCCAGATGAGGCTCGCCGTAAACGGTGGGTCCGCACACATAGATGCCGACGAATCCCTCATGCAGGGGCTCAAACTCCTCCTTGCGGCGATGTAATGTGTTGTATATGATTAATTCAGCCATAAAAAAAGATGCTTTCAAAGTATAACGCGCAAAAGATACAAAAGCACGGCAATGGAGTACAATTTATCTGCTTTCATCTGTCAATTAAAGATCAGACAAAGCTCCCTGCAGGATTGCGGGATGCCCATGATAACCGCTGCCACAGATCATATCCTGATTCCCGATCTCGTGTTCTCTCCCGTCTCCCCTTGAGAGGACCCACAGGGGTGTCCGACAAGCGCTCAGACCAAACCATGCCGGCGGTGCCGGGGCTACTCTCTTTCCACGGGATCGCTGTCAGGCTTGCATGCGGATCAGATATCCACCTCCGCCTCCCTCAAGAGAGAAAAAGATCCTGTCTTTTTGTTTTAGGATTTTTCCCGGATATCCCAGGTCCAGTCTGATCCCATTCCACACTCAACGCTCAGGCTTACCGTCAGGGCTCCGAGAGATTCCAGGTGCCGGGCATTTCTCAGCGGACCACAGTCGACAGGCCGGAAGCCGATATCGTTGCCTAGTTGTGCAATTAGCGATTTCGGAGAATCTTCATCACCACAATATAGCATGACCGGTTTTTGTCCCCCGAATACATCGGCCTTATCGATGTTAGCTGCGAAAATGGTGTTAAACGCCTTGATGACCTGGGCGTTTGTAACTTTATAATTGATGTATTCGGCTGCCGAATGATCCGTTGCTATGGCCGGCTCGAACGTATCTTCCCGGAATGGATTTATGCAATCGATGATGGCCTTTCCCTGCAGATCTCCTGCCTCCTCAAGGACATCGTCAACAGCCATCCACGGGACGGCCAGCAGAATGACTTCACCGAAAGCAACTGCATTGGCAATAGAACCGCCCTGTACATTGGGACCCATGACTTCAACCATGTTGCGGGCTTTGCCAGGATCGCGCGACCCGTAAAAAACCTGATGATTGGCCCTTGCCCAGCACTGCCCGAGCATACTCCCCATTGAACCGGTTCCGATAATGCCTATATGCATGATTTTCCTATTAATATTGCAGTTTATATTGCGATTCTTCAGCCAACAAGAGTAACCGGGTAATCATCGGGATCGTTTCGGAGGACGATCTATCCTGATAAAA
>CAZNHE010000020.1:0-36778 GCA_964572735.1 uncultured Chitinophagales bacterium | reverse complement strand
AGATCGTTTTAGACAATCCAAAAGCTTCCCAAAAGGTTTAAACTTTTGGAAAGCTTTTGCTGCCGATCATCCAAAGACCCAGCGGTAGGTGCGGTGGGTTTTGTGGTGTACGCACCCGAGCGCTTCCACGCTCCGGCGCATCAGCCAGTTTTTTTCGCTGATCCAGGCTCCCTCCAGTTGTTCTATCTGGGGGTGGTGCTTTCGCACGCCTTCAATGCCTTTTACAAAGATGAAAGCGTCCAGCCCCATCTTACGGTACCGGGGTGCGGTTCCAAACGCCATAATCCTTAGTCGCCGGACATTTTTCCTGAAATGTATCAGCCTGAGGAGGTGCCAGGGTCTTATACGACCGCCGGTTTTAATCAACAGCTCGTTCAGGTCAGGGAAATCGGCGATGAAGGAGGCGGGTTCTCCATGCACGAAGGCAATCCAGCTTGTATTCGGCAGAATCAGTTGCTTCAGTTCGGCAGCCAGTTTCTGCATGGCTTCCGGCGTGATTTCGGTAAATTCGGTCTCACGTTCCATAATATCCTGATTGCTCCATGCGGCGTTGTAAATCTGCCGGATGTACTCGGCATCCTGCTCGATGGTATCGGGCGTGATGGTTCGCAGTGTGATCCCGTCGCGGCCATCCAGCCGGTCGGTGATCCGGACCATACGCTCCGGAAAGGGCGCATCGAACCGGCGCTCGTAGCTGTAATGGTCGTCCCATTTCCCGGCACCGGAAGCTTCAATCAGATCTTTATAATACGGCGGATGGTAAGGCATACCGAACAGGGGAGGATCATCATAATTTTCTACCAGGAGTCCCCAGTGGTTATCGTTCTCGCCGAAGTTGACCGGACCACGCATGGCCCAGAACCCGCGCTGACGATGCCATTCTGCGGCGAAATGAAGGATGGCCCGCAACAGGCCGATGTCATCTTCCATCTCCAGGAAACCCAAGCCTCCCATGGGAGGCTGATATCGTTTAGCTGTTTTATGGTCGATCATCAGGGCAAACCGCCCGACGACGTCTCTTCCGTCACGTACCAGGAAGCGCTCACATTCTCCGTGCCGGAAGAAAGGGTTTTTCCGCCGGTCGAAGATGTTCTCTATCTGTCCGTATAATGGCGGCCTCCAGTTTGGATACGACTTATAAATCCGGAAAGGCAGCTTGTGAAAGGCCCTGACCTCTTTTCCGGAGATGACTTTTTCAATGACGTACGGCATTCGCGTCTAATGGGTGATCGTAGTAGTTGACTGACCGCCAATATACATAAAATGGCGCCTTCGTAAATACCGGAGCCTTGTACGCGCTTAACTATCGTCTGGGATAGCCTCCGTTGTTTTTTGTTCGGATATGGGAGCGGTATGCTGAATTGCAAATTAATGAATGACGAGAACGCCGGCGGTTGAGCACCTGGTTAGTCCTGAACCGCACGTATTTGTTCGGAAACTTGTTTCCGTGCCCTCCATTTTGGATAATTCCAGATGAGGATCAGTATGATGAGTATGATGATCTGGGCAAGCAGCGTCTGGAGGGTGGGGTAAAGTCCTATGACACTCAACTGAAACACAGATGGGATTGGTATGACCGATACCCAGCCGATTTCCTGAAGAGAATGGATACCTTTTCCTGCCAGTATAATTGCCAGGATCCCAAGCATGAGGGATGAATACTGGAACATCTTCCGCACATGCAGCCGTCCGCTGTACCGGAGAGCCACGGCACCCAGAATAAGAATGGTTACTATAGCCGCCGCAGCACCACCGCCAACAAAAAACCTGCTTGCCGGCCCGCCCTCAATGGTTAATGCAGAAAGGAAGAGGACTGATTCTAGTGCTTCACGAAAAACAGCGAAAAAGGCGATGGAGGCCAATCCGATCAGATTACCGCCTGAGGTCATATTCTCGACGCGGACCTCGATGAATTCTTTCCATTTGGTAATTTCCGTTTTGCTGTGGAGCCAAAACCCGACATATAGCAGTACGACAACGGCAATCAGCGAGATGCCGCCCTCCATTAATTCACGATGAACAGGTCCGAATCCGACGGAGATGATCCAGTCGATCGAAAACCAGGCGGCAATGCCGGACAGTATGGCCAGTATCCAGCCGCAGTGAACCCAGAACGCCGCTTTTTTATTGTTAGTCGCTCTTATAACACTCAGGATAGCCAGGATGATTAGAAAAGCCTCCAGTCCCTCTCTCAGCAAGATGGACGCCGCCATCAGAAATTCAAACCAATGGGAATCGTTCTTGTTCTGCATAACCTGCCCCGCCTTGTTTATATAGACTTTCGCGCTTTGTATAGCGGCGCTTACAGCTTCATTAGAGTCACCGTTTTCGATGGCACCGCGGACTGCCGTCATTTTTTCCTCCAGGGCGGATGTCAATGAAGGGGCGTGAGATCGCAGCATTGGTTCTACCGGTTCGATTCCATTCAGATAGGCGAGTATCGCTTTTCGGCGGGCCTCGCCAGTCTTACCTGCCTGATAATACTCATCAACCTTGTTGAGATATTCGGTTGCCAGAGCAAGAGATCCCGTCGAAATCCCCCTGTTACCGGCCAGACGCAGAATGGCAGCGGCCTTTTGCGGGTTTTTGCTGCCCTCAGCCTTAAACAGATTCGCCAGATCCAAATCATTCAGTCGGGCGGCATTTTCCAGACCTGCCGCAGTTCTCGCCGAATCCAGCACGCCGGCAGGGAGGTTTTGCAGCTCCGGATGGTCATTCCCCGCCTTTAGAGACTTCACATAAAAAGCAATCTGCCAGATCTCCTTTTGGCTCAGCTTCTCTCCGAATGCGGGCATGGATGTCCCTTCTACGCCCATCGATACCGTATTGTAAACCTGGAACGGAGAAATGGATGCGATAAGATCACCGCTTGCAAGGTTGGTGGGTTTTGGATCAAGCGTGGCGGCGATTTTACCGTTCCCGGTTCCTTTTGGACCATGACAAATGGCGCAATTCGTCTGGAACAGTGTCTGCCCGGCAGCCAGATCGGGCCAGGAGAGCGGGGTCATCTTCATCCCTGTTTCTCTGATCACCTCATCTCTTATTTGCCGTGCAATCCGGGCGATGGCCTCCTGATCCCTCTTTTCCCGGATATCTTTCTTCAATTCCGCTGCCTGAGTGACATAAGTTTCCTCATTGTCCAGCACGCCTGCAGCAGTAAGCTCACGTATAAGTGATTCTACGGAGCTTGCGAACTGTAATTGCTCATCGAATTCGCTCTGATTCACTATCCTGCCGTCGGACACGGCTGCCGGGTAATCCCTTGCGACGTAATCCAGGATGTGGACAAGCGCGCGCGGAGAAGGTGCATCCGGGGATTTTTCCTGTTTGTTAAGATCCTGAGAAAAACCCCTGTGAGAAGTAAATCCGGCCAGAGAGGATAAAACGATAAGAAAGATAATCCGGAGCAAACGTGCTGGTCCCGGCAATATATTCGGATGTTTCATAAAAAACAGACTGTTCATTGCACTGCCGCTGCACAGACGAATGAAAGGTAATTTATTTGGATCAAATATAAATAAGAATCCTGCATAAAAGAAATATGCGGGGAAAATCAGAGTCTGATACCGAAATAAATGAACCTGTTCAGAAAAGTTGCCGAATAAGGGAAATGCACTCGCCGGGGTGCATTCAATGTATTGATTATTGAAATACCATCCTGGTCATGTGAGAGATGATTGTCTGAGATTGAAGGCGGTTTGTGGCTCTTTGGCCGGCAGGGGCAGCGTTCTGGAAAACCTCATCCGAAAATCTCCTCATTCCGATGACGGTACTGATGCCAGCCCTTGAGAATAGTGATGATCGTCTTTCCATCGGTGATATCACCCGACCATACCATCTCCACGGCTTCTTTTAAAGGCAGGCGTACGGGGATGAGAAACTCGTCGTCATCGGTATGACTTTCATGGTGGTCGAGCACGGTTGCCAGATAAAGATGAATGATCTCATCCGTATAACCGATACTTGGGTAGAAGGAACCCAGGTACTGCCAGTTTTGAGCGGTAAGGCCGACCTCTTCTCTGAGTTCGCGCCTCCCTGTTTGCAGCGGGTCCTCGCCGGGGTCGATCTTTCCGGCCGGGACTTCATAGAAAATCTGCGACATCGGGTAACGAAACTGCCTGACCAGCATCACGTCTCCGTTCTCATACAGAGGCAAAACGGCAGAGGCCCCCGGATGCCGGATCCATTCACGTATAGTCTCGCTGCCGGTAGAAAGCTGCGCGTGATCCTGATATACTTTTAATAATACGCCGTCGAACACCTTCTCCGAATCAAGGGTATGTTCAAGCAGCTTTTGTTCGTTATTCATAACAACTGTGTTTTTGATTTCCTATTTTTCCCCGGTTGAACCGATCGGATCACTCAGGGAAGGTTAAAATACGAAGAACAGGTTTAGGATTTGGGAACGGGCGGGTGCCTGGCGCAGGGGTTCACAAAAGGATGTTAAGGAACAGCTGATATGCATTTTTATTCCATTGGAGACGATATCGATAAAAAGAAATTAATAATACGGGATCGCATTTTTACGATTTCCAATCTGTTATCCTTTTCGCGTGTTTTTGTAGCCTTTCCGATTATTTACCTCCATTTTAGAGCAGGGTATCCCACGACGGCCGTTGATCTGCTCATCGTCTATGCCATCTTTTCTGATTTCCTGGACGGCTATCTGGCACGAAAAACAAATATGATTTCCGAACTGGGGAAGATACTCGATCCGATGGCGGACAAGCTCTGTATTTTCATTGTTTTTTCGTATACGGTCTTCGTTGGGCTTATCCCGTACTGGTTTTTCTACCTGCTTATCGTCCGGGATCTGTTAATCGCCGGGGGAGCGTTATACATCAAGGGAAGAAAGAGCAAGATACCTATGTCGGTGATGGCGGGCAAAATTGCCGTTAATGTACTGGCGTTATACTGGTTATCGGTATTTTATCTTCCCGGCGATACCGACCTGCATTTTATATTGTTGTGGTTTTCCACTGCGATGATCATCTATTCTTTCATCGTTTACCTGCGGCGTTTCGTCCTGATCATGCAGGGAGCAAGATTTAATTGATACGTTTCCGGATTTTTTATACGAAGATAATTGACTATGGGATTATTCAATAAGTTTATACCTAAAAGGAAAGAAAAGCTCGAAGAAGGTCTGCAGAAAAGCCGCCGGGGATTGCTTGGGAAGCTCAGCAAGGCGCTGGCAGGCAAAGACAGGGTAGACGACGAAGTGCTCGACGATCTTGAAGAGATCCTGGTTACCTCCGACGTCGGAGTGAAGACGACACTCGAGGTGATCCGACGGCTCGAGGCAAGAGTGGCGCGCGACAAATTTGTCGGTACCACGGAGCTGAACGGTATCTTGCAGGAAGAAATCATCGGGCTGTTGCGGGATCGGCGTCCCGGACAGCCCGCCGAATTCGACGCCTCGTTTCCGCATAAACCTCATGTGATTCTGATCGTGGGGGTGAATGGGGTTGGGAAAACGACGACTATCGGAAAGCTGGCACATCTGTATAAAGAGGCCGGCAGGGATGTCATTCTGGGTGCGGCAGATACCTTTCGTGCCGCAGCCGTCGACCAGCTCAGGATCTGGAGCGAACGTGCGGGTGCTCCGATCATTCAGCAGGGACAAGGTGCGGATCCGGCAGCAGTTGCTTATGACACCGTATCGGCGGCCCGGTCGCGCGGAGCCGAGGTGGTACTTGTGGATACTGCCGGACGTCTGCATAACAAGGCCGCCCTGATGAATGAACTGGCCAAGATCAAGAGGGTAATGGGGAAAGTGGTCGAAGGCGCGCCGCATGAAGTATTGTTGATCCTCGACGCTTCCACCGGTCAGAATGCCATGCAACAGGCGAAAGCTTTTACCGATGTGGTACAGGTGACCGGACTGGTGCTTACCAAGCTCGACGGAACCGCCAAGGGAGGTATCGTCCTGGGGATTTCTTCCGAATTGGATGTTCCCGTTAAATACATCGGAGTCGGGGAGCAGATAGACGATCTCCAGATCTTCGACCGTGCCGCTTATGTCAATGCCCTGTTTAGAGAGAGATAAGCAAATGGCAGCTGCCTAAGTTGATTCTTTCCTGATAAATTGGCAAAATAAAGCCGCCGGCAGTTTTATTGTATATAATAATAGATACTACGGCTGGCCTGTGGGATTCAGAAAATCGAATCTCATTTATTTTATCAATGGAGTGCTGTTATGTGGGGTTTCAGTGAAGAGAAAAACAGGTCTCTGTTCAGGCCGTTTGTGTGCGGGAAAATCCGCGTGGCTGCCGTTCTGGCGGGCATCCTGTTGCTGTGGCCGTCTCAGGGGGTAAAGGCCCAGATTATGTACCCGCCTTATGTGATGCACCGGCATTCGACATCGGGAGCAGCCGACACTCTGTATGGCCGGGGAATCGATGATTACAACGCCGGCGAATACGACAGCAGCATGGTCTTTCTGAAGCGGGCATTTAAGATCTATGATTCCATCGGAGACCGGAAAGACCGTTTGCTGACATTGGTTCATATCGTAAGATGTTATGTCTATCAGGGGAAGATGGATTTCGCCAAACGCTATATCCGCCTGATTCTCCCCTCGCTTGATGATTCAATACATGATGTAAAAACAGCCATCTATATCCGTTATTCTCTCGCAGCTGCTTATGAACATACCGGCAATTATCAGGAAGGGCTGCGCACCGCAGAAGCAGCCCGTAAACAATACGAAGCCTCCGGTATAGATGACGACTGGCTGATCGGCAGAATATTGTTCACGATCAGTTCCCTTGAGGGTGATTTTTCATTTTATGACCGCGCCGCCGGCTATGCAAAACAGAGCCTGATCCATGCGAAAAAGCTGAAAGGAGGCCTGAGGGTTCTGGCGGTCGATAATTACAACTCCCTGGGGATATTTGCCTATCGCAGCGGCAATTATGACCGGGCTGCCGGTTATCTGAAAAAGGCTATATCGCTATTGCAGCAGCATTCCGGTTGGAAATATACCCGGGATCGTCTGCTGAATGGATACATTAACATCGGCAATACCTTCTTCCTTGCGGGAGATTACCAGACGGCCCTCTCGTACTACCGGAAGGCGCTGCGAATGGCGCATCAGATACTGGATGACTCCGATTCCGATTTTCAGCTTATCCTGAATAATATCGCCGCGGCATATTCGGAGATGGGAGACCGGAAGGAAGCGCTCAAATATCTGTTGCAGACGCTTCCTCGGAAAATCCGGGAACTGGGACCCGATCATCCGGATGTGGCGGTGGCGTATGTGAACATCGGGCTTACCTATGAGGCTTTAAAGCAGTATAAAAAGGCCGCTGCCTATCTCGATAAAGGGCTGGAGATCAGGAAAAAGGTATATGGTGAGGATAATCCCCATACCCTTGCCGTGCGCAATGATCTGGCCCTGGTGGATAAGGATCAGAAAAAATATCGCCGCGCTCTGACCATCCTCAGGAAAGATCTTTCCGTATACAAACTGGTGATGGGGCCGCATCATCCCGAAACAGCGTCCACGCTTCTGGAAATCGGAGATGTCTGCCAGGCGATGGGCCGTTACCATCAGGCACTTGCCGCCTGTCAACAGGCACTGCAGTCGCTGGCCCCGGGTTTTCACAGCTCCGATATAGCTGATAATCCCGGGTTCAATCATGTCATATCGGAGATCACTTTTGAGTCGGCGCTGGAAAAGAAGGCAGGCATTTTGCTCCGGCTATCTCGGAAAGACAGACAGGCAGGAGAAAAATATGTCTCGATGGCGATTAACACGTATGAGGTAACAATCCGGTTCATAGAAAAACTCAGGGAAAGCTATCAGGCGGAAAATTCCAAATATCTGTTGAATGAAGATGCAGGTACGGTTTATTCGGGTGCCGTCGCTGCGTGTATGCTGGCATACCGGTTGTCCGGGGATGAAAAGTACAGGAAAAAGGCGTTCAACTTTTCCGGGCGGGACAAAGCCGGGATTTTGATGCGCTCCATGGCCCAGGCCCGGGCGCAGAAATATTCAGGTCTGCCCGACAGCATTCCGGATAAAGAAAATGCCTTCCGCCGGCGCATCCGGAAGATTGACCGCGCCCTCGCCCGGGAAACCGAGGGTAAGAATATGGATTCGATAAAGGTCGATGAACTCAGGGATGAACTTTTCTCAGTCCGCCGGCGGTTTCAGGCCTTTTCGAACAGGATTAAGAATCAATATCCGTCGTATTACAAGCTGAAATATAATGTGCCTCATCTCACTACCGCGGAAATCAGGCAAAAGCTGGCCCCGGATCAGGCATATCTGGGCTATTTTATCGGCGATTCGACGATGTATACATTTGAAATCCTGAAAAACGGCTATAACATCATAACCACACAGCTTGATTCGGCCCTGTTTCTGTCGCGCCTGACCCGGTTCAGAGATTCCATCGTTCAGGGAAACTGGCAGCAATATACCACGCTGGGATACCGGCTCTACCGGAAACTGCTGGCTCCGGTTGAAGACGATATCAGGGGGAAGGATTTGCTTATCGTTCCGGATCCGCTTCTGGCCTGCGTTCCTTTTGGAGCGCTGTTAGCCGGTCCGCCCGCCCGGCTTCCCCACGATTACAGCAGGCTGCCCTATGTGGCCTGCGATCATGCCATAACCTATGGCTACTCCCCGGATCTGTTGTTCCGGAAAACCTCCCGGGGTTCGGTTCATCCAACGGCATTTCTCGGACTTGCCCCGGTCTTTGATCAATCCATCGATACCCTCCCGGCCTATCGTAAAGTAACTAATGGCGGAGGAATCAGTCCTCTGATGTCCAGTGTGAGTGAGATAAAGGGCATATATCACACGATTTCCGCGAGTCCGGCGGCGGGGGAGGGTTCCCATATTTACCTCCGCAGCCAGGCCACGGAGTCGAAGCTGTCATCCCCGGATATTTCCCATTATCAGTATATTCATCTGGCTACGCATGCTTATATAAACAAGGAAAAACCGGGACTGTCGGGTATCCTGTTCTACCCGGGACACAGTAAAGGCACGGATGATGACGGAGTTTTATATACGGGAGAAATTTATAGCCTCAAACTGAACGCCCGTTTGGTTGTGCTGAGTGCCTGTGAAACAGCGATCGGCAGGGTGGTTCGGGGCGAAGGAATTATAGGGTTCACCAGAGCTTTTTTGTATGCAGGGGCCCGTAACGTGGTGGTTTCCCTGTGGGATGTATCGGATCAATCGGCTCCGGTCTTTATGAAGGCATTCTATCGTTATCTGGTGTCGGGGGAAAGTGTAGGGCAATCGCTGCAAAAAGCCCGTATAGACATGATCCACGCAAAAAGATATGCCATGCCCCGTTATTGGGCGGCAATGATCCAGATCCGGTAAAATCTATCGGGCGGGAGTTCCATTAGAAATGGAAAATGAATGAATGCGGATTATATCTTCTCGCGGATTTTAAAAACGGGAACATGAGATATCCGTAAGATTTATAATTTCAGACAAAAATCAATAAATTAGCAGGAGACCCGTTTTTTTCAAACGGGCCATCATCACGGGATGAGAACCAGAATCGGCCAGTAATGCATGATTTCCTGCAAAACCTGTTCCAGATAGCGGCACGTTATAACGTGAACCCGATCGTATTTGCCAGTATCTATGTCGGGGCCATCCCTTTTTTTACAGGATCCCTGGCATGGCTGATCCGTAATATTCGCCGTAGTAAGTCGCTTTTTCTTCCTCTTATCTGCACCGGACTTACATTTCTTTCGGCGTATCTTTATTTGATCATTGTAGGCAAAAACGTACCATTCTGGGTGTATGCGTTCATTGCAGCTTTGGTTCTTTACGGAACATACACTACCTACCGGAAGGTGCGTAAGGATATTGCAAAGAAAAAGCCGGATTCTTGAAATATGATTACGATGCGGTCATGATTGGGGGTTGCCGGATCCCGGGAAGGAGCAATTTAGATGAACATGCCGGGGATATGACCGCCGAATATGTTCCGGATAAGCTTCAGCCGACAGGCGTAAATCACAACAGGGCCTTCATTGTACTTCCGATCTCAGCCGGACTTTCGCACACGGTGATTCCTGCTTCGCGGAGTGCCTTCATTTTCTCCCCGGCGGTTCCCTTGCCTCCTGAAACGATGGCTCCGGCATGACCCATGCGCCGGCCTGGAGGTGCGGTACGGCCTGCAATGAAAGCCGCAACCGGCTTTTTTACGTGATCTTTGATCCAGGCCGCCGCTTCTTCTTCGGCAGTGCCGCCTATCTCGCCGATCAGAACGATGGCTTCGGTCTCCGGATCATCATTGAACAGTTTTACGGCATCCAGGTGGGTCGTTCCAATCACCGGGTCACCGCCGATACCGATGGCCGTGCTCTGTCCGAGGTTTTCCTTGGTAAGCTGATCTACCGCCTCGTAAGTGAGCGTCCCGGAGCGTGAAATCAGTCCCACGGCGCCCTTCATGAAGATGTTGCCCGGCATGATGCCTATCTTGGCCTCTCCCGGTGTGATGACTCCCGGACAATTCGGGCCGATCAACGTGGCTCCATGGCGCCGGACAATGGCTTTTGCCGTGATCATATCTTTCACAGGTATACCCTCTGTGATACAAATAATGGTTTTAATGCCCGCCAGTGCCGCTTCGGCAATAGCATCTGCAGCGAAGGGGGGCGGCACGAAAATAACCGATGTGTCGGCACCCTCCTGTTCGACAGCCTCGGCTATCGTATTAAAAACCGGCCGGTCGAGATGGGTCTGTCCGCCTTTGCCCGGAGTAACGCCTCCCACGATACGGGTGCCGTATTCGATCATCTGACCTGCATGAAAAGTTCCTTCACTGCCGGTAAAGCCCTGCACAACCACACGGCTGTTTTTTCCAACAAGTACACTCATTTCAATAAAATTTATCACAAAACAGATTATTATTAGCAGGCGAAATATACCGTTATCACTCAGATTTGACAACTGAGGGAATGCCGTGATGAAGCCGTTGTACGGCCCGGCTCCGTTGTCCCGGTTTTTGCCCGTTTTATGTCGGTAAACCTCTTTAGGATTTTCCGATTGTGCCGGTTACCTGTTACCTTTCACTATGATCCCCGATTCAAAAAAAGAAGAAGTACGAGATGCCGCCGATCTTGTAGAAGTGGTATCCGATTATGTAAAGCTGAAGCGCTCCGGCAGCGGTTTTACAGGATTATGTCCGTTTCACAACGAGAAGACGCCCTCTTTTCATGTCTCTCCTAAACTGGGTATTTACAAATGTTTCGGATGTGGGGAAGCAGGCGACGTATTTAATTTTGTGATGAAAATGGAAGGGGTGGGCTTTAATGAGGCGATACGTTCTCTTGCCGGACGTTTCGGGGTATATATCCCGGAGGAGGAAACTCCTGAATACGACGAGGCTCACAAACTGCAGGAAGGCATTTATCATGCTTTGCGCTATGCAGGACTCTATTTTTATCGAATGCTCACCGACTCGGATGAAGCGGAGGAGGCGCGCAGTTACCTGGAGAAACGGCAGCTAAGCTGGCAAACCGTTAAAAAATATGGCTTGGGATATGCTTCGGGAAGCAGGGACAGCCTGTATCAAAAGGCACAGGCCGACGGAATCAGTCGGGAGTATCTTCACCAGTCGGGTTTGATCAGGGAAGCGGAAAACGGCGGGGATGTCATCGATACATTCCGCAGCCGGCTGATGTTCCCCATCTTCAATCCGTCCGGTAAAGTGATCGCTTTCGGGGGACGCGTCATCGGCAGCCGGAAGACCGCCAAATATATCAACTCACCCCAGACACCGGTTTATAATAAGAGTGAGGTGTTGTACGGCATCCATGTGGCCCGCAACGAGATCCGTAAAGAGAGTGAGGCCATCCTGGTGGAAGGATATACCGACGTGCTCAGCCTGCATCAGGCGGGCATCCTGAACGTGGTTTCCACGAGCGGCACCTCTCTGACGGCCGGACAGTTGCATGTGATCCGCCGCTATGGAGAGCGGCTTTTGATGATCTATGATGCAGATTCGGCCGGACAAAATGCCATGGTCCGCGGTCTGGATCTGGCCCTGAAAGAAGGTCTGGAGGTGCGCCTGCTTCAGCTTCCTGATAAGGAAGATCCTGATTCGTTCGTCCGGCAGTTTGGCGGGCCGGCTTTTCTGGCGTATAAACGTACCGAATCAAAGGATTTTGTCACGTTTTTGTTGAAGAAGGCGGAAATGGAAGGAGATTGGGATGATCCGCTCCTGAGGAAGCGGGCGATCACGGGTCTGATCCGCCATATTGCCTGTATGCCGGATCCCGTTGCACGGGAGACCTGCCTTCAGCAGCTAAGCAAACTTACGGGTATCGGCGACCGGCCGCTGCGCGGGGAACTGAGTTCGGTCACGGCATTGCTCAAAAAAGAGGAGCGCCGCAATCGGCGTCGCGAGCAGCGCACCGGGGATGCTTCTGCTGTACCCCGGAGCGATCCTCAGGATAAAAAACCGAAAGAGGCCGGAGAGGTCAATCCGGAGGTTCCGACAGGATATCGTCCGAAGGGAGAAATCTACACCGGACCTGTTTTTGAGAAGGAGATTATCCGGCTGATGGTAGAATACGGGCGGAGTATGGTGGCATATATCGGACATCAGTGTAATGCAGATCACTTCGAACATCCCCTGTTGCGGGATTTTTTCGTGGACATCATTGAGCGGTATCAATCGGAAAAGGATATCTCCATTGAATCTTATGCTGCAAGAGAACATCCTTATCCCTCGATCATCGGGGAACTGGTCATGGAACGGTACGAACCGAGCGAACGGGGCCAGCAAAAATCCGGGCGGTTACTGGTCAAAGACGTGGATCCGTTTCGCACGGCCAGGGGAGCGCTCAAAACGCTGAAGATGCATTACCTTGATCGGCTTAAAGAACAACTTCGCAGGCAATATCAGGAAGCTTCGGATGAGAAAAAACAACTCATTAATCAGACCCTTACGGAGGTATCGCGCGAAAGGTCCCGCCTTGAACGTTATTCCCTCGACGAATTGTTTGACGACCCGGAAGAAATTGATTCCGGGGATACCTGAAAAGGTCTTTTTCGCTTCGGTAAAAAGTTTTTCGTATCCTTCCGAAAACAATTCCGGACGGATTCAGCCCGTTAGCATTAGCCTTTGAAGATATTCCTTTGAAACAGATACGGTGTATTATGATACAGGTGCTGCCAAGGTCTGCGCGCGGCGTGGGGGTTTTTTTAGGATTGGGATTGCTGATGCTGACAACTCATCGCGGGCAGGCCCAGATGCGGGTTCTCTCCAACGGCGTCATCATTCTGGATAATTTTCAGCAGGATACCGTCGGTCACCTGCCCTATAACTGGTACGACCGTGACGGAAAAACCAAAACCCAGTTTTTCTCCGAAGAGCAGCGCAGGGAGTTTCAATATGCCATTAAGCAGGAAGGGAACAATAAATTCCTGGAATACGAAGGAACCAAGGCTCAGCATCTGAATTATCCGCTGATCAATAAAAAGGAGATCGATATCAGGAAGACACCGATCCTCTCCTGGAAATGGCGCGTCTGGAAAATTCCGAAAAACGGGAATGAGGATGTGAGTAAGCGCAACGACTGTGCCGCCGGCATTTACGTCGTATGGGGATTTACTTCCCTGTTCAAAATCCCTAAATCAGTAAAGTATTCATGGAGCTCGACCCTCCCTGTGGGAACCATTCTCTCCAAAAATTTTAATAATCAAAAAATCGTGGTATTGGCTTCCGGAAAGAAGAATTTGGGAATATGGCTGACATTTCGCCGGAATATTTACCAGGATTACGTCAACCTGTTCGGGGATGAGCCGCCCGAACGTCCTATCGCCATTTTGATTCTGAGCGACGGCGATTCGACCGGCAACCCGGCAAAAGCCGATTATGACGATATTGAACTCAGGCCGGTTAAGATGATCCGGTCTTCAGCGGATGCCGGGGATCAATAAATAAGTTTTTCTGCTAAACGAATAGTCTTGTTCTTATGAGTCAGGAGTTGGACATTGCACGTCAGGCTGCATTGAAAGCAGCAGATCTTATCAAAGATTACCATACAACTCATCAGAGGCTGGGAATCCGTTATAAGGGGCGCCACGACCTGGTCACCAAAGCCGATGTGGCCAGCGAAGAAATGATCATGGAACATATCCGCGATGCATTTCCGGATGATGAAATTCTGGCGGAGGAATCAACCGGGGAGGAAGCCCTGACCTCCCGGCGAACCTGGATCATCGATCCGATCGACGGCACCACCAACTTTGCGCATCGGTTTCCGATGTATTGCGTCTCAATAGCCTTATATGAAGATCGTACGGCGCAGGCGGCGGTGGTTTACGAGGTGAACCGGGGAGAGATGTTTACGGCCGAACGGGGGAAAGGTGCAAAACGGAACGGGGAAACGATCACCGTTTCCGATGTCACCCGACCGGACGAAGCATTGTTCGGCACCGGCTTTCCTTATCGTGATCTGGAACTGATTGATGATTACCTCAGGCTTTTCAAGGTCTTTATGGAGGAGACGCAGGGCGTCCGGCGTCCGGGTTCGGCCGCTTTTGATCTCTGCTGCGTTGCCTCCGGGCGCTTCGACGGGTTTTATGAGTATTCACTGGCGCCCTGGGATGTTGCGGCAGCGGCGTTGATCGTACGGGAGGCAGGAGGAGTGGTTACCGACTGGGAAAATGAAGATCGCTGGCTGTTTGGAAAAAGGATCATTGCCGCCAATCCTTCCATGCATAAGTATATCCTGAATCGTGTTCGGGATATTATCTCCCCGGAATATCGCCAGAGCAGGTGAAGGACAGGGGGCCGGCATCCACGCCCGGCACTTAGGGTTTAAAGCTGAAAGATTGCTTCATTCGACCCGCCGATCTTCTCTCGTCTCCCATATTTTCAGGATGATCTGCACCTGTAATTATTACATTCTCCGAAAAAGGAAACCTGGCGGACCTTCGGGATGTATTATTCGGATCTCAGGTTAGTTTATGTCTGGCAGGGAATCTCATCGAAAAGGGCGACTTTTCCGGAAGATTTCCAGGTCGGAGAGAGGAACCGGCCCTCCATAATATTTGAAAGGCTCCCCGAATTCCACACCGGTCATATGGCCGTAGAATCGGGCACGGGCGCGGGTGTACTCAAAGAACGTTTCACCCGATATGTACGTTTGAGGGCCCTTGTCGGAACCGGGAACATTAAATTGGGATTTAAACGACAGGATCGCCTCTTCCTTAACCGAAATGGTATCGGTGATGTCAAACACGAAGTCGGGAGTGAACGGACGATCCTGCATGTAATGTAAAATGTGAAACGGTCGCCATTTTTCCTGATCATGTCCTTCATCATCCGTGGTTTTGACCATACTCAGGCCGCTGTAGAAAAAGGCGTCGATCAGCAGACGGGTTGCGTTTCCATGGTCGGGGTGTCGATCATCGGGAGCAGTGATCAGGCAGACATCCGGACGATAGTTCCGCAATTTCCGGATGATGTGTTCCCGGTGTTCAGGCGTATTCTCCAAAAGCGTATCGGGGAGTCCCAGGTTTTCACGAATGGAGAGCCCCAGGACCCCGGCCGCCGCCTGCGATTCGGAGAGCCGCTGCTCCGGAGTGCCGCGCGTTCCCATATCGCCGCGGGTCAGGTCGATCACGCCCGCTTTCAATCCCTGTCTGACCAGTGCCGCCAGTGTGCCTGAACAGCAAAGTTCGGTATCGTCAGGGTGAGCAGCCCAGGCCAGAACATCGAGTTTTTGATTCATAAGTTATTGTGATCAGGAGAATATTTTAGGTTCACTTCAAAAAAACAATGGGAGAAACGCCGTCCGGCCACAACGGGAAATGCTAATTGATCATAACCGGTTATTTATGATCCTATTTCTTTTCCCGGGGTTCACCGCCGTCTGATTTTTTCGGAGCGGACTCTTTTTTCAAATCTTTTAGTTCCAAAAGGTAACGAAATGACATCTTTTTCGTAAAATCCGTTGAATCACTTTTTCGATTTTATTTTGAGCGTTACCTTAAAACAATTATGCGGCATCTCCTGGGAAATCTTTATGAAGGGGCGAAGATCGCTCTTCATGCCATCTGGGCGAATAAGGTAAGGGCGTTCCTGACTACCTTCGGCATCATTATCGGCATCGTATCGGTCACCACTATGGCAACGGTGATCGACGGCATCAACCGGGGTTTCGAATCGAGTCTGGATATGCTGGGGAAAGATGTGCTGTATGTGCAGAAATGGCCATGGTCGTTCGGGCCTGATTATAAATGGTGGAATTATATCAACCGGCCGGAGATGAAGGCGGGCTATGCCGATAAAATTATGGAATATAGTCACCTGGTCAGTGCTGTGGCGCCCCTTGCACAACGCAATGCGGATGTGAGGTATCAGGGGAAGGATGCAAACAACGTTCAGCTTACCGGTACGACTCAGGCTTATATGAAAACCTCAAATGTCGATATTGCGGAAGGACGCTTCTTCACTGAGGAAGAAAATCACACGGGACGGCAGGTATGTGTGGTTGGAGCCGACATTGTCGATGCTCTGTTTCCCTACGGACGACCGCTGGGAAAAACGATCAGGATTAGCGGACATGATTTCCGGATAATCGGTCTGCTTGAGAAGCAGGGCAGGTTTCTGGGTATTCAAAGCTTTGATAATCAGATCATCATTCCTCTAAAGGCCTATAGCAAATATTTCAGCATCCGGCGAAATATGGCGCTTCAGGTGAAGTATTCCTCGGATGAGGCGTTACAGACAGGGCAATATGAGCTGGAGGGCATCATGCGCCGGATCCGCGGACTCGATCCGTTGCAAAAAGATGACTTCGCTATCAATAAGCTGGATATCTTCCGGGCGCAGTACGACGCAATGACCAACGTCATCTATATGATCGGGCTTTTCCTGACGGCGCTGGCCCTGTTCATCGGCGGTATCGGTGTGATGAACATCATGTTTGTCTCCGTGAAAGAACGAACCAGGGAAATCGGTATACGCAAAGCCATCGGCGCACGATCGTCCCAGATCCTTACCCAGTTTCTTATCGAAGCCGTCGTCATTTGCTCCCTTGGGGGGCTGGTCGGCGTTATTCTTACCGGGGTGATCGTTCATTATATTAATTCTTTCTTTGTAGCCTACATGGATTGGACGACGGTGATCGTCGCTTTTGTGATCACCACCCTGACCGGCGTCATTTTCGGGTACCTTCCGGCACGCAAGGCTTCCGTAGCCGATCCTATTGAGTCGCTTGGTTATGAATGATAAAGGAATGCCGCAATGAATATTCTTGAAATCATACGGATGGCCTACTATTCGCTGATGGCGAATAAACTGCGTTCGGTGCTTACCATGGTTGCCATCGTGGTAGGCGTTTTTGCAATCATAGCCGCCTCTACAGCCGTTTTAGTGCTGGATACATATTTTGACGATACCCTGAATGTGATGGGAGGAAATGTGATATCCGTCAGCAAATATCCCAACGTGATGGTGGGTGATTTCGACAAATATAAAAACCGCAGAGACATCACATTTGATGATTTCGAAAAACTGAAGGGTCGTGTTGTATTGGCCCGTTCCGTGGCTCCGAATGAACAATTTACCTCTGCGAGGATCGCATACGGAGGAACGCAGACCGACCCGGATATCGGCGTATACGGGAGCAACCAATATTATCTCGCGGATAATGCTTATAACATCCAATATGGGCGCAACCTGACTGAGACCGATGTGACGAGCGCCCGGTCGGTTTGCCTGCTGGGGAGCGACGTGGTGGAGAAGCTGTTTCCCAATGTGTTTCCGGTCGGCAAGGAAGTGCGGATTGGAGGGCGGCCCTTCCGGGTGATCGGTACAATCGAATCAAAAGGATCCACGTTCGGGCAGTCTCAGGATAAATTTGTGCTCATCCCATATACGCGGGCCATCCTGTTATACGGGTCGGATCGCAATATCGAAATCCAGGCCCGCGCACCCTCTATGACACTCATTCCTGCTACCATTGATGAACTGATCGGGCTCATGCGCACGATCCGGAAGGTTCCGCCCGGCAAAGACAATGATTTCGAGGTAGAAACCAATAACTCCCTCAAACAGGCGTTTGGAAAGTTCACTCAATACCTGTATTTGTTCGGATTCCTGGTTGGAGGAATTGCGCTGCTTGGAGCAGGAATTGGTGTGATGAATATCATGCTTGTATCTGTTACGGAACGTACCCGGGAGATTGGCGTCCGCAAGGCGCTTGGAGCGACCCGAAAAGCTATCGTCGGGCAGTTTCTCATCGAAGCGATATTTATCTGTGAACTGGGCGGCATCGTCGGTTTTCTGATCGGCGTGGGCGGGGGTAACCTGCTGGCACTGGTAATGGCCTCTAAACCGGTATTTCCGTGGGCCGCCGCCCTGGCCGGTATTTTCGGACTATCCCTTATCGGTCTTGTTTTCGGTGTATTCCCTGCGACCAAAGCGGCACGGCTCAATCCGGTTGAAAGCCTTCGGTATGAATAAAAGCGCCTGCAGAAGAAATCCTTGCGGCAAGTTTTAGCCGGCGGCAACATTGCTTTTCATTAGGAATGCCGTTATTTTTGGTGTCTTTCCCGGCAGGCCTTGTGGCGGACCTCACAGATCTGCAGCACACGCTTTTGCGCGGGGAGCAGAGGGTCGCAGATTCTTCCGGAGGCATCCCCTTTGGGAAGGCCCTGCCGCCCCGCACAGTTGTTTTGAGAAAAACGGGGCGTGGCGCAGCCCGGTAGCGCATCTGCTTTGGGAGCAGAGGGTCGCAGGTTCAAATCCTGTCGCCCCGACACAGTTGTTGTTCTTTTCATTTTGAAATCACCGGGATAATGGTGAGATACGGTCGTTATCCTGTAATATCTGCCGGGCTGTCTCCCGTTCATCCTTTTTGGAAACGGATTAACGGCTCGTTCGTTTCAGATCAGCCGGTTGATTCGTATTATTGGAATAATTGACATCTGTTGAGCGCCCGTAGCTCAACCGGATAGAGCAACTGCCTTCTAAGCAGTAGGTTACAGGTTCAAATCCTGTCGGGCGTACTGCTGACCAGGCGACATGGCCGAGTGGCTAGGCAGAGGTCTGCAAAACCTTTTACGGCGGTTCGAATCCGCCTGTCGCCTCCGGGTTCGTTCCGTCTGGACTGCACGGCAGTCGGGCTGCACGTGCATTAACTGCCGCGTTCGTCTAGGGGCCTAGGACTCCGCCTTTTCACGGCGGCAACACGGGTTCAAATCCCGTACGCGGTACATGATCTCGCGCTAAGGCGCAGGGAGGAAAGGGTCTGTTTTTTACATGGAGCATGTAGCTCAGTTGGTTAGAGCGCCAGGTTGTGGCCCTGGAGGCCGTGGGTTCGAATCCCACCTTGCTCCCCGCATGGATGCCGCGTTCGTCTAGGGGTCCAGGACGCTGCCCTTTCACGGCGGTAACACGGGTTCAAATCCCGTACGCGGTACACGATTTCACGCCAAGACGCAGGGAGGAAAAGGGTTTGTTTTTTTACGTGGAGCATGTAGCTCAGTGGTTGGAGTACCAGGGGTAAATCATCCCGGATGAATCCCTTTCTTCCCATAGAATTTCATCCGCGGTTCTCGTGGGAAAATACGGCCCTTTATATTTTGTCCCTGATATTCACAGGGCGTTTTTCAATCCAGTTATGGTTGAGCATCTCTCCCAGGAATCCGATAGAGAAGAATTGCAGTCCTACCAGGATCAGCAGGGCGCTGAACAGGAAGAGAGGGCGGTCAGACAAATAAACCAGGAAAAAGATGCGCATGACCAACAGGTAACACATCAGTATGGAACCGATGCACAGGAAGAAGGTGCCGATAGTTCCAAAAAAATGCATCGGGCGCTGAATGAAAGAATTCACGAACAGGAGAGTTACCAGGTCCAGAAACCCTTTGATATAGCGGGAAAGTCCGAATTTGGATCTGCCGTATTTACGTGAACGGTGGTTAACTATCTTTTCCCCGATTCGTGTGAATCCCTGCCAGTGTGCCAATAGCGGCACATACCGGTGAAGTTCTCCATGCAGGTAAATAGCCTCCGTTACCTCGTGCCGGTAAGCTTTTAATCCGCAATTAAAATCATGGAGCCTGATACCGGTGGCCAGCGAGGTGACGAAATTGAAAAAGCGGGATGGAATGGTCTTGGAAACAGGATCATGGCGTTTCTTCTTCCATCCGCTGACCAGGTCGTAACCGTTCTCCAGCATGGCAATCATTTCGGGGATCTCAGCCGGATCATCCTGGAGATCGGCATCTATCGTTACGACCCAGGTTCCACGGGCCAGTTCAAATCCTTTTTGTAAGGCAGAACTTTTTCCGTAGTTTCGGCGGAACCGCAGCCCGCGAACCTCATGGTATTCGCCGGCAAGGTGCGTGATAACTTCCCACGAACAATCGGAAGAGCCGTCGTCTACAAAGATTATTTCAAAACGGTACTGTTGATGCAGCGTCGAATAGACCTGCTGAAACAGCTCTTTCAGCGATTCCTGCTCATTAAAAAGAGGAATAACGATACTTAATTGCGGTTTTTCGTCCGGGGTGTTTGACAATGTTATGATTCTTGATTATTTCTCTGTTATGAGAATGAGGTTAACCGTTCTTAATGGAAGTTGAAAATAACTAAATCATAGTCTTTCAACCAATGAAAAAACTTTATTATAGTATCGGGGAGGTCAGTGAGATCACGGAGGTAGAGCCGCATATCCTGCGTTACTGGGAAACCCGCTTCGACAACCTGAGGCCTGCCAAAAGCCGATCGGGCAAGCGCATGTATACTGATCATGATATCGAAACGATCCTCCGCCTGAAAGGGCTTATCCGTGATAAGAAGTACAGTACGGCCGGAGCGCGGCAGATTATTGAGGATAAGGAAACTCTTCCGGCAGGTTCCCCGGAGTCCCCCAAGATGCCTGTAGATGCCGTACGTGACCTGCGGGAGATCAAGTTGTTCCTGGAAAAGCTGTTGGATCAGCTTTAAAGATGCCCGTTGCCTGAACCCTAACCTGCTTTATCTGTCTTTTGTAAGATGATAACGTTGCCGGTCTTTCCGCTGCCGCTGGTACTTTTCCCGGAGGAAGAACTTCCACTGCACATTTTTGAGGATCGGTACCGGGAAATGATTCGCTACTGCCGGGAAAAAAATTGTCCTTTTGGGGTCGCGAGCTATATCAATAATTCGATCTCAAAGGTGGGATGCGTGGCAAAGCTCGAACGTATCCACAAAATATACGCTGACGGGGGTATGGATATAGTTTGTTCGGGCGGCGATCGGTTCCTGATTCATGGATTCGATACCTCCCGCTCCTTCCTCCAGGCAACTGTTACTTATTTTCATGATGATGAAAAGAGCGAAGATTTCGACAACCTGAAGGATAAAATTCTGCCGATGCTCAGGGAAATGATGGAACTGCAGGATACGGAATCCCTTGCCGTTGCACTTCCCGGCTCCTCACCGTTTTCCTTTAAGATCGCCCACCTTGTCGGTTTCGGACTGGCTCAGAAACAAAACCTGCTTGAAATTAAATCGGAAAAGGATCGCCTTATTTTCATCCACGACCATCTGAACAGAATGTTGCCCCGCCTTTTGAATCTGAAAGACCTGAAGCGAAAAGTAAAAAGCAATGGCTATTTTCGTAATTTTCCACCCATCAATTTCAAAGTTTGACTGATACCATGGAATTATCTTCGTGCCGGTTGGGGCCGTTTAAACTTTATACGATCGAGACAGGGAGGCTGGGACTCGACGGAGGCGCCATGTTCGGTGTGGTTCCCAAAACGATGTGGGAGCGTTCGATCGGGGCTGATGAGAAAAACCGCATCCCACTTGCCATGCGCTGCCTGTTGATCGAATCGATGAACACAGGCCGGCGCTATCTCATCGATACCGGCATCGGCCGTAAGTTTAGCAGTAAGCTGGAAGAAATTTATGATATTGATCACAAACACTCGAATCTTGCAACATCCCTCGATTATCATGACTTTTCCTCCTCCGATATTACGGATGTTATCCTGACCCATTTACATTTCGATCATTGCGGGGGTGCCAGCTATTATGACGGAAGCCGCAATCTTGTCCTCACATTTCCGGAAGCCCGTCATTGGGTAACCGAGGGCCAGTGGGAGACGGCTATGCAGCCGAATGAGCGTGAGAAAGCAAGCTTCCTGGAGGAGAATAACGATCCGATCCGCAGGCAATCCCGGCTCGAGTTGATACCGGGGCCGCACCAATTTGAGGAAGGGCTGTCGACAATGATCGTGAACGGACATACAATTGGTCAGCAATTGGTAATAATTGAAGCTGATGGAAAGAAGTTGCTGTTTGCCGCCGATCTGATCCCGACGGCGGCCCATGTTCCTCTGGCCTGGATTATGGGGTTCGACCTGCATCCGGTACAAACCGTGGAAGAAAAAAAAGATATTCTGGGGAGATGGTGCCGCCCCGGTCATTATTTATATCTTGAACATGATGCAGAAAAGGAAGTGATCTCGCTCGTGCAGCATGGCGAGAAGGTCATTGTATCGGAAATACTCTCGCTGAATGATCTGGGAAAATGAGTAAATTCTCCTTTTGGAGAAGAAAATACCCCTGTTGCTTACAAAGCTCTTTTTTTATCCGATGATACAATCGGAGTTTTATGTTCCATGCAGGTTTGGATTAGTCGGTCGAACCTGTAAATTTGCCTGGTATCGACAGCGCCCAGGCTCCTTTGACGGCTTTCACCCAAATTGTTAAAATAGTTCTCAATCAACGTATGATGAAGCGATTAGCGGCTTATTTTGCCATTCTGTTGTTCTTGCTGACCCTTTCAACGCTGATTACTGCTCCGCAGGCCGTGTATGCCCAGCAAAAAATCGAGAATATCGACTTTTCCCAGATAAATGTAGATAACCTGAGTGACCAGCAGATTGTCCGGATCCTGAAAGAAGCGAAAACCCGCGGAATGAGCATCAGTGATCTGGAGAATATAGCCGTTGCACGCGGTATGTCGCCTATTGAACTCCAAAAGTTCCAGCAACGGGTAGCCGATATTCAGTCGAAGGGAATGATGCAGGGGCAAAACGCCATGAACGATACCACCGCTCAGAACCAGGAGCCTAACAGCTTCAGAAAAATACTTCAGCAACGTACCGCTCCATTTGGACAAAATCCCCTGATAGACACGACTGCTGTTGTTCCCCTGAAAAAGCGCAAAATCTTCGGGGCTGATCTGTTCAATCACCAAAAACTGACTTTTGCTCCGCCCATGAACATCCCGACACCCAAAAATTATCAACTGGGTCCGGGTGATCAATTGGTGATCAATATCTGGGGTGCGGCACAAACGACCTACCGGGAGACGATCAACACGGACGGGACGATCACCATCAGCAATATCGGTCCCATTTATCTGAACGGCTTAACGATGGAAGCGGCGAAGAGCCGGATTATAAAAAGGCTGAGCGAGATATATTCGGGTCTGAGTCCGGATAATCATAAGAAACAAAACACCTGGGCCGACATCACTCTTGGGAAGATACGCAGCATCACGGTAAATATACTCGGTGAAGTGCAGGTGCCGGGAACGTACACTCTCTCCAGCCTGTCCACCGTGTTCAATGCGTTGTACATGTGCGGCGGGCCCTCGGCAAACGGATCATTTCGTTCCATAGAAGTTATTCGCGGCAACCAGATAATCGATACGGTGGATGTATACGACTTTCTGGTTTATGGGAATACTTCAGGGAACATACGCCTGCGCAGCCAGGATATCATTAAAGTGAATCCATACCAGGAAAGGATTTACGTAGGGGGGCAGGTAAAGCGTCCCCGCCTTTTCGAAGTAAAGAAGGGAGAGACGCTGGCGGATGCTTTTCGCTTTGCCGGCGGGTTTACCGACAGCGCTTACACCAAACGGGTGAAAATCTATCGAAACACACCAACTGAAAAGAAGATCCTGAGTGTCAGGAATCGGGATTTTAAAAATTTTGTGCTGAAAAACGGCGATCAGATTTTCGTAGGGAAAATTTTGGATCGTTTTGAGAATATGGCTCAGATCAAAGGCGCCGTTTTTCGTCCGGGGGAATACCAGGTGACCGATACGACTACGGTGCATAGCCTGATCGAAGCTGCAGAAGGCCTGAGAGGCGATGCCTATATGAGCCGGGCCCTGATCTACCGGACACAGCCGGACTTTGAGATCAAGGTAATCCCGTTCAGCCTGAAAGCACTCATGGATGATCCGGCGGATAACGACATCAGGCTGCAGAAGAGGGATATCGTTATGATATCTTCGATTTTTGAGATGCGGGAGAAGTATAATATCAGGATTTACGGCGCGGTACAGGATACAGGGAGTTACCCTTATGTGAAGGATATGACGCTGAAAGATCTGGTGATGCAGGCAAACGGGTTCAAAGAATCGGCCGCACCCTACCGGGTCGATGTGTCCCGGCGTCTGATGCACGTTCCGCCGGATACGGTGGTCAATCAGGTTGCACAGATCTTCAGCTTTAGCATCGATCCGCAATTACACATCGGGGGAAAAGGCAAAAAATTCATCCTGCAGCCTTTTGACGAAGTATTTGTACGCTCCAAGCCGAATTACAGGCCTCAGCAGGAAGTAAGCATAACAGGGCAGGTGATGTATCCGGGAACCTATACGATCGCCAGTAAAGATGAGGATATTTCCGATCTGGTCAAACGTGCAGGAGGGTTAACGCCGCAGGCTTATGTGAAAGGAGCGCGTTTAATCCGCGAGAATGAAAAGAGCCAGTCCGGGCCGATAGGGATCAATCTGCCCAAAATCCTTGCCGAACCCGGCTCGAGGTATGATCTCCAGCTGGTGGCCGGCGACGAACTTCATATCCCCAAGCGGCTGGAGACGGTGAAAGTAATGGGGGCCGTTTTGTTCCCCGTGAGTGTGCCGTACAGCAAAAACATGGGTTTCAACGATTACATCGCCCGGGCCGGGGGATATGCGGACAGTGCGGCCGCCAAAAAGTCGTATGTGATGTACCCGAACGGAGAAATTCATAAGATCGAGAAAGTGCTCTTTTTCAAGCATTACCCGGATATTCAACCCGGTTCCCAGATTGTGGTTCCGACAAAGCCGGCGCATCAGGGGCTGACTCCGCAGGAGCGAATGGGTATTATTGCGGCACTTGTATCGATGACGGCTACTCTGGCGAGCACTATTGCCATCATCAGCCGATAACGGTAATTTCAGAAAATCAATTATTATGAGATGCCATCAGGGTGAACCAGAACCACACCGAAACCAAACTTGGCCGGATTGAGCAATTGCTTCGGCAGATGTACCGGCGCTACCGGCTCTGCCGCGGTTTATGGGTAACATATGCCGGGCTGGGCATTTTTGGTGCACTGCTCATTCTTCTTCTTGCGGCCGAAGGGCATTTCTATCTGCCCGTATGGATAAAATCGGCCGCTTTGCTTATATCGGGGTTGCTTGCTTTATCATTCGTTCTGCTGATTCTGAAACGGTTTCAGCCCGACGGCTGGAAAGAGTTTTACCGGAGAATCTCCCGGAACCTGCATCTTGAGCCGCTCCGCAATGTGATGGACCTTCGTTATGAGCGGCCGGAATCTTCTCCATATGTTTCACTGGCCCTCCGTCAGAATCTCCGGGAGCTGTCGGAAGATGAGCTGGAGCGATCAATTAGATCGGCTCTTAAGGAACAGCAATTCGCGCGTCACCAGCGCCGGTCCCGCTCTATATTCATGGGGGTTTTGCTTCTGTTTGTAGTTTTCTGGATCGCCAACCCGGGCGCCGTTCATCGGGTCGCACGTTTTTGGGATCATTTCGACCGTCCTAATCCCTACCATTTCCTCGTCAGGCCGGGAGCCGGGAACCTGGAGCAGGGGGAGGCTTTTCAGGCCGTCCTGTCGGTACAGGGAGAACCACAGCCCGGTCAGGTCCGGCTGGCTTTTAAGACGAAGCTTGAAAAGAAGTTCAGGATCCAAAAAATGACCCGCCTGAATGACTCCACGTTTGTTTCAGAAGAGTCCCGGCCTACGGTACCGTTTACCTATTATGTGACGATGGACGGCTTTTCGAGTAAAAGATATCCTGTCACGATCTTGTTAAGACCCCGCTTCGAATATCTGCATGCTACGGTGATTCCGCCCGGTTATACCCGTCTGGATTCCTCACGTTATACCTATCCGTTCACTCAGTTTCAGGCTTACCCGGGTTCGGAGGTGCAATTTACCGGCAGGTTAAGCAAACCTGTACAGACTCTGCGCATTATACGCTATGCCGCAAACGATACCCTTCATAACGGGTTGGCAGGTCCGGTTCCGTCAGACAGCCTGGATATCCGTTTCCGGTTTACCCATACCGACAGCCTGGCGTTTTCATTCACGGACACGTCCGGTATCAAAAACCGTGATCCGTATGCTGTCCGGATCGGGCAATTGCAGGATGAAAATCCCTATGTATCCATTATCCGGCCGGGAGAAGTAGTTTCTATGGTATACCCCGATACGATGTCCATCCGCTATGAGATGAGCGACGACTTCGGTTTTCATTCCGCAACAATGTACTATCAGGTGAAGAAGGCTTTTGCAGGAGATCAAAAGATACGTGCCATCCGCCTGCCTGTCCCGCACCGGGCAAAAGCCGTTGGCAGCGTGCGGTGGGACCTGACAAAGCTGGACCTGAAGCCTCTGGATGAAGTCACTTACTGGATTGAAGTGAGAGACAACGATCGTCCTTCCGGGTTCAAAGAAGCGGAATCGTCCAGGCACCTGATACGAATGAGCTCCATGGCCGAGACGATTGATATGACCGACAAACAGGGGAGTTCGCTTTCCGGGACATGGAATCAGGTGCAGGAAGGAGCCGGCCGGATCCGGCAGCAATTCCGGAAACTGCAGGATGAATTGCGCAGCGGAACGCAGGATTCCTACAAGAAACAACAGTCGGTTAAGCAGATGAAACAGGAACAGAAGGCGCTTAACAGGAAAATCGATCAGTTCAGCAAAAAATTCAATCAGATGAAGCAACAGCTTCGCAAGGACAAACTGCTGGCCCCGGAGACTGTTAAAAAGTATGAAGAGCTGCAAAAATTGATCGATCGGATTAAGAATCCGGAATTGATGAAGGCATTAGAAAAGCTGCAACAGGCTCTTCAGAATATGAATGTCGATGCGTTGCAGCAGGCCATGCAGAAGTATCAGTTCAACGAGAAGGCCTATCAGGAGCAATTGGCACGGACGCTGGAATTGCTGAAATCACTGAGGCTGGACATCGGATTGAATAAGATGACCAAGTTACTTGAAAATCTGGGACAACGTGAGGAGGCCCTGCTGGAGCAGCATACCGCCGGGAAGCAGGAAGCGGCCCAACAGGAACAGATACGCAGGGATCTGCAACAGGCAAAAGAGGGGCTGCATAAGCTGGAAAAGGAGAGCCCTCAGAGTGCGCGGCAGGAAATGCAGAACCTGAACAAAAACATTGATCCTCAGATCGATGAGACGGATCAAAAACTGCAGAAGAATATCGGCGAGCTCGGCAAAGCGAACCCCGATACCTCGCTTAGCTTAAGGCAGCAACAGTCGATCCGGCAGCAACTGGAGGAAGTGGCGAAAAAGGTGCAGGCAACTCAGTCGGAACTGAACCAAAAAAGAGCAAGGCTGAATATCGCGGGGCTGAAGAGCATACTGCAGGATCTGGTACTCTTGTCAAATGCCCAGGAAGATATCTCCCGGGCTGTCGGAAATTTATCCGACCGGAGCCCCGCTTTCGTGGAGCAGGCACGGGAGCAGCACACCATTGCTCAAAGCTTCGGGCTGGTCTCCGACAGCCTGTTCGCTCTGTCGAAGCAGATACCGGCTTTGTCGGATCAGGTCAACCGGGAAAAGGACACGATAGAACGTAACATAAACCAGGCCCTTGATTATCTGGCGGACCGTCATCAGGATGTTGCCTCTGCGCAGGTGCACACGGTCCTTGCCGGAATGAATAATCTGGCTTCCGATCTCGCCACCTTGCTGGACCGGCTTGAGCGGCAGCAGAATAGCGGCTCCGGCTCGTCGGGCATGAGCATGAATCAGATGATGCAGCAACTCAGGAATATGTCGGGCAGGCAGAAGAAGCTGAACGGCAACCTTCAGCAGCTGATCAATGACCTGCACGGTAACCGGTTGACGGAGAACCAGATCAGCCGCCTGAACCAGATGGCGAGAACGCAGAATGCCATTCGCAAGCAACTGAAGGGACTCCAGGAAAATGGAGGTCTGGAGCCGGGCGACAAGTTATTGAGCGAATTGCAGCGGATGAACGAGCAGATGGAGAAGACGATAAATGATTTGAGAGGCGGTTCTGCTGATCGGCAGCTTATTAAGCGGCAACATAACATCCTCTCCCGGATGTTGTCGGCAGAAAAGGCACTGGAAGAACGGGGGACGCAGAAGAAACGGGAATCGGAGACTGCTAAAGAAAAGAAATATGCTCCGCCACCGGATGTCACACTTGAGCAGCTCCGGAAATATCTGCGGAAGCGGATGAGCGGGGCGGAGAACAGCCGGTTTGCCCCTGATTATCAGCGGCTGATTGAACGGTATTTCGAATTGTTGGAGAAGCAGCTTCCTGTCGACTCGGCTGATGGCGCCCGGCCGTAACGCCGGGTCGTCTGAATCATAGATTTGACAGATACAGAGATTTCACAGATTTTTCGTGCTCGTGCTCGTGCTCGTGCTCGTGCTCGTGCTCGTGCTCGTGCTCTTATGACGGGCTTCAGAAAAAAGCGCAGGCAGGAGGTGACTCACGTACCGATCCTGTCTGATAAACTTCTATTCTTCTGCATCTCCTGAGGAACAGCAAAGGTGACCGTTTCCAAAAAAAGTTGTTTGCTTTAAATTAAATGCTGATTTTATGACGACGTTTACCGCCGCTTTTTCGTTGGGTTGTTACAGGTAAACGAACGTTTCTTGCCGCAAAAAAACATTCAAATCGAAAAATCTTCCACGGGAGACCTGCAGACTTGCTCTTGTGGAATCTTAAGCTCCGTTCTATGCACAGATTCAGCTACTTCATTCTCATCATCGTATTAGTCCCGGTTTTCCTGGCCCGGTATGGAGTTGCAGAAGCACAGCAGATTACGTCTCCCTGGTACCTGGGGGCGGGCAGTGGTGTGGGGATCCCCAATTTCAATCAAACGGGAAAGGCTACGGCCGTTTTCCGTCTTTTTGGTGGATATGGCATCGTGCCCGGTTTTGCGCTTCAAAGTGAATTCTATACCGGTCGTTTTGTAAGCTCGCACCATAAAAATTATTATCACCGGTCTTACCATACTCAATATGCGGGGTTTTCTCTGGAACCCAGGCTCAACTTCCTGTCGATGTTCAGAGCCCGGCCGCTGGAAAAATACCTGGACATTTATGGATTCGGCGGTCCCGGACTTCTCTGGTATAATGCAAAAACTTCCATAAAGCAGATTACCCCGTCATCAAAACCCTACGTTGGAATCGACAATAAGAGCGTGGCCATGGTTTATTCCCTTGGCCTGGGTCTTAAGGTGAATGTTACTCGTCAATTCTCCATAGAAGCAGGATACAGCTATCACTTAAGCAATTCAGAACTGATTGACGGTTATCCGACGATTGGTGATCCAACACGTATTTATCGTCCTCATGAATACCAGAAGGATTCGTGGAATTTCCTCACGCTCGGCTTCTCCATTCATCTGGGAAAATTGAAATCCGCATCCCGGCAAAATAGGGCCACCGTTGATGCATATGGTTATACCGAACAGCTGCAGCAGATGAACCGGCTGATTGATCAGAACATTGCCACAGTTCAGAAAACAAATCAGGAACTGGAACAGACAACCGAGGTTTTGGGCGAATTTCAAAAGCTGGCTACCGAAATTCGTCTGCAGAGGCAGCAGGAAAAGATAGCCAAACTACAGACGAAGCTGGATTCAATCGGTAATATGCAATCGGAAATCGATTCCCTGAAGATCATGCAGGATCGTATCCGGTTGATCCGCAATAGCATAAAGAATCAGGAAGCGGTTGATAAATCGCGTACAGTGCAGCAGGCCGATTATTATGTGGTCGCCGGGGAATTCCTGACCCGTGATAAAGCTGAGAAGGAACTGGCCGAACTGCAAAGCGGCAGCTACCCCAAAGCAGCCATCATCAAAGACAGCAATAATGTCTGGTTCCTGGTTACCTACGCCGGAGCTCAGTCAAAAAGCGATGCCCAGGGATTGCTTGGGAAGGTTAAATCATACGACAACCCGCTTGCGTGGATTTATACCATGAAGAAATAATGACCGGCTATTCGTCCGACAGTTTATTGGCTGTTCAGCTATTAATCGATCTTCTGTTTTCTTCGATGAGCGTTTCGTACGCCTTAACGACGGCTTCGGTTTCTTTAAAGGGAAGCACCCCGGCCACCTCCCGGGTTTCTTCACGGGCATTCCGGGGCGCGAAAGAACGACGTACCTTAAGGAGGGCGGGTATATCATTTGTTCCGTCACCGATATAAGCCATTTCATCCAGAGGTATAGACGTTTCCTGAGATAAGAATTCCACCCCCGATCCTTTGTTACAGATTTTCAGGATAACATTGCAGGAAACCTCGGTATAATGAACTTCGAATTCGGTATGATGCCGGAGCACAAAATCCCGCATTTGCGGATAAATCTCCTTTATCTCGGAATAATGAGCACTGACGACACCGACATCCGTGTATTTCGAGAATTCAAGAAAGCTGTGAGGATAATGAGGGAGTATTTCGCTTGTGACGAAATTTCTGATGTGCCGGATGTGTTCCATCATATCTTCCGTCAGAAAAGGCGACCATTTCAACTCATTGACCCGGGGTTTGTATAATCCTCCGCCGCTCTCGAAAATGACGGGATATCTGATGTCCAGCCATTGGGCTACCGCCTCGGCGTAAGGTTGCGGACGTCCCGTACAAATGGTCAGAGCCGGCACGGTCTCGTCGGACAGGCTTTCCCGGTTATAGGTACGCAGCCTGGTGACCAGGTCCCAGTCGGGTGTAATGAAGGGATGCGAGAGGCAGCCGTCGAGGTCGGTAATAAATAATTTTATCATATTCTGAAGAGGTCGTTCGGAGGATGAAGAATGCTCTGAAAATAGAGTGCTTTGTTTGTAAATGACAATCGGAACCGGCTGTCAGGATGAGCCGGATATTTGTGATTTTGATAGAGGCCGGTTGATTTGTTCGGCCATGTGATACATCGCGATTGCCTCTGAGGCAGCTTTTTCCAATAACCTGCGTATGATCTCATATTCGGTCTCTTTTCCGGAAGGACCGCCCGCCGGGAGGATTTCCCTGATCTTCCGGGCCAGTTGATCGGCAGTAGCCGGCGGTCGCTTTGCTTCGGCAGGAAGATCTCCTTCGAAGATTTCTCTGGTATGCTGCAGGATATCATCCATGACGACTCCGTATTCTTTAGCATATGGGATAACGATGGGATGGGCTGCATTTCTTATTTGTTGATTCAGGGTATTCAGCAGCCGGGTAACCCGGATATTATGGGCTGTAATGATGAAAAACTGTTCCAGGTCCTGCTTTTTGTGTTTCGGCTCGTCCTCCATCCTGCGCAGGCACAGAAATGCGTTATTATTCGCCATTTCAGCTTCCCGCCTCGGTTTGATGAAGTCGTTGAATGTTTTCCTTTTTTCTTCCTGCAGGGAATCCGTTACCAGATGCATATAGATCGTGGATGCCTCAATGGCTTCCCGGATGAGCGCCGGGAAACGGAATCTTTCCCATAAAGGCCAGAAGGCAAATCCGCCCAGCACTGCCAGCCCGCACCCGGCCAGGGTGTTGGCCAGACGAATGCCGCCCACCTGCCAGGTCACCGGTTCCAGCAGATGAAACAGGGAAATGACCAGCATGGTGATGAAGAATGCCGCCACCGCATAGTTACGCGTGACGTAATAGGTCATAAGGAAAGAATAGACGGCCATCAGAGCGATATTGACGGGCAGAGGAAGATGAAGCAGGAATACCAGTGTGCCGATGATGACTCCCAGTACGGTTCCCTTCATACGATCGGAGGCTTTTTTGAAAGTAGCTCCGAATTCCGGCTGCAACACAATCATAGTAGTCATGGCGATCCAGTAGCCATGGGGAATCCTGAAAAATTTATACAGGAAGATGCCGACCCCCATCCCCAGTGCGAGTCGCAGCGCAAAACGGAATGTGAAGGAGCGGGAGCTGAACTCAAACCGAACCCAGGGAATACGCTGCGGAATAGTCATTCCGGTGAATAAATTCCGAATGAATAACGTCATACGGGCTTTTTCGGGGGTGGTCTTTTCCAGGATGGCCAGGGCATCATCAAAACATCTCATCAGGTTGTCCAGCGTTTGCTGCAGAAGCGCGTACGCCTGGATGGAAGTGTCGTCTTTGAGGTCTTTCCGCAATAACCCGATGCTCTGCCTGCTCTTCTCTATGCTGAGACGCACCGTATATACATCTTCCGGCCGGTGGCTGATAATGCTGAGGGCGATTCGGTGAGCCGTTTGTGCGAGATTGTCCAGTACGGATTGAAAGAGCCGTCTGGGGAACTGTCCGTCCTGTTTTATTATATCCGCCACCGTGTGCAATGACGATACAGCATTTCCCGCCTCGGAAACCAGTTGCCTCAGCCCGACCAGATGGTAAGAATAACGGTTTTGCCGGGCATGGGCTATCGCCTGACGGCGGCTGAGCAGTTCCATTGAGTTGTTCAGTTCTTTGCGAAGCGACAACTCATATTTATCCTGTTTCTCTTTTGGGTCTTCTCCGGTGTTATTTTTTTGTATAGATGAGAAAGCCGTGATCCAGTCGGACAGAGCCTTCCACGTGAGTGCGATGGATCGCCGGAACGGGTTGAAGGGCACAAATGCCCAGGTGGTCAGTAAAAGAATGAGCGTCAGGATGCCGCCTTCCAGCACCCAGAGGAACATCCTGGACGCCGCTGCAGTATTGCCCGGATGATCCAGGCTCAGCAGGTACAGGAGCAGGACTGCAATAATGATACCCGGACCGTACACTCCGCTTTGGCGTACAAATCCCCCCAGAAATGCCAATATCATCATAATGATTACGGATGTTATCCAGTAATGGCCTGCAAGGGTACCTAATGCCGCACAAACGGCGCAGGCCAGAACGGCACCACTCAGTATCAGCAGTTTTAGCGGGTAGCTGCCGGGGACATTTACGTTAGAGAGGACCTGAGCCGTAATTGCGATCCACACGGCAAAGGTAAGGTCGTTGGTGGCCATCCCCCACAGTAATGGTGTAATGAATGCCAGCATTGTGCGGATGCTTTTACCGATAGACGGCTCGAAGTGTTCATCCAGAATAATTTGATGGATCGATTTCAACGGTTTGATGATGGATAAACAGGATTGAATATTTCTGGCTTTTAAATAAGGAAAAATCTTAAAAAACATCCTTCCGAAGTACAGGAACGAACGGAATACTAAACAAAGGGATCATCCGAAAATCCTCACAGGAGGATGAAACCGATTCTGTAAAACCTTCCATAGCCGAATAATAGAAACAATCGAATACAGCCTCAAAAATCGGTACCGGAATCCCGAAATATACGACAGATAGGGATTGACATCACAATAACCGGGGCGATGGCTCTTTCCGACAAAAAAGTCCAGGTGTTACATTGACAGGGAAATCGGGGATATTTCATTTGTCTTCCATGCATGCTGTTGTCAGGCGTTCCACGTCAGGATCAGGCGATTGGGTAAATAACTGCCGGCTATACTCCTTTATCAGACATGGAAATGAGGCCGGCTTTCAGGGAACAAGAGCTTTATGGTTTTCCTTTTCCCTGCGGGTCCCCGGGAAGATGATGGAGAGGATTACAAAAGCCAGACCGATGAGGGCGAGAATCTGGTATTGATTTTTGTAATCGGCATATTCCTGTTCACCAAAAGTACCTTGCTGGAGCTCATTGATGCGATTGATGAAAGCATTAATATCGTCACTGCTTTGCTGAATCTGATAATAGGTGCCGTTTCCTTTTTCCGCGATTTTTTGCAGGGTCTCCGGTTCCAGATGGGTGGTTACCACGGCGCCATTTTGATCGCGCTTATATCCCGTACGATTTCCGGAACTGTCGCGGATTGGAATGGGACCACCTTGCTGGGTTCCTACACCCAGGGTGAAGATGGTCACTTTTTCTTTGGAAAGATCCTCTAATCCGCCGCTGTAATCATATCCCTGGTTTTCACCATCTGATACGATTAATAATACCCGTGCCGCTTTTGATCCGCTTGTATTCGAATTTTTCTCATCCTGGCGAAACGCCTTTGCTGCCGTTGTCATGGCTGCATTGAAATTGGTCGTAGAAGAAGGCATCTGATCGGTATTTGCGATATTCAGATACATGCGGATGGCAGAATAGTCGAGTGTAAGCGGGCTCTCCAGATAGGCGTCTCCGGTGAATTCAATCAAACCGACCCGGTCACCTTTGAGCCGGTCGATCAGGTGGATCAATTCATATTTGGCTTTGTCCAGCCGGCTGGGACTCACATCTTCGGCATTCATGCTGGCGGAGAGATCCAGGGCGATCATAAGGTCTACACCGCGCCGCTTTACCTCACGAACCGAAGTTCCGATCTTTGGGCCGGCAAGAGCAATGATCAACAGAAGAAGGCCAAGAAACAGGAAGACAATTTTCAGACGATTACCCAGTATCCAATGCCGTTTATATAAATCCTGGAATAATGCATCGGAAAAATATTTGCTCCGTATTTTTTTGCGCCGGTACCAGGCCAGGAAAGCCAGCGCACCTAACGCCGGGATAAGCAACAAATACCACAGATAACCGATATCTTCCCAGATCATTTATTCACAAGAGCAATTTGCAGGTCCATGAGGTTGTTGCCCGTGGCACCGGTCTTCAACAAACCATCCAACTCTTCGAAAAAGTGATAAGAGTCGTTGTTTTGCAGGAAGGATTCCGGCGAGAGCCCTTTTTTACGAGCGAGTAACGCCGTATCGGAAGTGCATATTGCGCCGGCAGCGTCTGTGGGACCGTCGCGCCCGTCGGTTCCTGCACTTAGCAGGGTGATGTGATGCTGGCCTTCCAGCGATATGGCCGCCATCAGCGCCAGTTCCTGGTTGCGCCCACCGAGTCCCGTTCCTTTTACGTTTACGGAGCTTTCTCCCACGAAAATAAGCGCAGCCGGCTTTTTTACCGGTTCATCACGACTCAGCACCCGGATGGCTGCGGTTGAAATATCCCGTGCCGTGTTGCGGATATCATCCTGATACACTTCACCCCTGAACCAGGCATTATACCCTTTTTCCCCGGCCAGCTGCACGACAAGAGCGGCAAGTTGCTCGGCGGATCCGATCAGAAAGGAATCAATAGTCGGTTTGACCGGCTCCTGAACATAACCCTCCCGCAATTCCCGGGCGGATTTTTTGTTCAGGTGGTTACGCACCCCGGAAGAAATTTGTTCCCAGAGATGATACTGCCTCAGGATCCGGATCGCATCGCCCGCGGGTGTATTATCCGGGACAGTCGGGCCGCTTCCGATATCTGCGGGGTTGTTTCCCGTTACATCCGAAATTATCAGGTTGATCAGGCGAATCCGGTTCATGGCGCCTGCCAGCTTTCCACCCTTGATCGCGGAGAGGTGTTTACGAACAGTATTGATCTCATGAATATTGGCTCCACAGCCGATCAGAAGGCTGTTCGTCTCACGGATATCATCGAGCTCAAGGTTGCCGTCGGGAAGGCACATCAGAGAGGAGCTGCCTCCGCTCATTACATAGATAAGCGTGTCTCCCTCAGGGATGGACCGGACAAAATCCAGCATTTCGTAAGCTGAGGTGACCGAATCCAGGTTCGGGATAGGATGGGCTGCCTTAAAGAGTTGTATCCTGCGGCTGCGAAGCGAAGAAGTGTAGGGGGCGATGATCAGTCCGTCTTCGATGGCATCTCCCAGTGTTTCCTCCAGCGCAGCGGCCATACCGGCGGCAGCTTTCCCCGATCCGGCCACCCAGATTCTGCCCTCTTCAGGCAAAACGAACTGCCGGTCGGCAACCGTTAATACGTGTCCGTTCAGGGCAACCTTCCCGCGAATCAGCCGGTGCGGGTGCATCCCTTCGATAGAACGGTGAAACAAGCTGAGCACGTCGTTATATTGTTGTTCGAATACTTCATCCATAGAATATCCTGCCATGTTACCGGTGTGGCAATAAACTACGGGTTTTTAAAGATAGTTTCGCCCTTATCCTGTGCAACAGGAGATCCGCCCGGAGAATAGTTTCCGGGGAACGATGCAGAAGCGGAATGTCCTTTTTAAGGGAGTTGAAGATTTGCGGTAACGGCGGAATGCCCGGGAATCCGTCAGGAAGATGCCGAAAACCGGCGACAGGCCTGAAAAAATATCCGGATCGGGAATTCGGGTGATTATTTCCCGCAACCGAAATGAGGGGAAAAGCCCGGGATGGGAAGCCGAAGGTTCATTAGGGAATAACCGAAATATTTTGTTTTTTTGGTGGCGATTATTGCCCGGCATAATATAACAGAGAAGATGATGCTGAAGAAAATAGTTATCGGAACGATCCTTTTATTGACGGGTTCTTTTGCCCGTGCCCAGAATGTAACGATCACACCGGAAGCCGGTGGTGGAAATGGTTATTTCCTGGTCAACCAGGCTGCCGGCGCGGAAAAGCCGATGAAGCTGGTGGTTCGCAAGACGTTCGTCTCCATAGTAAACACTCACACGACGATTTCCGCCCCGGAGGCCTGGAATCTTTCACCCGACCATTCGGTGCTGGCCGCTATCACGGC
>CAZNHE010000019.1:31578-38894 GCA_964572735.1 uncultured Chitinophagales bacterium | reverse complement strand
CACCAAATAAAAAAGTCCGGGTTAACGATGCCGGACTGAAAAGACTGAATCTTCAATATTTTTATACCCGTACAGGCTCATTCTCTTACACTCTTGCGAAATAAGAACAGCAGGTATTGAAAGAACTAATAATCTTCGCGCTGGCGTCGCCGTTCATCACGGACGCTTTTCTTGAAGGCCTCACGCCGTTCCTCCGATGGTTTGGTGTACTGCTGACGATCTTTGTATTCAACCATAATGCGCGAGCGGGTTACCAGTTTCTTGAACCGGTTTATGGCCCGGTCAATGCTTTCATTATCTTTTACTTTTACTCCAAGCATATTTATGTTTACGATTTTCGATTTTCATTGCAGGTTTAAAAATGACAGGAATCAATAATATAACATTTTTTATATCCAGTCGCTGTCTTTTTTCAGGAGTTCGTTTTCAGATAAACCCGGGCGACCGCATCGGCCTGGTAGGACCTAATGGCGCCGGCAAAACAACGCTGCTTCGTTTGCTCACCGGGAAGCTCACCCCGGATGAGGGCTCTGTCGATGTCGCCCGGGGGACCAGCATCGGTTACCTTGAGCAGGATGTTCATGAAAATGAACCGAATATTACGGTTCGGGAAAAAGCCCTGGAGGCGTTTAATGAGGCGGTTTCGCTGGAGGAACGCATTCATACGCTAAGCAACAGAATCATCCATATTACAGATTATGATTCGGATGAATATCAACAGCTTATCGACGAACTCGAGCACCTTCAGGCCCGCTATGATCTTCTGGAAGGAGATAAAAAGGATGCGAAAGCGGAGCAGGTTTTGGCGGGGCTGGGGTTTGAGGATGATGAGATCGATCAGCCGTTGTCGACATTTAGCGGCGGCTGGCGTATGCGTGCGGAACTGGCCCGCCTGCTGCTTGGAAAACCCGATCTTCTGCTGCTCGATGAACCGACCAACCATCTGGATATCGATACCATTGAATGGCTGGAGCAGTATCTGAAAGGTCTGTCCGGAGCGATCGTCATTGTAAGCCACGACCAGACGTTTCTCAACCGGATGGTCGGCCGGATCCTTGAGTTGCGGAATACCCGCCTTTACCAGTATACCGGGAATTACGATGCCTTTCTGAAGCAGCGTGAGGAGATGATTACCCAGCAGCAGCGCGAGTATGAGTCGCAGCAGAAGGAAATAGCCGAGGCAGAGAAATTCATCGAACGATTCCGGTACAAAGCCACCAAGGCGCGGCAGGTCCAGAGCCGGATTAAACAGCTCGAAAAGATAGAACTTATCCCTCCCCCGGAACCTGAAGAGCAAAAAATCCATTTCTCATTCCCCGATCCGCCGCAAAGCGGGAAAGTGGTTTTATCAATCGGCGGACTGACCAAGACTTACACGAATCCCGACGGCAGCAACAACCGTGTGTTTACGGAAAACCAGGATCTCGAGATCGGGCGGGGTGACAAAATAGCGGTTATCGGCGTCAATGGTGCAGGTAAGTCGACCCTTGCCCGCATCATCAATGGCAACGAACCGTTCGATGGAAGCCGGGAGGCCGGGTATAATGTCAGAATGGCCTTTTTTGCCCAGAATCTTGCGGAAGTATTGAACTCCCAAAACACCGTGCTGAAAGCTATGGAGGAAGTCGCCACGACCCCGGAGAGCCGGCAGCGCATCCGTGATGTGCTGGGCAGCTTTATGTTTTCAGGAGATGATGTCGACAAGCCGGTCCAGGTACTGAGCGGCGGCGAACGGAGCCGTCTGGCGCTTGCCCGCACCCTGATTGAACCTGCAAATCTGTTGATCCTGGATGAGCCGACCAACCACCTCGACATCAACTCGAAAAATATTTTGCTCCAGGCACTGCGCGATTTTAAGGGAACTGTAGTCGCCATTAGTCATGACCGGCATTTCCTGAAAGGTTTTGCCGGAATCATCTGGCGTGTGGGTAACGGACGGGTAAAAGTGTATCCCGGCGATTACACTTATTATGAGTGGAAACGCCGACAGGAAAATGAAGGTGGCGGCCGGTTGATTCCGGATCAGCAGGCTACTCCGGCGGATAATGGTCCGGACGGGAAACAAAAGGGGAACGGACCCAAATCTAAAGAACAGAAACGCCGCGAGGCGGAACAGAGAAACCGGATCTCCCGGCAAACACGAGATTTGAAAAAGGCGATAGAACGGTGTGAGAAGAAGTTAGAGGAATCCGAATCCCGTAAAAAAGAGATTGAGCAGTTAATGATTGATCCGCAGTTTCATCAATCAAAAGAAGCGGGACCTGTGATGCAGGAATATGGCCTGCTGCAGCGTAAGATTGATGACCTGCTGGAGGAATGGACGAAGCAGACTGCCCGGCTGGAATCGGTTGAAGAAAGGTAATTGAAAATGGCAGGCTATTCGGGCATGGTCTCTTCTTTGCCCCCCTTGAGGGAACCACAGGGGTGTTCGAGTGAGGCTAATCTGTGGCTTTCAATTTCGACTTTGCCACAAGGTTCATCTTTAGCGCTTGTCGAACACCCACCTACGCCTCCCTCAAGGGAGGGAAAAGAATACATCCCCTTGAGGGGATCACAGGGGTGTTTGACAAGTATCTGTACTCGGCAACGATGGTCGTCCCTACTACATTTGGGTAGACGGAGGGGTCACGAATTTTAAGATTGGTGCGATTACCCGCAACTCATAAAACGTTGTTCACGACAAATTTATCCGGCAGGGGCAGGTTAAATGCTCCCAGGCCGAAGAGGGCAAAATCATAACGCGCCGGATCTGCGGGATCGAGTATCCGCAGCCGTGCCGTAAGCTCCGTCACGGCTTTCCAGTCGTTTTGTCGTCGGGAGAGAAGGCCTAATATCCGGGCATATTTTGCAACATGAACGTCGAGCGGAATCATCAGCTCCGAGGCGGGCATGAAATCCATGAGGCCGGGATCCACCGGGCTGTTCTTGCGGAGGTTCCAGCGCAGATACATGTAGAGCCGTTTACAAGAGCTGTTCTTGCCTGCATCGGAGACGTGTTTGCGGACACGACCGGGCATTTCGGGGTGAAAGGAAAAGAAACGTTCGTGGAATACAGCCATCAGCGGTCGTTCTTCCTGCTTTGATTGATGGTAACAGCTTCGCCAGAAACCTTCAAAAGAGGATTGCTCCTTCAAAATAGATTGCAGGATGCGGATCAGCCAGTAAATGTCAGCCGGCTTGAATGTCCGGTGCTTAAAATCTTCAAAGACAGGAGCTTCATCTTCCCGGAACTCACGGATGAACGCAGCCGGCTGATAATTCATGCGACGGAGCAGATCATCCGTTTTGGCCAGCACGATCTCACGACGTCCCCAGGCCATAATTGCAGCAAAGAAACCCGCCAGCTCACGATCCGTTTTGTCGGTATAATCATACATAAAACGAACCGGATCATGGTCGATATACCCGGGCTGCTCGACCCGGCCGACAAGCTGATCCAGGAAAGGTCCGAGTTTTATCAGACGGGCATTGGATATAACCTGATAAGGCTTGAATTGAACCGGCATAAATGGATCGGGTTACCGTTCGTCTTCTTCGGCCAAAAGGCGACCGATCAGTTTACGGTTTGCTGTGGGGAAGGGATAATCATCCAATGAACGCAGAGGAATCCAGCGTATTTCCTGGCTGCCTGCCGGCTTCGGCGTTCCGGAAAGCAACCGGCAAAACCAGGCATGCAGCGTGATGGTAAAGTGGGAATAAGCATGTTTCAGACTCATCAGTGGCCGGGTGACTTCCACCTCCACGCCGAGTTCTTCCCTCAGCTCTCTGCGGATCGTTTCCGGAATCGTTTCATCTCCTTCCTGTTTCCCTCCCGGGAATTCCCAAAGGCCTCCAAGCATGGCATTTTCCGGTCGCAGTGCAATAAGTACTTCATTCCTGTCATTCTGAATGATACCGACTCCGATATGATAATGCGGCCGTTTTTTTGCAGGAGATTTGTATGGGATGGCGTCAAATGCTGCTGTTTTCACCGTAATGCAGTCGTTCGAAAGCGGACATTTATCGCATCCGGGGTTCGCCGGCGTGCAGACGGTGGCTCCGGTTTCCATCAGTGCCTGGTTGAATTCACCGGGATGATCCCGGTCAATCAGCTCATCTGCCAATTCCTGGATAGTTCTCCTGACGGCCGTGCTGCGTACATCCTCACGAATTCCGAAAAACCGTGTGATCACCCGTATCACATTCCCGTCAACGACGGCGTAAGGTTTTCGATAAGCGATGCTCAGGATGGCTGCCGCGGTATAAGGGCCGATACCCTTCAGCCGAATGATGTTCTCCCAACTGTCGGGAATTTTGCCGTGATATGCCTCCACGATCGTTTGTGCCGCCTGGTGCATATTTCGCGCCCGGCTATAATATCCCAGGCCTTCCCAGGCTTTCAACACCTTCTGCCGACCAGCCTCCGCCAAATCATAAACCGTCGGGAAGAGGCTCATAAACCGCTGATAATAAGGCAGGGCCTGGTCGACACGCGTCTGTTGCAACATGATTTCGGAGATCCATATTTTATAAGGATCGCTCGTCTCCCGCCAGGGCAGCTCGCGCCGGTTCTGTCGGTACCAGTCAATCAGGTTTTTTCGAAAGCGTTTGGCCTCTTCGGTATTCAAAAGCTGTTTGGATGAATGGGGAATAGTTTCCGGAGTATGTATCCGTGAAAGATCGCTATTGTTGTTCTTCGCCGAACACATTGACCACCGTTAATTCGACCGGCAGGGATGATGCGGCTCCATATTGATCGGTAGCGATAATTTCAAAGGAATTTTTGCCTATCTGGCGGTCGGCCGGAGTCCAGGTAAATAGCCCTGTTTTTTCATCGAGTTGCGCCCCGCTGGGCAGGTTGACCCCCAGGTAACGCACCAAATGGGGATTCTGGCCGTCGGGATCTATCGCAATAAACTGCAGTTGATACGGCCGGCCGGCCGGCACGCTTTGCGGATGAACAGGGGAAAAACGCGGAGGCTCATTGAAGGTCTGGATCTGAACGTTGAAACGAGTACTGTCGACCTGCCCGTCGTTGCTGGTGGCAATGATGGTGAAACTGTGCAGCCCGATGTCGCTGGCCGCCGGCTGCCAGTAAAAGCCCTCTCCTTTTATTTTTGCATCGGTGACATGAGAGCGGTAATTAAAGGTTAATTTTCCTGCAGGGTAGTTCCCCTTTGTACCAAGCGAGAGGATGACAGGATGAGGAAACGGCACCACCATGTCCGGTATGGGCTTAAGCTGTAATCCTGCAGTGTCGGAAGAGGCTGCTGCCAACGGAGAATTATCCTGCACATTCGCCTGATAAATGTTGTCATATTCGTTGATCCAAAGCCTGGACTTATTTATGACGAAGTGATTTCCGGCGCCGGTGTCCGTGCGCGCAGGGAACGCTTCATGGTTGCTGTTCGCCAGCCACAACTTTCCCGAACGGGTACGGACAACATACCAGTCCTTCCATTTTGAAATGCTGCCTACCGGCTCTTTCACAGAGAAATAATCCGTTGTGCCGCCGTTCTGCCGGATTCCGTAAACGCGTCCGTCCGGCGTACTGCCCAGCAATTCGTTATCAATCAGAAAGATATGATTGATGTCGTTCCCGACCCTGATCTGCCGTTCAGGCACGAGATTTCCCTTGTCGGAGGCGTAGGTATAAATGACGTGATTATTCCCCAGCGCCAGCAGACGGCTGGATGTCCCCTCCAGATCAATAATGGACGGCCGCGCACCCATCGTTGTTTTCGGGATGATGAAAGTAAGTGAACCATCGACGGCCTCGGGAGTTTTGAGGGATAATTTGCCGATTCCGAGATCCCCCATAGCCAGATAAAGGTCGTATCCCAGCCTGTGAACATCCCGAACCGGTGCGGGAAGAGTTGTAGAGGAGTAAACTCCCAATACCGAAGTCGGTTCCAGAACCGTCAGGCGGCGTCCTTTGCCGAACAGATAGGCAAAACGCACATCCGACAGGATGGTATTGCCCCGTTGCTGCATATCCGGGGAGGTATACAGCCATTCCAGAGAATCCTGATAGGCCCGGAACACAACCAGTCCCTCCGACGAGCTCAGGACGTAGAAATGGGTAGTGCTGCTGCTCATGGTGATGATATTGGGAATTTTCAGAGTATATCCGGCTTTTTTGACCAGAGCGGGCTGTGCGCGGGCGAAAGTGAACGGGATGAGGAAGAAACCTGCAGCCCATGCAAGATATACGTAACGAAAGAATCGGTTTTTCATAGCCAGTTGTTTTTTTTATACCAGGCGATGGTTTGGGCAATGCCGTGATCCAGAGAATACTTTTGATGGAACCCGAGCTCTCTTTTAGCTTTCTCGACCGAACAGGTCCACTCGAGCACCATTTCATTCGCCTTCTCACGGTTAAACATAGGATATCCGCCCCATAAAGACACGGTTTTTTCCACGATTCCTGCAAGTTTTTTCACCATACCCGGACTGACGTGAACGGGCATGGTTTTGTGGCCCAGAGCGTGCTCGGTCGCCTCTTTTATCTGATTCCATGAATAAGCTTCTTCACTGGAAATAAAATATTTTGTGATCCCCGGATTTTCCCGCTCTGCTGCCAGCCGGAGTCCCTGGATCAGGTCGGAAACATGAAGGAGCGACAGCCTGGGCGATTCCCCGTCGCCGATTAACGGACAGATATGCTTGGCTGCGATTTTAAAGAATGGATAAATGCCTTCTTCCCTCGGACCGTAAACGGCGGGCGGGCGGAGAATAGTGACTGTTGTATCCGACACATCCATTTGCTGAATCCGGTCTTCCATCATTTTCTTGGAGATGCCGTACATACTCACCGGCTGCATGGGATCTTCCTCGGTAACCGGCCGGCTGAAACTGGGTCCGGCCGCTGCCAGCGATGATAAAACAATGATCCTTTTCACCCCTGATCGCAGGGCAATACGCACAAGGTTTTCAGTGGCCTCCACATTGGTATGCAGGAACTCGGCCCGTGTAGGCGCCTTCAGTGTAGCCGCCAGGTGAAATACAATATCCGTGTTCTTCAATCCTTCTTTGAGAATCTCGATATCGTGCAAACTTCCCCGGACCGGGATGTAAGCCTTTCCCTCCAGCCACCGTTCCGAGCCGCGAACCAGACAATGCGGTTCAATGCCCTCATCCATAAGATGATCGACAAGATGGCTGCCGATAAAACCGGTGCCGCCGGTTATGAAGGCTCTCATGCGACGAAACTAAAAGTCGGTTATGGTTGCAGATAACTTCAGTTGATCTGATTTTGGTGACGATAAGATAACTTTTTGAAAGATAAAAATAACCGCTCTGGTTTACAGCCGTGAAGCAGGTGGAGAAACGGGGCA
>CAZNHE010000019.1:8462-31478 GCA_964572735.1 uncultured Chitinophagales bacterium | reverse complement strand
TTTAAATGATGGGAGATGAAATATTCAGAATTTATCCAGATATAAACCATAAAGAAATAGCATTTGTTATATGGATTATGTGAGTTTTCTATTGGGAAAAATTTTTTTAATTATTGCCCGTTTCCGTATCTTAAAGCTCTTCGAGTGGTAATTCCTTCCATGCCGCACAAGACGCAGGACGTTTCGTTCAGAGGCATCGGAAGCCTCTGAACGGATTAATAAAAAAGGTTTGGAAAAGCCGGAAATTTTGTTCCGCTGTTCTTGTGGAGAAACTATTACTGCCTTTCTTCAGGAGAGGACGGTGGATAGGCAAAAGTGCACGGAGCAGATCAGGGAACGGTTGTACAAATTACCCGAAAGAGAGCCGGAAATACAGAGCCGATCCGGGTTTATGTTTTGCCTGATCCCCCGGAATTTGGATATCATCAATAATCATTTAAGTGAATAATGACACGGGCCGATACCCCATTGTTTTTCCGCCGGGCGGACGACATGTGAAAAGAGATTCCGTATTTTGCAAGTTAATGAGTGAAAAAGAATTACGTGTAGCCATATTCACCGGTAATTACAATCATATTGCCGATGGAGTTTCTTTGACCCTGAACCGGCTGGTAGCCTTTCTGATAAAAAATGACATACCGGTCATTGTATTTGGACCTACAATAGACAACCCGGCCATCGATCACAAAGGAGAATTGATTGCAGTCCCTTCTCTCCCGCTGCCGGGACGGTCCGAATACCGCGTGACGGTCGGTTTCCCGGAGGAGGTACAGCAGCGACTGCGTGAATTCAGGCCGACTCTGATTCATATAGCCACTCCGGATTTGCTCGGCTTCCGGGCTATGAGGTTTGCCCAGGCCAATGACATTCAGATTGTTGCTTCTTATCATACACATTTTACCAGCTATCTGAGTTATTATAACCTCGACATGCTTGAAATGCTCGGGTGGAAATATCTGAGTTGGTTTTATGAGCAATGCAAGCATATATATGTGCCGACTTCTTCCATGGCTGATGAATTATATGCGCATGGCATCACCCATGGGTTGCGAATCTGGTCGCGCGGTGTGGATTCCAATTTGTTTAATCCGGAAAAAAGGGATGTGGAATGGCGGCGATCCATCGGAGTTGGTGATGACGATATTCTGGTGAGCTTTGTTTCCAGGCTGGTTTGGGAGAAGGACTTGCAGACGGTAGTTGATTCGATGAAACGTGTTTTCGAAAAAGGCGAGGCCATCAAAGCGCTCATCGTTGGAGATGGTCCGGCGCGCAAGGAGATGGAGCACATGCTTCGTCCGGCTCATTTTGCAGGATTTTTGAAGGGAGATGAGCTGGCCCGCGCTTATGCCAGCAGCGACATCTTCTTTTATCCTTCAGATACCGAAACTTTCGGAAGTGTGACCCTCGAAGCAATGGCCAGCGGGGTGCCCGCCGTCGTTGCAGATGCCACAGGAAGTCGCTCATTGGTTGAGGCGGGAGTCAGCGGACTTGTGCTGCCTCCCAAGAAGACAAAAGAATTTGCAAAGGGAATTCTTAAGCTCAGCCGGGATAAGAACCTGCGGATGAAGATGTCGGAGACGGCACGGCAGAAGGCATTGGCTTATTCCTGGGATAATATCATGGGCGGGCTGCTCGAAAATTATCGGGAGGCTCTTGTTGAACCCCGGCCGAGGCTCAAGTTTTGATGCAGCGTCTGAAGGTGCTCTACATATCGCACCTGCATCCCCCGCCCAACGCCCTCCTGGAAAACATGGGGGGGATGCAAAGGGTGAGCATGCAGCTGGTTTATGAGTTAACGCAACATCCCGATGTACAGATTTGGCCGGTAACACTTGAGACCTCCTGGAAATATGCAGGCATCAACACAACCTGGTTTTTGATGCGGCTCTGGGGAGAGCTGCCTGTGCTTATCCGGCAGTGGAAACCTCATGTCGTCCTTTTCTCATCGATGGTGACAGCCGGCCTGGGGATGTGGCTGAAGAAAGTGTCGGATGTACCGCTGGTAACAATCAACCACGGACAGGACGTCATCCTTCCCGTTTCAGCATATCAAAAGCTTGTTCCCAAAATTTTTGCCTCACTCGACGGAGTCATATCCGTCTCAGATGCCACCCGCCGGGCTTGCCTGGAACGAGGGCTTGATCCTGAAAAAGGTACGGTTATCCCTAATGGATTCCCGGGTAATGCGGTGGCCGGGGCAATGGAGCAGGAAGAAGGCCGCCGCCGTCTGCAAAACTTGCTTGATCTTGATTTCAATAATTTGCCTATCTTACTGACGGTCGGCCGCCTGGTACGGCGCAAAGGACACGAGTGGTTCATTCGGGAAGTCTTGCCGAAACTGCACAATAAGGTCCATTATCTCGTTATCGGAGATGGACAGGAACGGGCAGCAATACGGCAGGCTGCGGATGAGTCGTCTTGTCCGGAGCGTATTCACCTGCTCGGTCGCCAGCCTGATGAAGTGCTGAAAGCAGCCTATGCTGCCGCAGAAGTTTTTGTAATGCCCAATATTCCTGTTCCCGGAGATATGGAAGGGTTCGGTATTGTACTGCTGGAGGCCAATCTGGCAGGTACCCCCGCTGTTGCCTCGGACATCGAGGGCATCCGGGATGTGGTATTTGACGATGAAAACGGATACCGTGTACCGGTGCAAGATTCAGGACTTTTTGCAGAAAAAATCGATTATATTCTTTTAAATAAAAAACACGGGCTGGGTGAACGAGCCCGTACGTTTGTACAGATGAAATTTGATTGGAAGTCGGTGGCGCAACAATATATCGATTATCTCAGGCTGGTGATCCAAAATGAGCAGAGGAAGGCGCATGCATATTGAGCCGATTTGATTGAAACGTTATACTACCTATATTAAAGACTGAATTTAAATCAGATAAGCGAAGGGTTATCCGCGAATGTCAAACTCAAAAGTAGAGATACGGAAAAACGATCTTTTTGCCAAAGCTTACGATTTTACCCGGGCAGAAGAAGTAAAAGCAGCAGGATTATACCCCTATTTTAAACCCATTACCGCCAGTGAAGGCAATGTTGTAAAAATTGAGGGAAAAGAAGTCATCATGGCCGGATCCAATAATTATTTGGGCCTGACCAATGACCCCCGGGTCATCGAAGCTGCCCAGAAAGCGGTAAGTGAGTATGGTACCGGATGCACAGGTTCACGTTACCTGAACGGAACGCTCGATCTCCATCTGGACCTGGAGGAGAAACTGGCTTATTTCATGGGAAAGGAGGCGTGCGTCCTCTTCAGCACCGGCTATCAGACGAATGAGGGATCCATTCAGACCATTGCAGGGCGTAATGATATCATTTTTTCCGATAAGGATAACCATGCCTGCATCGTGGTGGGAACCCTTTGCTCCAATGCCAAAACGGTCCGATATCAGCATAACGATATCGAACATCTGCGGCGGCTGCTGGAGAAGGAAGATCCTGATGCCGGGAAGCTGATTGTTTCGGACGGGGTTTTCTCCATGTCAGGCCGGCTGGCGGATGTACCGGAACTCCTGAAACTGGCCAGAGAATTCGGAGCCAGACTCTATCTCGACGACGCCCACGCCATCGGAGTGATAGGAGAAGGCGGCCGGGGGTCAGCTTCCACATATGGACTGCTGGATCAGGTGGATTTGGTCAGCGGTACATTTTCAAAATCCTTTGCCTCTCTGGGCGGGTTTCTTGTAGGAGACAAACCTGTTATTGAATATGTGCGCCATTTTTCGCCGGCACATATTTTCAGCGCATCCATGCCGCCGGCAAATGTGGCTACGGTATTGAAATCGCTCGAAATACTGCAGGAAGAACCCTGGAGGCTGGCTCGTCTGGAAGAGATATCCAACTATATGCGTTCAGGCTTACGGGAACTGGGTTTCAATGTCTGGTCGAGCCAGACCCCGATTATACCCGTTGTGATTGGCGAGCTTATGCAATGCTTCCGCTTCTGGCGGGATCTGTTCGAAGCGGGTGTCTATGTTAATGCCGTGGTGCCGCCTGCCGTACCTAAAGGGCAGTCGCTCGTGCGGACCAGCTATATGGCCACCCACACCGACGATCATCTTGACCGGATCCTGGAAGCTTTCCGCAAAGTAGGCATTAAAAATGGTATCATCGACACAAACGGTCATTCACTAATCGAAGAACAAGTGCCTTGAAAACTAGTCCCAATCTTCAGGAAATACGGATCGTCTCTGGTTGGCTCGATCTTAAAGCTTTTATTGAATTCCCCTATCAGCATTATCAAAACGACGAACATTGGATCCCGCCTCTTAAGGTGGACCAGAAGAAGCTGGTTGATGTAAAAAAGAATCCTTTTTATAACACGGCCGATCGTGCGCTCTTCCTGGCGGAAAAAGGAGGTAAGATCGTCGGACGAATAGCCGCCATAGACGATCGTAAGTTCAATGATTATAATGAAGGAAACTACGGGTTCTTTGGTTTCTTCGAGTGTATCAACGATCAGCAGATCGCAAACCTGCTTTTTAAAGTGGCATCCGATTGGCTTCATGACCGGGGGCGCTCTGCTATTATGGGGCCCACAAACCCCGGTTTCATGGACACTATCGGGATCCTGACCGAAGGGTTTGAGTATGATCCGAGCATTATGATGCCTTATAACAAACCCTGGTATGACGAGCTGATTAAAAATGCCGGATTTGCCAAGGCAATGGATCTGCTGGCGTTCGCCGTGCTGGCCCGCGAGGTTAACTTCGACCGCGTTAAAAAAGGCGAAGTGATCGTCCGGCGCCGGCTCCCTTCCCTGGTTATCCGGAAAGTGAACATGAAAAATTTTCATGAGGAAGTCGAAACAATCCGGACTATTTTTAATAAGGCGTGGGCAAAAAACTGGGGTTTCTCTCCGATGTCAAAGGAGGAGTTTGAACATCTCGCCAAGGATCTTAAAACCATCATAGACGTAAATTTCGCACATATTGCGGAAGTAGAGGGCCGGCCGGTAGCCTTCTCCGTTGCCCTGCCTGATTTCAACCAGGCTTTAAAACACACGGATGGGACGCTTCTTCCGTCCGGAATTTTTAAATTGCTTTATTACGGTCGAAAAATTAATCAAATACGGACGGCACTCATGGGGGTCTTGCCTGAATTTCAGGGAAAAGGTATCGACGCCCTGTTGCATAAGGAAGCGATCGAGAGTGCCCGTGTCAAAAATATCTTGAAAGCTGAATTAAGCTGGGTCCTTGAGAATAATATAGATATGGTGCGCGTTGCTGAACGTATCGGCGGCAAGGTCGAAAAGCGGTATCGCATGTATACCAGGGAATTAAATTAAAAGAAACATCTTTACCCATTTGCGCATGAAACCATCTCGTACGTGGAGTACGGGTATACGGCCGAACAGAAACCTCGTATAATGCCTCCATTGCGATAAAGACGGAAACCCTATGAGTGTAGCGACTATAGAAAAACCCGAATCTTTGGTCTCATCAGATTCAAAGTTCAAAGTTCGATCCACATCCGTAAAGAAATTCAGAAAAGAAGAACTCCTCGACGTTTTTCGGATGATGGTATTGTCCCGCAGCCTGGACAACAAGATGCTGAATCTGCTGAAACAAGGTAAAGGCTTCTTCCATGTCGGCAGTTCCGGACATGAGGCGGTACAACTAGCGGCTTCCAAAAATATGATCTCCGGAAAAGACTGGAGTCTCCCTTATTACAGGGATATGACCTTTGCCATTGGTATGGGGATCACTCCCCGGCAGCTGCTCTCGGCCCATCTGAGCCGGGTTACCGATCCGTCGCACGGTAAACAAATGCCCTCCCATTTCAACAGCCGGGAGAAACGTATTATCTCTGTCTCGAGCTCAATCGGTTCACATCTTCTGCCGGGACTCGGTGTAGCCCAGGCGGCAACGTTGAGGGAGGTCGACGAAATTGTATATATTTCCTGCGGTGACGGTGCTACCTCAGAGGGATCTTTTTTCGAACTGCTCAACTGGGCCGGACGTACCAATGCGCCTGCCGTCATTCTGGTGCAGGATAACGGATACGCGATAAGCGTGCCCGTTAGAGATCAGACCAGCCACGGGAGCATCTCAAAAACGGCTGTGGGCTTTGAAAATCTGAAAATCTTTGAAGTCGACGGCACCGATTTTTTTAACTCTCATGCAGCCCTTGAAAAGGCGGTAAGACGTGCCCGCAGAGGCGAAGGGCCGTCACTGGTCCATGCTCATACCGTTCGCCTGCTTGCCCATTCTTCTTCCGACGACCAGTACAAATACCGGCCTTATGGAGAGCTGGAAAAGGAACAGCTTTATGATCCGGTCGATCGAATGGCCCAGCGGCTGATCAATGCGGGTATTGCAACGGCGGATGAACTGGAAGCCGTCCGGTTGGAAGTGAAACATCTAATTAATGCGGAAACGCTCTGGGCCGCGGAACAGGATCATCCCAAACCCGAGGATGCCCTCACCTATGTTTACTCCGACGGGCAGCCGGATCTAAAATATGAGGCAAGAGAACCGGCAGGGGATACAATCGTCATGGTCGATGCAATCAATCATGCCCTTCATGAGGAGATGGAATGGAATGACGATATAGTCGTTTTTGGAGAAGATGTAGCCGGCCCCAAAGGCGGGGTTTTTACCGCGACCAAAGGACTGACCGAAAAGTTCGGGGAGAAGCGTTGCTATAATTCTCCGTTGGCGGAAGCATCTATTCTTGGCACAGCATGCGGATTGGCCATCCGGGGTTATCGTCCCGTGGTGGAAATACAATTTGGCGATTACATATGGCCGGCTATGCAGCAGCTCCGCAATCAGATCTCCACGCTGCGCTATCGTTCTCATAATGAATTCAGCTGCCCGATGGTTATTCGGGTCCCCGTTGGAGGATACATTCATGGCGGGCTGTGCCACAGCCAGAATATCGAATCCCTATTTGCACATATTCCGGGTTTCAAAATCGCCCTGCCGTCTACCGCAGCCGATGCGAAAGGATTGCTGAAAACAGCCATCCGGATGGATGATCCTGTCCTGTTTCTCGAGCATAAAGGATTGTACCGCCAGGGGTTTGCACGCACCCCCGAACCGGATCCGGATTATTATCTCCCGTTTGGAAAGGCCAGAACAGCCAGCGAAGGCAATGATCTCACTATTGTTACCTATGGCCTGATGGTCCATAAGGCCCTGAATGCCGCAAAAAAGTATGCGAAAAAAGGAGTAACCCTCGAAGTGATCGACCTGCGGACGATTGTTCCGCTTGACTGGGAAGCAATCATTCAATCGGTGAAAAAAACGAACCGGGTGCTGGTACTCCACGAAGATATCGGTTTTGCAGGGTTCGGCGGGGAGATAGCTTCCGGCATTGCCGACGAAGCATTCGAGTATCTGGATGCCCCGGTTATGCGGGTGGCTGCGAAATACGCACCGGTTCCTTTTGCCGTGTCCCTTGAAGATTTCATCCTGCCCAACGAGAAGGATATTGAGAATGCCATCGAAAGGCTGATTCGCTACTGATCCCAAAACGGGGAAAGGCGGTGTATTTTTCGTTTAAACATCCCTTCTTCATCCTGATTATCGTTGCCGGCATTGCTGCCGGTGCAAGAGCACAGAATGTCTCGTTGGCCGGCCGGCTCTCATACAGGCAGAATGTCCATGACTTCGGATTGATTCATGAGGGGCCCGATGTTCACTGGGATTTTGTATTTACCAATACCGGCACTGACAGCCTCCGGCTGACTTCGGTCCATGCCGAATGTGGATGTACGACTCCTTCTTTCAGTCACAAACCTGTTGCTCCGGGACAACAGGGTAAGGTGGCGATTACATACCACACAAACCATAATCCGGGGCCCTTCGAGAAGCAGGTGATCATTGCCACCGACGGGTTTCCCGCTATCCTCAGAGTAACCATCAGGGGAAATGTACTGCCGAAGCCCCTGACAGGGACCGACGTCACCCTGATTGGAGGAATTCGCTTCTCCGCGGGAACCATTTCTTTGGGAGAAGTTCCGAAGGGCGGGGAAGCACGCTACATCCTCCATTTTCAGAATGCCTCTCCTCATCCGATTCGCATCCTGAAGCTTCTTCATCCCCCCGATCTTCAGGCCTATTATCCGCCGTTCACCGTAATGACGGGAGAAAGAATGCGCGTTACCATGACGTTCTCCCCGGGCCGAAACCGGCTATACGGACCGCTTCGCGATTCCCTGATCTTTAAAACGAATGATACGTCTCAGCCCGATAAGAGGATCTATTTCACAGCTACAGTCGTATCTGCCCGGAAGATAACGTTCAAGTCTGACAGGGGGCCGTCGCTCGTATTTCAAAAAAAGGTGATTGACCTGGGAACAGTCCTTCAGCACGATACGGTATCGGGGAGATTTCCTTTTGTCAATACCGGTGCCGATACCCTGATCATCGGAAATGTCCGGACCTCCTGCGGATGTACCATAGCCCGGCTGGGCAAGAGAAGATATACCCCGGGGGAATCGGGTAATATCGGGGTCTCTTTCGACGCCGGCGAGAAATTCGGGGATATCCGGAAAACGATCACGGTGAGCAGTAATGATCGGCGGAGACCGCAGGTACGGCTGATCCTGCGCGCACACGTCGTTGAGCATCCAAAGGCATCGGGAGATTCCATGCCGGCCATGTCGGCCGGCGAATCGATTTTCAAGGGAACATGCCGCAATTGCCACGTAAACAAAGGTTTGGGAAAGCGTGGTCGAGCCTTGTTTGCCGCTGATTGTCAGGTATGCCATGGCCCGGCCGGAAAAAGAGATTCGGTGTTTCATCCGGGGCCGGCACTGGATCGCGCGTTTCTGTCAACGTTCGACGGCGGGTTGCTGTTCAGAAGGATAGCACAGGGCACGCCCGACATCCGCAAACGTCAGATGATGCCGGGCTTTTCAAAGAAATATGGCGGGCCTTTATCGCAGGAACAGGTTCGTTCGCTGGTTAGTTATCTTCAGAATATTCAATTGTCACAGTAATAAACGGAGTAGAAAAGCAGAATGAGTGATTATCGTATTGAAAAAGATTCCATGGGTGAAGTGAAAGTTCCGGAGAATGCTTATTACGGAGCCCAGACACAGCGTGCCGTTGATAATTTTCCCATAAGCGGGTTTGGTTTCAGCCGCCCGATGATACAGGCGCTTGGATACGTTAAGAAAGCGGCTGCGATCGTGAATGCCGGCCTCGGGCTGCTCGACGATGTTATTGCGGGCTACATCGTGAAAGTGGCAGATGAAATTATTGAGGGCAGGCTCGATGAGCATTTTCCGATTGATATTTATCAGACAGGATCGGGAACCTCCTCGAACATGAATGCCAACGAAGTGATTGCCAATCGTGCCAATGAAATGGCAAGGGCTGACGGGGCCTCTTCACTTAATATTCATCCCAATGATCATGTCAATTTCGGACAAAGTTCTAATGACGTGATTCCCACAGCGATCCGGGTTGCTGCTGCACTGCAGGTTTCCGGGGAACTCATTCCCGCACTGAAACATCTGGGTGAGGCCCTTTTGACAAAGGGAAGGGAATATAGAGATGTAGCCAAGACAGGCCGCACACATCTGATGGATGCCCTCCCGGTTTCATTCTTCCAGGAATTTAGTGGATATGCACGGCAGATGGAACTGGGCGTGAACAGGGTTGAATCGGCCTTAAACCGGGTCTCGGAACTTCCCCAGGGAGGTACTGCGGTCGGTACCGGGGTCAATACACATAAGCAGTTCGGCCGGTTGTTCGCGCAAAAAATAAGCGAACTCACCGGATGGCAGTTCGATGAGGCCGCGAACCATTTCGAAGCCCAGGCCGGCATCGATGCCCTGGTGGAGCTGAGCGGGCAGCTTAAGACAGTGGCTGTCAGCCTGATGAAGATTGCCAACGATTTTCGCTGGATGAATTCCGGACCGAACAGCGGTCTGGCAGAGATACAACTGGAGGCCAGGCAACCCGGTTCGTCGATTATGCCGGGGAAAGTAAATCCGGTCATCGAGGAGTCGGTAACGATGGTCGCCGCGCAGGTGATCGGCAACGACGCCGCCATAACCATAGGAGGCCAGGCCGGTAACTTTGAACTCAACGTAATGCTGCCGATGGTGGCGCACAACCTGCTTCAGTCGATAAAATTGTTGACGAATGCCGCCCGTAATTTTGCAGACCGCTCGGTGGCAGGCCTCAGGGTGAATAAGGAGCGGGTGCACGAAAATCTGGGGAGAAACCCGATTCTTGTGACAGCGCTGAATCCGATAATAGGTTATGATAAGGGGGCCAAAATCGCTAAAAAGGCCTTTGCTGAAGGCCGCGCCCTCAAAGAAGTAGCCCTTGAGATGACCGATCTGTCGGAGGAAGAACTGGACAAAGCGCTCGATCCTATTAAAATGACAGAAGGCGGATTTACGGATTGACAAAGTTGCGACGCACTTTAAAAGTGCGTCGCAACTGGAACAACTTACGACAAAACCGGCTTCAAACTGTTCATTCTGATCTGTATCATCATCAGAATGCCGAGAATAATTCCTCCCGCGATCATGCCGATCCACTCGTTCAGGGGAATGCTTTTCAGAAAAATGACGGATCCCGCCAGCAAGGGGAGGGTAACGACCAAAGGCCGTATACGCCGGGTCGGCATAAAATCCCGGATACGCATTCCGAACCGTGTACGGCAATAGCCAATCAACACAACCAGAAATACTCCGTGAGAAATGAGAGTTGCTATTGGTGGACCAAGAATACCGATTGTATTAACAAGGTAGATACTTAATACCAGGTTAACCCCCAGCTCTGCGAATCCCGCAATAGCATTGAGGCGACTGTTTCCGGTACCCTGGATAATGCTCTCGGCGAAGAAGAATTGAAAGAGGGTGGTAATCAGGTACACCCGGAATATCGGAGCCGAGGCAGCATATTTATGGAAAAAAAGCACCATGATCTGAGGTGCAAAAGCAAAACAAAAGACCAGGGAGGGGGTAATAAAAAGAAAGAGCCTGTCTGTGGCATTTCTCATCGCAGGGATGACGGACGAGAATCGATTGCCGGACATATCTCCGGTATAATGAACGACGAGTGAGGAGGTGATCGAGGCGGTTATTGCTGATAAAAATGGAATCTTGCGGGCTCCTATCGAATAGATGGCAAAAATGAAATCGCTGTTAAAATGGATACTGATCGCCCATTTATCCACTTCTCCCGAGGCAATTCCCGCTATGGCCACCAGGAACAATCCTGTTGCAAAAGGCAGTGAGCGATTCCATTCCTTCCGGAGCATGGAAAAACCCGGCCAATCGGGGATCGAACGTATAAGCAGCCAGGCAATGAAAAAGCTTCGCAGCATGGGGCCGACGCACATGATGAGCACGATCGTTTGCAGCTTGCAACCCAGTGCAAATGGGATTACAATTAAACAGGTCTCGAGCGTGTTATAAATGACAGCATAGCCGATGAGCCAGCGCTTGTGGCCGATGTGGACAAACAGTGGTTCCGCCAATCCCGCAAAAACAGCGAAAAATATATATATTGAGAAGTAACGGAAAGCCGGCAGCGATCCGGCGATATGTATAATATGGGCGAGTCGGGTTATCCCGAAATAGTTAATGAGGCCGACAGCCAGACCCGAGAATGCCAACAGACAAGCGGCTATGATTAACGCAGGGTTTCGGTTCCCGGGAACACTTCCGCGGTAGTAAAGCGTGCCGACGGTGGCTCCTGTCAGGGATGGGACCAGAAGCATGAAAACCAACCACAGTTTTCGGTAAATGCCGTATGTTGCTTCCGGAAGAAGTCGGGTCAGAATGATGGCAACCAACAAAGCCGAAACCATACTGATGGAACGCGACAGGGCCATGGCCCCGACCTTCCGCCCGAGCCCGGCGGGGATAACCCGGTCAAGGAAGGTCATACGCCCCGTCGTTAACCACCCGACTGCCCGCAAAGCTTATTTTGATAAACATATACAAAAAAGTTCCGATGAATAAACTATATAGCTAACTTCGAATTTTAAACACCTGTTTGCGATCATGGAAAAGTTGCAATTTATTATTAATCTAATCCTTTTATCTTGGATTCGGAACCTGAAGCAACGTCATCACTAAGAAAATCACACTCTATGCCCTCGTTAGTTGCAGATCTTAAGAAAATACGCAGAGATCATAACCTCAGTGTTCAGGATATATACGAGCTTACCCGAATACCCCTGTCGACCATCGAGAGGATTGAGGATGGAACATTACTGGAGGAGGAAGAACGCAACGCGACATATATCCGAAGCTTCATACGAACCTATGCAAAGGCACTCGGAATATCCGATGAAGACATCATCCAGGCCCTGGACGACCAGATTATCGGGATTTATGATGGATTTTTGATTGAAAAATATGGATCTGGTTCTCCCGGAAATGAAAAAGAGGCCGGGAAACCGGAAGATTCGAATGACCGGTATGGCAGCCGCTTTCAACTGGATGTAAGTGAAGATGAAGGGGAGACGCCGGCCCCGGAGAAGGCAGAAGAGGCAGAGCACGAGAAGGAAACGACCGATGGCGAATCCGGAGAGCCGGCCGGCGAACCAGAGGTGAAGAATTCCGATACAACCGGTACTGCGGAAGACACTCCCCCTTCCGACGTCTTTCGGGGTGGGAAGAAGAACCCGCCTGCTCGGCCGGCAGATGGCGATCAGGAAGAACCACCGGGTCCGGATCCCGGAAAGCATTATAACCGCAAGATTCCGGAGCCGCCGACGGTCAGCAGCGTCGACTGGGCTTCGATAGGCAAGAGAACCTATTCCCTGAGTCGTCGGCCGGGCTTTTTCCTGTTGATCATACTGATCGTCATTATACTGGCAGCAGCGGCTTTTATCATTGTCAGAAGTGTGGGCAGCCATCCGGCCGCGTCACAGAAAGCCGGTATTGAGCCGGTTGATTCGCTGGCTGTACCTGCCCTTGTTGCCGCTGCCGATTCCGCACAGACGGCGGCGGAAAAGGAAGAATCAGGATCGGCACTTCCCGATACTATCCACCTGACCATTTATGCCGCTTACGGACCACTCGGCCCGGTCCGCGTTCAAACGGATATCGCCAATAAACTGAATCCCTACTGGATTGATGAAGGAGAAGGGATGCGGTTCGATTTTCGCGACAGCATCAACATAAGAGGCGTATTTCACAATATGATCCTCCTTTACAACGGTCATCCGCTGACGGATTTCCGGAAATATGAGGGGAAGGATGAGATGGTGCATCTAAAACGTTCCTATTTCGGGAAGCACCCCGGGTGGCAGGTTGTAACGAACGATACCCTTCCGAACGGAGTTCCGCAACCAAGAGTCGTAAGAGATCGTCCCCGCTTTTAGAGACAACATTGCCTGTTGCCGATGAACAAGGAAGAAGCCAAAGATCGCGTTCAGGAGCTGCGTGATCTCCTGAATAAAGCCAATCAGGCCTACTATCAAGAGGCGAATCCGGTCATGTCGGATCGCGAATACGACATGCGGATGGAAGAGCTGATTGAGCTTGAAAACAAGTTTGACCTCAGGGAATCGTTTTCGCCGTCCGCGCGCGTGGGCGGGACGATCACCCGGGAGTTCCCCACCGTTGAACATCCCGTGCGGCTGATGAGCCTTTCCAACACGTATAATGAGCAGGAACTCAATGACTTCGACCGGAGAGTCAGGAATATGCTCGGCCATGAGGACTATGAATATGTCGCAGAACTGAAATTCGACGGGATGGCATTGCGTTTACGGTATGAAAACGCCGTGCTGGTTTTGGGGGCTACCCGTGGCGACGGCAGCCAGGGTGACGACATCACTCCGAATGTAAAGACTATTCGTGATATCCCCCTGAAATTAAAAGGAAACGTGGCTGATGTGGTAGAGGTTCGCGGAGAAGCTTTCATGGAGCGGGAGGCATTTCGCAAGCTGAATGGAGAAAGGGAAGACGACGGGAAACCGGTTTTCGCAAATCCGCGAAATGCTACGGCAGGTACGCTGAAATTGCAGGATTCAGGGATTGTAGCCCGACGTCCGATCCGTTTTTTTGCCTACGATATGCTTATCGACGGACGAAACACCGAAACTCAATATGCAAAGTTGCAGCAAATGGCAAAGATGGGTTTCCGGATTAATGAATATTCCCGGAAATGCGCCAATATCGGGGAAGTACACAAGTTCATCAGAGAAGCCGACGAACTGCGCAAAAAGCTCCCTTACGATACGGACGGAGTAGTCGTAAAAGTGAACCAGGATAGTTATCGCGATGTCCTCGGGTATACATCGAAAGCACCGCGCTGGGCTATCGCCTACAAATTTGAGGCGGAACAGGCCGAAACGACAATCCGTGAGATCACACTACAGGTGGGCCGGCTGGGGACGATCACTCCGGTCGCCGAACTCGATCCGGTATTCCTGGCGGGGACGACCGTCCGGCGGGCTTCGCTGCATAACGAGGACGAAATTCATCGCAGAGATATCCGGACAGGCGACCGGGTGCTGATCGAAAAGGCGGGGGAGATCATCCCACAGGTTGTCAAAGTGCTGGATCCTGACCACAAAGGCCGTTCCGATCCTTTCCGGATGCCGGAGAAATGTCCGGCCTGTGGAGAAAAACTGGTGCATTTGGAAGATGAAGTGGCCTGGCGTTGCGTAAATGCCGCGTGTCCGCCTCAGATACGCAGCCGTATTGAACACTACGCCTCCCGGGATGCGATGGATATTGACGGACTTGGCCCGGCGATTGTTGATCAGTTGGTGAGTAACGGGCTGGCTCTCGATTATGCCGACCTGTACAAGCTGAAAACCGAGGACCTTATCCCGCTGGAACGGATGGCAGAAAAAAGCGCGGGCAACCTGATCCATTCCATAGATGAAAGCAGAAAGAAGCCGTTCGACCGGGTATTATATGCCTTGGGGATCCGTTTCGTCGGCAGTACCGTGGCAAAGGATCTGGCCGTTGCCTTTCGCTCCGTTGAGGCCATATTGCACGCGAGTGAGGAAGATCTGGCAGCGGTCGACTCCATCGGCCCTAAAATTGCAGGATCGGTAGTTAGTCATTTTCAGGAGAAGAAGAACCGGGAGCTGGTCGATCGTCTCCGGGCGGGGGGAGTTCGGATGGAGCTCGAAGGGGATATCCGGAAAGGAAATGATCTCGAAGGGATGACATTCGTATTGACAGGCAGCCTGCCGGGTCTCACACGAAAAGAAGCCACCGATCTGATTGAGAAATATGGAGGAAAAGTAACCGGTTCCGTCAGCCGCAATACCGACTTCGTCCTTGCCGGATCCGATCCGGGAAGCAAACTGGACAAAGCAAGGCAATTGAATGTCCCGGTCATTGATGAAGATGGATTTCGCGACATGATAGGAGAAGGCTAATTCTGTATCTTTGCCGGCACCGGCCGTTCCTTTCGGCGAAGCGGTTGATTTGCGTTTTCATATCACAGATGCACAGAGGATTGCGGAAAATACTGATGGAAGAAATGATCCTGGTATTATCCGGGTTGAACGATGACAGGACGCTGGCCATTGTTCAGGGAGTCCGGGTCTCCGGCACGCATCAGGTTTGCTGATACTTTATATCGATCCAAAGCGTTTTATGTACCATCTCTCACAGTTGCACCCGTCAACACAAAACAGCCTCTTTGATTGAATCAGGATTAGATACCGCTATTTTGTGCATATCGGACCTTTCAGGGTCTTTTAATGAGCAAACAGATAAACTATTCATATATTGATGTTGCTGAATACTTAGCGGTATCGATGGTTATAACGACATGTTTGATAATATTTGGGAATATGACACGACCTTGGTATACTTTTACGAGTGTCGTTTTGTATGTATGTGCGGCTGTCAATACAAACCGGATGCACAGGGCATTCAACAACGCCGCTTAAGCCGCTGTAACGAATTTTATTGATATGAATTTCCTGGAAAAATTCGGATTGGCACGCAAAACCAGAGGGTTGGCGCCCATTTTGGGAGACAAGAAGAGAAAGGAACATGAAGCCTTTTCCCTGAATGACAGTATTTACATTAAAATACTGATTTTTCTTGTCTTTCTTGCGTTCGTGATTGTAGTATTTCCACACATCACGCTTAAAGAGGCTTCTTATCAGCTCAACGAACCCTGGCGTCACGAAAATCTGACAGCACCTTTTACGTTCAGCCTGCTTAAGAGTAAGGAAGACCTGGAGAAGGAGAGGAGACAGGTCATCAAACAGGTATCGCCGATCTTTTATGAGGACACCGGGACTCCGTCTGAGGTGCGGAATCATGTTGATTCGATCTTCACGAAAATTATTCCTGTACTGGTACAATATGCACAGTGGCAGCATGATCGCTCCGGCAGTTCCAGGAGCCGGCAGGACAGTCTGCAATATCGCTCCCTCCGCAACAGTACAAATGTAGGGCTGGATGACAACGGCTGGAGCCCCCTGCTTGAAAGCTTCAGCCGGTGGTATCCCAAAAATTCTCTGGAAACGGCAAAGCAAAAATACATAGGCTCAACGATCCGTGATAAACTGGACACCCTTCTCGGACAAGTAGAGCAGGACGGCATCATTAATAAAGATAAATCGCAGGTTTCCAATAAGGAATTGACGGTACGCAATGAGGAAAACAGCACGGAACGTAAATATTTCCTGGCAAATGTGCGCGACGTCAATGGAGCCAAAGAATACGCGCGATACTGGCTTTCCCATGAACTTCCTTCGGGCGCTGCAGGTACGGCAGCTCAGATTTTCAGTATTGTTGTGCAGCCTAACCTGATCTATAATGAGCAGGAAACCAAAGTACAGATCAACAACGCCCTTGCCTCCATCTCTCCGACGGAAGGGGCTGTGGCTAAAGGACAGGTTATCATCCGTAAGGGGGATCTTATTACTCCCCAAAAACTGAACATGCTGCGCAGCCTGCAAAAGGCGCGGATGGGACGAGCCGGCGAGTTCAACGTATGGCAACAGTATATCGGTGAGATACTGATCATTGTGGCGGTAATGTTCGTCTTCTTTATCTATATCTATCTGTACCGAAAGCCTATATACGGGGAAAATTCCAAGTTTCTGCTCGTATTTCTGGCTATGGCACTGATTATCGGCGGGATGGCGTTCGTAAGCCGCCTCAATTACATATCTCCTTATGTGGTACCGATTGCGATTGCCCCGATCATACTAACCATCATCTTCGATTCAAGGGTTGGCTTGATGACGACCATTACCCTGGCGATGCTTTGCGGGATGATGGTAGGCTTTAACTTTGAATTTATGGTTGCCGCCATTGCCGCCAGCAGTATGGCGGTCTATTCGGTACGGGACATCAAAAATCGCAGCCAGTTTTTCCTGTTTACGCCCGGCCTCGTCCTGGCTACCTACGTGGTGGTGCTTGTAGGATTCACCCTTACCCGCACGAGTCCGTTCAATCACCTGGCCGGACAGTTGATAAGCGTGCTCATCAATGCCGTACTCATATGGCTCACCTACCCGCTGATTCTGCTTTTCGAAAAGCTTTTCAGGGTCACGACAGACGTCACTTTGCTCGAACTCAGCGATACCAATCAGCCCTTGCTGAAGAAGCTGATGTTCCGTGCACCAGGCACTTTCCATCACAGCCTGCAGGTGGCGAACCTGGCGGAGGCGGCTGCTTCCGAGGTCGGGGCTAATGCCTTGCTCTGCCGCGTGGGCGCTCTCTATCATGATATCGGGAAAACAGAGAAACCGGAATATTTTATAGAGAACCAGGTGGCAGGGATGAACGGCCATAGCAAGCTTAAACCGCGGATGAGTGCGATCATCATTAAGTCTCATGTGAGCAATGGGGTGAAAATGGCTGAAGATGCCAACCTCCCGGAAGTGGTTATTGATTTCATCCGTACCCATCACGGTACCTCACTCATCCGCTTTTTCTATGAAAAGGCTCAGGAAAACACAGAAAAATCGTTCGAGATACAGGAGGAAGATTTCCGATACGAGGGTCCGATCCCGACGACCCGGGAAACGGGCATCGTCATGCTGGCTGATGGTGTGGAGGCTTCCAGCCGTTCGATGACGGAACCGACGTATCCGCGTATCGAGAATTTGGTGAGCAACATCATAGATCAGCGGCTAAAAGAAGGCCAGTTGAATAATTGTCCCCTCACTTTTAAGGATCTGGAGATCATTAAAAGAACATTTCTAAGCATTTTGATGGGTATGTATCATGGACGTGTGAAATACCCGGGACAGGAAGAAATGGAGAAAGAAACCGGAGAAAACGACCCGGCAGGAAAAGAAAAAACAGGACGAAAGAAAGAATCTGCCAAAGGAAAGAAAACACCGGTGAACCCGATCACTATCAGCGATGCTCCACCTGTCCGCCGGCCCGACGATCATGCCGAAGAGTGAAATTCCCTCCGTGAAACCGGCAGCAACATCAGGGAAATGAAGTTATCCCGATGGCAGATGAGAAGACGGCAATAAAAAGGAACAGGCCTGCGAGGTCTTCCCCATGAATGCATTTGAAGAATCTCTTCGATTATACCTGCAGTTTGTCAGGCTCGAAAAGGGTTTGTCGGATAACACACAGCATTCCTATGAGAACGACCTCAGGAATTATCTCAAATACATCGGCGAGACATTGGCTGTCGATGAGCCGGCAGGGATCGATCTGAGGCATATTGAAGGGTACCTGGAAGTGCTGGTTTCACTCGGACTTGCCTCCAGCACGCTGGCGCGTAATATTTCCAGTATTCGCAGTTATCACAGTTTTCTGATCGGAGAGGGATGGGCCGGGGCCAATCCCGCCGACCTGGTTGAGCTTCCCCGGCTGGGGCGTCGTCTTCCCGAAGTCTTGTCGGTCGATGAGGTTAAACAAATAGTGGAGGCTCCGGACGCACAGACCCCCGCAGGTTTGCGCGATCGTGCCATTTTGGAGTGTCTTTATGCAACAGGAATGCGTGTGAGCGAACTGGTTGCCTTGACCCGCCGGCAGCTCATCCCCGAAGCGGGCCTGGTGCGCATATTCGGGAAGGGAAGTAAAGAACGTCTTGTTCCTGTTGGAAAACCGGCACTGAAAGTATTAGAACGTTACATGAAATCGGCGCGGCCGTTGTTCATGAGGATGCGCAAGGAAACGGAAGACCGGCTGTTCCTGAACCAGCGGGGAGGACCGATCAGTCGTATGGGCGTTTATAATATCGTGAAAAAAGCGGCCCGGGACGCAGGCGTGAGAAAGAAAGTATATCCCCATATTTTCCGCCACTCCTTTGCAACGCATCTCCTGGAAGGCGGTGCGGATTTGAGGGATGTCCAGGAGATGCTCGGCCATGTTTCTATCCTTACGACCGAGATTTACACGCATGTCGACCGTACCCTTTTGCAGCGGACATATGATACCTATCATCCCCGCGCGTAAAGAAAGATGTTCTTCATGTTAAGGGTTGCGGGTCGGAAGTTACAGGGCTCGTCCCGGATGGATAATGACAACTAACCACAGATTCAAAAAATAAGGGCACCGGAATTCATCCCGGTGCCCTTGCTGTGATTGGCTAGTCAGCAATAGTTATTAAGGGTCACAAAACTATTATTGCTGTGGTTCAAGTTTAATGATAACTTGTTGTGTTTCGTTCCCGGCGTCAATTTGCTTTTCAGAATTTTGATAGCCGTCGGCGGTTACTTTCAGAGTATGATCTCCCTGACCGATTCCCTGAAGCTGGAACATTCCGGTGCTGTCTGTGGTAGCGGTGACCTGAGAATCTTCCACCTCAATGGTGGCAGAGGCGACGGGGTCACTGGTTTGGGCATCAATTACCATCCCTGTTACAGTAAGGGTCGAATCTCCGGGGACGGCCTGTTGCGCCTGAGCGAATGAGCGGCCTGCAATTATACCATTAACGAGCATCACGGAAAAGATAGCGAAGAGATAAACGTGTAAACGTTTCATGGTCACTCCTGCATTTTGGATTTTAAGATTAGAGTTTTGAACAAGGATTATATCTATATGGGAACCTACGGTATAAGAAATAATGGCAATACCGCTAAGTGGTGAATAATCATAATAGGTGGTATGGCAACTATTTGCGGGGCAAAAGGTTAAAATCTGATATGATGCGGATGTCTTCGAAAGGGAAGTCTTGCGACTTATGAGCGTATGATGGAAAGAAAAAAGGACGAAACCATACGATCCATAGAGTGGAAAGAAGATCATCTGAGAATCATTGATCAGACGCTGCTTCCTTCCCGTACCGTTTATCTCGAAATAGAAGAAGTGACTCAGGCTTTTGACGCTATTCGGGATATGCAGGTTCGCGGCGCCCCGGCCATCGGTATCGTTGCTGCATATGGGTTATACCTTGCGGTCCGGGAGTCAGAGGCAGTTACGTTTGATGATTTATGGAATGAATTGACCCGGGCTTCCGGTTATCTGGCCGGCTCGCGTCCAACAGCCGTCAACCTGCGATGGGCATTGGATCGGATCAGACAAAAGGTTTATGCTCATAAAGCATCTCCGGTGCGGGAATTGAAAGGGCTCATCCTTGAAACAGCCAGAATCATCCATGAAGAAGATAAAGAAATCTGTCGTGCGATTGGTCTGGCCGGGTTAGAACTCGTTCCGGAAAAGGCTGGAATCCTGACTCACTGCAATACAGGGGGACTGGCTACCGCACAATATGGAACAGCCCTTTCCGTGATTTATCATGCTCATCTTTCCGGAAGAAACGTGCATGTCTGGGTAGGCGAGACGCGTCCACGCCTGCAGGGAGCCCGCCTTACCGCATGGGAACTGCAACAGGCACACATCCCCATGCACCTGATCACAGATTCCATGGCCGGTCATCTCATGAAGTCAGGACGGGTGGATATGGTAATTACCGGGGCCGATCGCATCGCAGCCAACGGCGATACGGCGAACAAGATCGGCACGTATAGCCTGGCTGTGCTTGCGAGGCAGCATGAACTTCCCTTTTATGTGGCGGCACCGCTCTCAACCTTCGATATGAGCAGGAAATCGGGGGAAGAAATACCCATCGAAGAACGTGATGCCGACGAAGTCCGCAAGATTGATGATCACGCTATTGCTCCGGAAGGAACGCCCGTTTTTAATCCCGCTTTTGATGTGACTCCTTCGACACTGGTTACAGCGTTTATCACGGAAAAGGGGATTGTCAGACCCGATTATTCCCAAACTCTTGCCACTTTATTTGCAGGTCAGGATCTTTCCTTCTGAATTTCGAGGGCCTCGAGGATAGGTTCTTCACGGATGGCGCCATGGCTTTCGTGCCAGATCACTTCGCCATTGTGGATGATCAACAGCTGCGGACTCTCGTGCCTGATTTCCCACTGGCGCGCCACCGCGTTTGAAACCGGCCGGTCTGCGAGGACATCCAGGTAATAGATATCCGCGATTTCCGCTAATTCTGTGCTGATTTTACTTACCCTCCGGTAAGCCCTCGAACTCACCGGACAGCGGGTGCTGTGTTTATAAATAATCTGGGGGCGATGATCTGAATCCGAAATAATCTGTTTGATTTGATCCTCGTCCGTCAGGTTTTTCCACTGTTCAGGCATGACCGCTATTTTTTTAAGATGATTTTTTAAGAGAAATGACAGCAATTGTGACCGGTGGCAGTGCACCGTATCATACCTCTGTCAAGAGTTTGTCATATTGGCTGAATACATCTTCCAGTTTCGCCAGACCCAGTCCCCGCCGCAGGATCACGGCCTCTTCCCCTGTCATATCAATGATGGAAGTCTGCTGTTTGGTCAGGTTTTGTTCATCATCAATAATATAATCTACCAACCTGTTCATAAAAGTGAACATCTCGTCCCGATCGGGGTAGAGTTCATTACGCCCGTTCAAATCCGGGCTCTTGGCGGTCGTGGACAGCAGCGGACGCCCCAGTTCGGCGACCAGCTTCTGGCAAATGGGATAATTGGGAACACGAATCCCGATGGTTTTGCGCTTGGGGTGTTGCAAAAGGCGGGGAACGGCTTTCGTAGCCGGCAATACGAATGTATACGGCCCCGGGATCAGACGCTTCATAATCCGGAAATTATCATCTGTGAGCAGGGCGAATTTGGAGATACCCGACAAGGAGCCGCAGATGAGGGTCATCAAATGGTCGTTTTTCAGCTGCCTGATCTGTCGGATCCGGTTAACCCCCTTTTTATTATCATATGCACAGCCCAGGGCGTATTGACTGTCGGTGGGAAACAGGATTACGGCCCCCTGGCGCAGGTAATCGCTTACTTCAAAAATCCTCTTTTGAGAAGGAGTTATCGGGTGAATCTTTATCTTGGTTGCCATAGACTTAACCTCTTCTTAGTGAATTATTTGGAGCAGGTTATCATTATCAGGATATGTATACCCGGCTTGTTATTTATTCTTCGTTCGTCATTTTAAAAAAGGCATGAACAGGGTAAAACGTTCACAGCCTGTTACGCCTGTCTGATTATACGCCGAAGTTAGGAATCAGAAAAGTAAATAACGAACCGTGCTGCTGTCCCTGCCGGACATGGAGACTTTTTCGTCACCGTAATCCCGCTGCCTCGAAGCTTCCGGAAGCGGCCAGCATCAGGTAAACGACAACCCCTGAAGTGGTTACATAGAACCAGATGGGCCAGGTCCACCGGGCGATTTTTTTATGGCGTGCGAACCGGCCTTTGCTCGCACGGTAAAGGGTGATCAGCACCAGGGGCACAATGACGGTAGCCGATACGATATGAGTGATCAGGATGAAAAAGTAGATCGGCCGGATCATTCCTGTTCCCTGAAAAGGGACATCGCCCACCTGGAAATGAAAAATCAGATACGAAACCAGAAAAGCCACAGAAAGCCAGAAGGTGGTCCACATCACCCTCATATGCATTTGCCTTTTTTTCTTGAGAATCAGAACCAGGCCTATAATCAGCAAGATAGAACAGACAAAGTTGATGGAACCGTTGAGCAAAGGGAGATACTTCATAGCGTAAATAATAACAACATATTTGCTTGTACTGAAAGTCGATCAGTGCTGCCGATGATTTTTTCCGGAAGAAATGAACGGATCGTTCGGCAAAGATTCCCGGCTTCCCGAACAAGAGAGA